>JAWAEB010000017.1:0-25414 GCA_038891515.1 Nitrososphaerota archaeon | reverse complement strand
TCCGAGAAAGACTTAAGTAAAAGTTGACAGTACCATAGCGGAGAGACTGTCAAGTTAGGGTTGTGTAGGTTTATCTTTTAACTGGTTTTGTTAGGAGGTCTGTTCTTTTACAGATTTATCCCTTTATAAACCATTCTAGAGTAAAGGCAATACCATCATATCAGAAGAAAATATGTCAGACCTTAACTTGACAGTACCATAGCGGAGAACCTATTCTATGAAGCGGTGTGGGAGTCGATTTAGCTGAGTCTCCATATAGGTATATCTTAGAGGGGGTTTAGGTATTGGTTTGAGAGTGTAAGGCGTGGGGGCGTGATTGGGTATGGGGTGTGATAGGCTTCGTGATCGGGGCAGTCTCATTCATTCTCACAACCCCTGTCGTCAGTGCCCTTGGCTTGGGGACAACCTCAGGCGGCATCGCTCAATTGGCACGGGTACCAATAGCTCTACGTATAGCGGTTGTTATCACGGCAGGCATTACAGAAGAAATACTGTTTCGTGGCTATCCGATTGAGCGGCTAAACAGCCTGACAGGCCGTCTCGGTTTAAGCGCGCTCATCGCGTACGTTGTCTTCGTATTGCCTCATATTCCATTCTGGGGACTCGGTGGCACAATCCAGATTGGAGTGTGGAGTATAGTCACCATCCTCTACATAAAACGGCGCAACCTGCCTGCTTGTATATTGATGCATATCTTGAACGATGCATACGCTTTCATTCTTTTACCAACGTTGTTTGCTCAACATCTACCGCCATAGACCAAGTCGTGACAGAGATTCATCATCCAACCATCGGCTTTCGTCAAATACCACAGTTTACGAGGACACCGCTAAGAGCATCTACTACATGAGGATGTTATTTCCGGGAGGAAGTGAAAGTGATGTCAGAGTATTCCCAAAGAAAATACTCCGACCTTGGGGAGATGGCGGACTTTCGACGGCTCTTACAGGATGTTTCGGCAGCTGTCAACATGGCGGACAACAGGAACATCGATACAACAACAAGGCTCAGGAGGCTCGATGATGTGGGACATGCTACCAAGGCCTTCGCCGAAGCCCATAAGGGAGATGTCCCGCCGAAGATTCTTAGGAATTTGACGGCAGATCTCCGATGGATGCTGGATAGGGCGAAGGATGTTGCCGCATTCCTAGAGAGAGGCAGAGAGGAGCAGGGAAGATGACAACAGTCCCGAAAGAGGCGTTATAAGCCTAACAGAGGCCGGTACAACCATAGAATAAGACAATCAGTACAGAGTCTTGCGATAAGCTACCACAGGAAACATAGAGTTAGAGCAAAGATGGTATGACAAATGCTGAAGACAATTAAGGACATAGTGGCTGGAGGCCCGGCCTGACGGCTGGGAAAAGAACCGTATGAAGGGCGGGCAATAGATCGGCGAACTCTCTCAACGGGCGATTTAACAGCCAATGCTACGGTCTTCATACGGTTATCCTAGATGATGTTCGGTCGGTTGCCACCAGCCAACCCCCTCTTTTTCTTTAAATCATTTTCAAACTTATATACGGATTAGTGTGCTGATGAGTTTGAGCCGGGGTAGCTCAGCCTGGAAGAGAGAGTTTATCCAAATGATTAACTCCTTTATCGGCGGGCTGTTAACCCGTCGGTCGCCCGTTCAAATCGGGCCCCCGGCGCACCCGTCTTCAAATCTTGCCGGGACAGTAATAGGTTTTATTTTGATAAATAGCTTTAGTTCAATAGGACTAAAAGAGGGGGTTGGATAGTTAATGGTTATCATCTGTCTAGACGTTTAATCTAGGTCCAATACTTATTCACCTAGGTATTCAGCCGTAATGCAGAGGCGGTATTAAAAACCCACTGCGGGACCTAGCAATGCAGTTAGACAAGTCTCGCCTCGGGTATGTGGCGAAAAGCTATCCCAATAGACATGCTGAAGGTCAATGGGTTATTCAAACACGTGGAACACATCTTTCCCAGTATTTATCCTACTTGCAGCTTTTCAGGAACGTGCTGAAGGTATGAAAATAGTCCTCTGAATATAGTATACACGAGAGGGGCCCCGCTCTCCATAGCTGTAACCCCAGCCAGCACGCATGACTCGAAAGCCTTAGCGAACCTCACAAAGAGGATTGGAAGAACATTGTCACTAGAGGAGGTGAGAGACCCTCAACAAAGTGGTATAACACCTAAGAACAGGGTGAGAGACCCGTGGTAATACCTAACGCAGCAGAGCCTATTGACACCATGTCAGGCTAAAATCCCCCTCCAATCCACAGTCTAGCATCGGGCGAATTGCAAGGGGTATTAACGAGGCTGGGCATAGAATACTTCCATGAAACTTTCGGAAAGTAGAGAGATGGTTCAGAGAACTAAAAGATTCTATAAGGGTATAAACAATGAAGAATATAGAAGATATAGTAGCTGGAATAGCAATTATACACAACACACACCTCGCGACCGAGGGGGGAGGCAGCATAGTACCTAGTTGACAGTACGGAAATTTTAAAACTGCATATATAGATTTAGGTCAACCCGCACGTTTCCTAACTACTATGGGCTGTTTAAATGAGTTATATTTGAACTGTTTCGCTGACTTCCGGCGGGTGTCTGAGGGGGTGGCCTATGTATATCTGACGAGGTCTTACTATCTTTTGTTCTTGGTCGAGTATTTGTTCCTGCCACTGGGCTAGCCAGCCCGCCATCCTCGATATTGCAAAAAGCACTGTGAACATATCAGTTGAGAAGCCCAAGGCCTCGTAAACCACTCCCGTATAAAAATCTATGTTGGGGTAAAGCCTTCTGGATATGAAATACTCGTCCGCTAGAGCTACTCTCTCAAGCTCCAGAGCAACGTCGATAAGGGGGTTCTTCCCCGTAATCTCGAAGACCCTGTAAGCCAAGTCCTTTACAATACGCGCTCTAGGGTCGTAGGCCTTGTATACCCTATGGCCGAACCCCATAAGTCTTCTAGTACCGCTCTTAACATCTTTGATAACGTTGGGCACCTTATCAACGCTACCAATCTCCCTCAACATCTTCACCACCTCTTCACTAGCACCGCCGTGCAGAGGGCCGTAGAGAGCGGCCGTAGCAGCTGCAGCTGCGCTGAAGGGGTCTCCATAAGCACTGCCCACCGCCCTCATGACGTTTGTGCTGCAGTTCTGCTCATGGTCTGCATGAAGAACAAATATAGTGTCGAGGGCCTTCGCCAGGGTTGGGTCAGGCTCGTAACGCATGTTGGGCGCAGGTCTGAATACCATGTTTAGAAAGTTCTCGGTATAGCTCAGGTCGTTGTCAGGGTATATGTATGGTAGGCCTCTGGAGTGGCGGTATGCATAGGCTGCGATTGTCGGCGTCTTAGCTAGAAGTCTCCAAATCTGCTTCTGTCTTATTTCTGGGACGAATATATTTCTACACTCCGGGTAGAAGGTGGACAAAGCGGCGAGTGTCCCAACGAGTATCCCCATCGGATGTGCGTCGTAGTGAAATCCATCCATAAACTTCTTGATATTCTCATGGATCATGGTGTGATGTGTTATGTTGTGAACCCAATCCCTGAACTGAGACTTTGTGGGAAGCTCGCCATAAATGATGAGATACGCCACCTCCAGATAAGACCTTTTTCCGGCGAGCTCTTCGATGGGGTAACCTCTGTATCTGAGGATGCCTCTCTCACCATCTATGTATGTTATGGCGCTTTTGACCGTGGCTGTGTTCATCAAACCTGGATCATAGGAAACAAGGCCAAAGTCTTCATCGCTGAGTTTAATCTTCCTTAATTCCAAAGCTCTTATAGCGCCATGTTCTAGGGGGATTTCGTACGTTTTCCCTGTCCTGTTATCTGTAATGGTTAAAGTTTCTTTCATGGGAATTTATAGTTAATGGCTTAACTTTAAGGTCTTCCTACCATAGCTAAAAAGCTCACGTCCAAAGACTGTTATCGCCAAACATTAATGTGGTGGAGCAGGATGAGGGCGTGAAGAGGATGCCCCAGGAAAGATGATTCATTGAGAAGTATACTGAAAAAGTTACTCCATACAAATTATACATGTCCACCCCCCATTCAAAGATTTTCGGGATTTCATGGGGTCTAGGTTCCACATAAGTGGCATGGTCAAGTTATATGACATATTGTAGGCCAATCGGGCCGTATGGGGATTGCGTGCAGGTCAGCCGTGTGGTTGTCGTTTTCACTAAGGCCGCTTATTCCACGCGCCAACGTGCTCTGCTTTTCTCTCGGGCTCCACGTAGCATTCTCATTACTAGCAGTACTATGAGTATCAGGGTTAGCAGCACGGCTATCCATTCTAAGCCCCTTATCGTCATCCCAGCCCGCCACTCTCTCCCACCTCATTAGTCTTGTCTGTCACCGTAAAATAATGGGTTGGAGATCTGGCTATCCTAGGCTCGGTCATGGTGGCTATGGGCTGGATGCTCTCCAGCATGGTGGCAGCCTGCCCCTATCCCTCATATACATGCTGGTCTCCTATGGTGTTGTAGCAGGTTGTGGTGTGGAACTATTGTATGGTGTGCCCATAACGGTTTAGAGCAAGTGGTTTCCCGAGAGACGGGGGCTAGCGGTCGGTCTTACAGTTCGCGGGCTCGGGCTCTCACCACTCATAACCGCACCCCTCGCAGCACATATGATAGCCTTCCTAGGTGTCTCCCAGACCTTGGTGGTTCTCGGAGCCTTTTTGGAATATTGCTGCCCGCACTCTCATACCAGCTGAGACCCCCACCACTCACATGGATGCCGGCAACCACCGGCCACCGCCGCATTACAATCTATTCTGACATGACAACCAGCGAGATGGTGAGGATGAGCATCTTTAGAGTACTTTGGCTTCTATACATGCTAGGGACGCTGGGCGGATTCATAGCCATTTCGGTCTCAGCCAAATATGGCACTGAGGTGGTGAGGCTAACGCCTCAGCTGGCTGCCTTTGCCACAGCTCTCTTCTCGATCTTCAATGGAGCAGGCCGACCCATCTTCAGATATTTCTCCGACATGGTCGGGATTAAATAGACAGCTATCGTGACCTTCTCTTTGCTGGTGATGGCCGCCTTCATAGCCATGATGTCACCAGACCTCGTCTACTATATTGCGTCCTTCGCAGTCTTCTGGCTTGTCTTCGGAGGGTGGCTTGCAATAGCACCTAACGCCGCCTCAACATTCCTCGGTATGAAGAACTTGGGCGCCAATTATGGAATAGTCTTTACAGCATACGGGGTATCAGCACTTGTGGGGCCGCCCTTGGCAGCCTATCTCCAGAACATGACACAGATGCACAGCACACCCTTCGCTATGATTGCCGTACTAGTCGTAGTAGGACTAGCCATATCCTCTTTATCGCTCAGAACCAAGCGGCCTTTGAAGCATCTGGAGCTGTGTGGCTTGGCTAGCGTGATAGCATGAAGACTGCGGCGATGGCCAGTACAATACCTGCAACTCTTGTCCAAGTGATGGATTCCCCCAAGATGAATAGGCTTAGGAGTGTGGCTAGTGCTAGGCCGAGCCTTGAGATGGGGATGACTAGGCTGCCCTCACCTATCTTCAGACCGTACATCAGGGCTAGGAGTGCAATCGCTATTGTTATCCCTGAAATGGGTGCGTATGTGAATGTGCTTGAGTCTAGTTTTGGTAGTCCACTCTCCAACAGGTAGGAGGCTATGGGCACTATCGCTAGCAGAACAACGGTCTCCATCAAAAGGTATCCAATCGGACTGGAGCCTGCTAAGGCTCCCTTCTTCCTGATAAAGTCTGTGAGTCCGAGACAAAGGAAGGCCACAAGAGCCAAAGCCACATCACCCCTAATGAGCTCGGGCATGGGCAGGCGGGTTGGAGCCGGCTAATAAAGGCCGAGGGTGGGATTCGAACCCACGTTCCGCCCTGTAAATCAGGTCTGCGGGGTCCACAGCCCCGAGGGCTCTCCGGCATGTGCAACCAGGCTACCCTACCTCGGCCACAGCTGTTGCGTAGCGGGGCGTGGATAAAAATGTTGGCGGGCCACCTCACCTATGGCTTGGGCTTCCGCCAAGCTTATCATAGCCACACGCTTGTTGAGAATAGTCTCGGCGAGAAGTGAGAGCTCAACCATCCTAGTCGCAATACGTTTAGAGGTGTGGCGGGCCAGAGAGTCTCTAAGGGCGTTACGGACCTTCTTATCCCCCTGTCTAAACACGTCGATCAGAAGCTCTGCGGCCCAGCTCTTTCGCCTATGCCTCAACATCGTTACGGCTGTCCGCCGCTTGGTTGGTGGGTTGAACGCATCTGGGTCGAGAGGTCTCACCACCTCAACAGTGTACGCTAACCCCATCTTGAAAGAGAGGAGAGACCTATTGGGGTCGGCCAGCCGATGGGCTAGGTGCGCTGGTAGTATGAGAGTCATGGGTGCCTGATTTAGCAAAAGCACACGATTGAGCAGATGCTCCACAATTTGGAAAGGCGGGTTGGCAACTACCTTACTGAAGGGGGGTAGCCGCAGCCGGGTGAAGTCGCCATGAAGCACCTCAACGTTGGGATAGCTGGCTGCCATTTTCATGAGATGGGGGATAAGTCGCCCGTCCTTCTCAACGGCGTAGACCCTTCCAGCCACCCTTGCCAGACGTGAAGTTATGATGCCTAGTCCAGCTCCAACCTCCAAGACGGTGTCACGTTTGGAGACCTCGGCTATATCTGTAAGCAGTTCTGCCACACTCTCATCCACTAGGAAATGCTGGTCCAGCAGAGAAGCTACATCCCCAGTTGCCATGGCTAGTCTGGCCAACTCCATGACTTGTACAGCATGTAGACACTGCCTCTAACATAGAAGAGGTGGCTATAGTCCTCCCACCTTATTTCAGCCGACTCGGGAGTTAACTCCGACGGAACACCTTCATGGGTCTCAGACACCCTAAAACCCACTGGATCTCCCAACCTAGCCCCGTAGCTCCCGCCGCCCACCCCTATCCTAGCGAGTATGGCCGCCAATCCAAGCTTAAGAGCCTCAGAATAATGCCTAGTCACTCCACTGTGCCTGTAGACCTCGTTCAGCGGCCTCCACCCACGACCCTGAATAAACAGCTCAACCCTGTACAGTGGCCTATCCATACAGCCGCTATGGCCGGCTGGCTGCATATTAACCCTAGTGAACACCTTTATCCAAGAACCACGCCGGAAACTCCGATGAGGGTGGGGTCCACCGAATTACTGCTGGAGAAAGGCGACATAACCCTCTGTGATGTGGAGGCGGTTGTTAACGCTGCAAACAGTATGTTGAAGATGGGCGGAGGAGTTGCTGGAGCCATCCTGAGAAGGGGAGGCCGGTCTATCCAAGATGAGTGTGATGAGATAGGGTATTGTCCCGTGGGTGGTGCGGTGATAACAGGTGGGGGAAGGTTGAGGGCTAGGTATGTGATCCATGCAGTTGGGCCGAGGATGGGTGAGGGAGACGAGGATAGGAAGCTGGCCAACGCTGTAATAAACAGCTTAAAGCTGGCCACCCGGTATAACATCAAGTCCATAGCCTTCCCAGCGATCTCAACTGGTATATTCGGCTTCCCAAAGAAGAGGTGCGCCGAGATAATGATCCAAAACACCATAGACTACCTCCTCAGGGAGAAGACTTCGCTGGCGAAAATAGTATTCGTGCTCTATGATGATGAGACATATAACATATTCCAAGAGACCCTCAATCGCCAGCCCACCCAGAGAACTCCCTGAGGTCAGCAGATTTCCCAGTCCTCCTTCTCCTCATCCGTAAAGCAGCCAGCATGGATGAGGCAGCCCATGCCACGGCGAGGGCTATTGAGGCAGAAGTGAAAAGACTGGCGGGTGCTAGGGCACCCCATACTGCCGCACCTACACCCGAAACCGTAGACACCCATAGAGCTGGGTCTGAGCCAACATAGACCAGCAGAGCCATAACCGTGAACAGCGCATAGGCGAGGGCGTATGGGATGGGGGTGTACATGACTATGAGGTTGAATATTGTTGGGTGGTCTGGGAATAGGATGCCCAAGAGTATGTATCCCAGTATGAGGAATGTGGATATTTCACCCGGCCTAAGTCTCCGACCAGCCTGTTTTTCAGCAACCTTCTCCAGAGTATATTCGGACTTGCAGCTAGGGCAGACAGCCTTCCAAGCCTGCAGTATATACTCTGCACCGCACTTGGTGCAGATGAACCTATGCTTCATCTATGGCGAGCTAGCTGAAGCAGCTATTATGTCTAATCCAGCTCCACATAGACATCCCCACCCTCCACCACAACCCTGTAGACAGGCTCGGGCGGCAGAGGTCTCCTGAACTGGGCCTTCCCAGTCCTCAAGTCCCAGACAGCACCATGCCCTGCACAGACCACCGTCTCACCCTCCAGCTTACCCTCACTCAAATCCCACTCCTCGTGGGTGCATATAGCGCCAATACCATATACCATGCCGTGGACATTGGCTAGGAGGATGTGGTTCCCCTCCACCTCGAAGGTCTTGAGAGAGCCCTCCCCCAACTCATCCAGCGTTGTAACCTTCACCTTCTTCATATCATTGGCGGCTGCTCAGGTTTTAATTAGATTTTTCCCATATACACTTACCTGACATATCTGGCTGGATTCTTCTCGAACGATGCCTTGCATGCTGGACTGCAGAAATAATATGTTACGCCGGCGTGCTGGTGTGTGTATTTGGGCTTACTCTCATCCACATACATACCGCAGACCGGATCTTTGGCCATGCTGCGCAAATCGCGCCTCATCAATTTAACCGTTTGCTCCAAATGTTTAATACCTATAGGGCTGCCTAGGAGAGTGTGTCAGCGGAGAATTATGACGTTATAGTTATTGGCGGTGGTCCAGCCGGATACACAGCGGCCATATACGCCAGCAGGGCCAATCTCAAGACACTCGTCATAGCGGGGATAGCCAGCGGGGGGCAGTTGATGCTCACACGTGATGTGGAGAACTTCCCCGGATTCAGTGAGGGCGTCCTAGGGCCCGACCTTATGGAGAATATGAGGATGCAGGCCGAGCGTATGGGTGCGGAGATTATTTACGAGGATGCCTCCAACGTGGATTTTACAAGTTACCCACCGAAAGTCTTTGTCGATGAGAGGGTCTTCACAGCCAAGGCAGTTATAGTGGCCACAGGCTCCTCACCCAAGTGGCTTGGGCTCGAGGCTGAGAAGAAGCTGCTGGGTAGAGGTGTCTCGAGCTGTGCCACATGCGATGGGCCGCTCTTCAGGAATACTGCGACGGCCGTGGTGGTGGGCGGGGGAGACACGGCCATGGAATATGCTCTATTCCTCACCAACCTGGTGGGTAAGGTTGTGGTGGTTCATCGGAGGGATAAGCTGAGGGCTTCCAAAATCTTGGCCGAGAGGGCGCTGTCACACCAAAAGATAGAATTTGCCTGGAACTGCGTGATCACAGATATTCTGGGTGAAAATAGGGTTGAGGGTGTGAAGGTGAGGGATGTTATTAAGAATGAGGAACGTGTCATAGAGTGTCAGTCAGTCTTTGTAGCCATAGGACATGAACCCAACACCAAGATATTCCTTGGTCAGCTGGGGCTGGATGAGGCGGGCTACATAAAGATAGACAACCATATGAGGACTAGCGCTCTAGGGGTTTTTGCGGCAGGAGATGTTCACGACCACAGGTACAGGCAGGCTATCACGGCCGCAGGATTCGGATGCATGGCCGCCATGGAGGCCATATGGTTTATCGAGAGCGGCGCCGCAGATAGGGTAGCTGCTAGGGCCCCCCAGTATCTAAAGTCCTAACTTGCCCGGGTTCATGATATTGTTGGGGTCAAGGGCCCTCTTGAGCCGTCTCAACAACTCAAGACCAGCTTCCCCCCACTCACCCACCATGTAGCTGGCTAGCTTGAGACCTACTCCGTGGCAGTATTCCATGGAGCCGCCCAACCTATGTGAGAGGTCAACCAACTCACCTATCACCTGTGAAGCCTCCACAACAACCCTATCTCTATCATCTCCCACCTTCTTCATGAACGCTATAGAGAAGTTTCCAAGACTGTTCCATATCCCCCTATCCACCACCAGAAAGCCATGCTGGGATAGAAGCTCGCCACTTACCTTCTTGTATTGGAGCACCTTGGAGGCTGGGATAGATGTGTGGATGAAGTCAAAAACCCTATCCCCGATCCACAGGTTAGGGGATCCACTCCTCACATGCTCCATATAGCGGTATGCCACATCGTGTCGGTGCCGCCAGAAGTCTTCAGCCCATGCATCATCTTGTTTTACGCCGCCAAACCGTCTAACAACATCCTCCAGCACACGCATCCTAGCCTCCACCTCCCCACAGAGCCCCTCAACCATTATGAATAGCTCGCTTTCATACTCTCGGGCTGCGTCACCCGGCTCCTCGAAGACCTCACCATATTCGATGGAGGTGGGCGTAAAGCCGCTCCTGAACAGTGTTACCAACGCCTTATACCCACTCTCAAAGGAATCGAACCTATAGCCAGTCAAGCCCCTCTGCTCGGGCTTCGGGTAAACCTTCAGCTTGGCCCTAGTGATTACGCCGAATACTCCCTCACTCCCTATTAATAGCTTGGTTAGATCTGGGCCGACTGCTGCGTTCTCCACACCCCTTGTCCGGAGGATGGAGCCATCTGGAAGAACGGCCTCGAGCCCTAGGACCTGCCGACCGAAGGAGCCGTAGGCAGCTGCTGTGTATCCCATGCCGTTGGTGGAGATGCTCCCACCGACTGTGGCGTATGGCTTCGTCCATGGGTCATGTCCCAGCATCAAGCCCTCAGCCTCAAGGGCCTTATCCAAAGCCTCCAACGTTATTCCCGCCTCACACAGAACTGTCCTACCGTCCGCCTCTACCTCCAGTACCCTGTTCATGTCCTTCATATCCACTATCATCGAATCCACCACTGGCATCGCACCACCCATTAGGCCGGTCATCCCACCCACGGGAACCACTGGCACCTTGAACCTATTGGCTATATTAATCACATCTACCACATCCTCGGTAGACCTTGGATAGACCACCACAATCCTTCCAGCCCTACCCCTCCTCTTGTAAGCCCTGTATCCACGGAGTCCATCAAACTCGTAATCCCTGAGGACTGCAGGCCCAGTCAGCCACCTTAAACCACCCCTTTCGAGAGACTCGATCGCTCCCTCAAGGCCATCCATATACTCGAGTTGTAAAGGTCACCATAAAGCGTTTCCGCCTTCACATATACAAGAAAAGAATAAGCAGCAAAACTACGGCGAAGAGGATCAGCGGTATTACGACCACCCTAACACCACCCCTCAGGATTAACGGAAAGGGGCCTATGAGAATAACCGAGAAACCCCTGCCCTTCACATCACCACGGTCAAACAACCTGATGAGATATACCACCAACAACATAATCCCCAGCAAAACTAGGGTGAGGCCAATAAGTTGATACGCAGCGGACATGCTCACTCGACCTCGAGATACACCTCAACCACCCCTCACAGATACCATATAGGTCTTGAGAGGTTTCCGAATAGCTAGGTTGAGGAGTAGTGCTGAAAAGTAGAACCATAAGACCTGCGGTGCATCTGTCCTGTTCCACCAGTAGTTGCAGAAGCTGAAGGTCAGCCAGAGGTTTAAAGGGAGGCCCTCCAGCCTCACGTCTAAGGTGCGGTACTGTCAACCAGGTATTACGCCTCCTTCTGTCTTGGTCTTTTGGAGTAGGTTGTGTATGATGGCTATGGCTGATGCTATCTCTTCTATGCTCTTTACCTTCTTGGAGTTTATGTTGTTGTAGAATCTTCTGGTCCTGTCTTTAAGCTTCCTAAACCATCTCTCTATCCTATTCCTCTCTCCAGATGTTTCATGGATGTATTCTATTCCCAGCCTGTTTAAAGCCCATGGATACCATGGACCCCTATCCACCACTACCACCGGCTTACCTTCGCATGCCCTTAGGACCATCCTAAGGAGAGTCAATGCATTAAGCATAGACCTACCTCTAGAAGCGTATACCGCTATTATCTCGCCTGCATCGACGTCTATTGCAGACCATACGTAGACCCACTCGCCCAGCCTCTTCTCAACAGTCTCATCGACGGCTACAAGCCTCCTGGGCTTACGCATGGGGTTGAAGACCCTCCCCAGCCTATGAACCCACTCCCCAACACTCTCCCTAGAGGCATGCGTCAACACATACCTCTCAGACACATCCCTAAGGCTAAGCCCAGCCAAGAACAACAGGGCAGCATAAGCCTTCTCAGAAGGACTATAGTTATGGAACCTGAAGAGGCTGGAGAAGCGCTCAACCAAGTAGTCGAAGACATGCATGGCCGAGCGGGGAACAGCCCAGGCCATAGACATTCCGAGAAAGGCTTAAGTTGACAGTACCCCTCGCCTTCATGAAAAATTTTATAAACCATTCTAGCGCTGCTTCACATATGGATTATATTGGAACCCCTGTCATGAAGTTAAGCGACCCGCCGCTTCTGACAGGTTATGGAAAATACACCGCCGACATCACACTAGCGGGGTCGGTTTACGCAGCCTTTGTAAGGTCGAAGTATGCGCATGCCCGGATAAGGGAAATCCGGACTGGTAAGGCGATGCGTGTAGAAGGTGTAGTAAACGTATTCACGGGATCTGATTTCGCCGAGTACCCCGTCCTACAGCCGATAAGCCCTAAACCCTACAGATCTTATGGTGCAAAGGAGGCAACCATCCATCCCTTGGCAGTGGAGAAGGCCCGATTCGTAGGGGAGCCAGTAGCACTTATACTGGCCGACAGCAGGTATGCAGCTGCCGAGGCTGCATCGCTGGTGGATATAGAATATGATGTTCTCCCTCCCATCGTAGATGTTGAGGAGGCTCTCAAGCCAAATTCCCCCAAGGTTTACGACCACTGGGACAGCAATCTCTTCATCAGGCTTCCGTCTGAGTGGGGGGATGTTGAATCGGCTTTTGGTAAGGCCGAGCATACCCTGAGAGACAGTGTGAGGATTCACCGTTACACCGGCCAGGCTCTTGAGCCCAGGGCATATGTGGCCGACTTTGACCCACTGCACCAGAAGCTGACTTTCTACGCATCTACACAGCAGCCCCATCCATTGAGAACGATACTCGCCGAAACTCTTAAGATACCTGAAAACCAGATAAGAGTGGTGCAGCCATTTGTAGGTGGCGGTTTCGGTCTGAAGATACCCGTGTTCCAGGAGGAGATAGCGGTGGCGGTGGCCTCAGTTAAGCTCAGGAAGCCAGTCAAATGGGTTGCCGAGAGAGTCGAGGAGTTCATGACAGGCGGACATGCAAGGGATCAACGTCACTACTTCGACGTGGCTTTTAACAGGGATGGGAGAATTCTAGGTATGAAGGTGAAGGTCATCGCAGATGTGGGAGCTCTCTTCCCAACCCCTGGCTGGGGTATGCCCATTGTAACCACGATACACCTACCCACCGTCTACAAGATAGAGAACTACAGGGTTGAGCTGCTAGAGGTGGTCACCAATAAGAACCCGCTCAATGCATACCGAGGGTACGGGAAGGAGTGCTCTTGCTTCCTAATGGAGAGGATGATGGACCTCGTTGCTAGGAGGCTGGGAATAGACCGGGCAGAGGTGAGACTAAGGAACTTCATACCCCCGGAGGATTTTCCAGCAAGGATATCCCGATATACCGTCTTAGACAGCGGAAGCTATGCCACCGTCCTCAGGAAGGCTTTGGAAATCTTCGAATATGATAAGTGGTTGAACTTAAAGAAAGAGGCTGAACGCGAAGGAAGATACATCGGCATAGGCATCGCATACGAGCTCACCCCAGAGGGGGCATGTATCCCAGGATCCTTCTTCCTCCAGTACGATGCTGTTCACCTCAAGGTCTCGCCAACAGGCAAGGTGTCAATATACACGGGAATCACATCCCCGGGAAACGGTCAGGAGACAGCAATTGCCCAAATCGTCGCAGAGAACCTTGGGGTTAAATTAGAGGATGTGAATGTATACCAAGGTGATACAGACCTCTGCCCATATGGGCTTGGCAACTTCAGCGGACGCAGTATCATCTCGGCGGGCTCTGCCGCCCTGCTCGCCTCTAGGGAGCTACTCGAAAAAATGAAGAAGGTCGCAGCCAATATTCTAGAGGTGAGCCTTGCGGACATTGATGTGTCAAATGGATGGTTCTACGTTAGGGACACACCTGACCGTGGCGTGAGTATCAGAGACGTTTCCTTCGCCATCCATAAAAATCCATTTGATTTGGGTAGAAACGTTGAAGCAGGCCTTGAAATTGTGAAGTACTTCAAGATGCCCAACGTCGAGCACATACCGGACCCTAATGGATACACTCGGATATACACAAGTTTCCCAAACGCAGCCCATGTATGTGCAGTCGAAGTCGACGCTGAGACAGGCCAGCTGAAGATTCTCAAGTACGTAATTGTCGACGATTGCGGCAAGGTAATCAACCCCCTCATAGTTGAGGGGCAGCTGCAGGGTGGGGTCGCACAGGGAATCGGCGGGGCTCTGATGGAGGAGCTGGTATACTCGCCTGATGGTCAACTCCTCACAACAACTTTCATGGACTACCCCATACCGACAACAAAGGACGTACCAGACATAATCGTTAAACATCATGAGACACCTAGTCCCTACACTCCAACGGGATCCAAGGGGGTTGGTGAGTCGGGGATAGTGGGGGCGCCTGCTTGTATAGCTAGCGCCGTGGAGGATGCCCTCCAAACATTTGGAGTGAGAGTACTGGAGACACCACTAAGACCCAGCACAATATGGAAACTAATCCAAGAGGTGAGAAGGAAGTGATCTTAACGCCCATAGAGTATTTCGCCCCCAGGACGGTGGGTCAGGCTCTGAACCTGATGGATAAACTGAGGGACGCCAAGATTATTGCGGGCGGCCAGAGTCTCATCCCTATGATGAATCTAGGACTCCTGACCCCACGGTACCTCGTGGACATAAACCATGTGGAGGGTCTACAATCCATTGACGAGACTGCAAAAACTTTGAAGATAGGTTCAATGGTGAGGCATCATGAAATAGCCACATCCCCCATTGTACGAAGAGTATTACCAATGTTGGCTGAGGCGGCAGAATGCATAGGTGACATGCACATCCGTCATCGGGGGACGATCGGCGGCTCAGTCTGCCATGCAGACCCGGCTGGAGACTATGGAGCGGTTTTGGCAGCTACCGACTCAGTTTTTGAGGTGAGAAGCCGAAAAGGTAAGAGACTTCTGGGCGCGAGGGAGTTTTTCAGAGATGCTTTCACGACCGCCATGAAGGACAATGAAGTTCTGACAGCGGTACACGTCCCCAAGAGGGTTGGATGGAAGAGTGCCTATGAAAAGCTGGAGTTTGTAAGCGGGGGATTCGCGGTGGCCTCTGCTGCAGTTATGTTGAAGCTGGGGCACGGAGGTCTTCTAAGCCATCTGGTGGTCGGGATTGGGGGTGTGGAGAAGAGGCCAATTGTACTCGACTTTTCTAAGAACTTCGCTGATAGAAGGGCAGACAACACGGTTGGTGAAGAGCTGGCGACATATGTGTCTGAGAGGGTGAGTGAGCCGCTGTCAGATATACAGGCCGACGGGGAATATAGGAGGGCTATGGCTGGCGTGCTGGCCAAGAGGGCCTTCAAGAGGTGTCTAAATTGAGAGGGGAGTCTAGCAGAAGCGTGGTCTCAATAATTATCAACGGCAGAGAATACAAAGCAACCATTGATAATCGTATGTTACTCGTGGAATTCATCAGGGATATGGCTGGTCTGACCGGAACCCATATTGGCTGTCTCACCGGTAACTGTGGTGCATGCACGGTGATCATGGATAGCCTGACTGTAAAATCGTGTACAATATTGGCAGTACAAGCAAACGGTACCAAAATAACCACTGTGGAGGGGTTGAGCGAAGGCATGTCGCTGAACCCGATACAGGAGATGTTTCATAGGAACTATGCAGTCCAGTGCGGCTACTGCACAGCCGGCTTTGTGATAACTGTTCACTATCTCCTTAGCCGCCGAAAACCCATGACGATAGGTGATATCCGGGAGAGTCTGAGCGGAAATCTCTGCAGGTGCACCGGGTACGTCAATATAATCAAATCTGTCGCCGAGATTATGAGGCGCGAGGGGTTGCTCGAGTGACTATGAAATTTAGCTTGGCATACAGCATCCAATCCCCGACAAGGGAATGGAGCGGCGTCTATGACAATGTTGTTGAGCAGACAATTCTAGCAGAGAGGCTTGGCTTTGAGTCCGTGTTAATCAGCGAGCACCACCTTACAGAGGATGGCTACTTTCCATCACCCTTAGTCGTAGCCGCAGGATTAGCGTCTGTTACGAGGAGAATCAAAGTTGGAACAGCTGTTGTGTTAGTGCCGCTACATAATCCGGTCGACATAGCCGAGTCTGCCTCAGTTGTTGATGTCATGTCAAGGGGGCGCCTGATACTTGGTCTAGGAATGGGCTACAGGCCCGAGGAATTCGCTCTCTACAATGTTCCTAGAGCTGAACGCGGAGCTAGAACCGAGGAAGGCATTAAACTCATTCGTAAGCTCCTGTCTGAGGAAAATGTGACTTTTGATGGAAGATTCTACAAGCTCGATGGTGTTACCTTGACACCTAGGCCAGTTCAGAAGCCAAGCCCGCCTATATGGATCGCCGCAAAATATGAGCCAGCCATTAGGAGAGCTGCTAGACTGGGCGACGCATGGTTCGCAGACCCAGTTACACCGCTCAATGTGTTGAAGGAGCGGAACAGAGTCTATTTGGATGAGTTGAAAAAAATCGGGAGGAGTCCGGAGACCGTCGAAAGGGTTCTATGGCGTGAAGCATACGTATCCTATACCGATGATAAGGCGTGGGAAGAGGTGAGGGATGGCGTCCTGTATGTATATGGAAGAGACTATTTCAAATGGGGACATCTCCAAGATGACAATGGCCGTGAGATGAACCCCTCAAACACGAGCTTCGAAGAGTATGTGGAGACTGTAAGGCGGCGGTTCATTATCCGAGACGTTATCGGATTCATAGATGAGGTTGATAAGTATAGGAGGGAGCTGGGAATTAGCCACATGGTCCTCAGGGTCTTCTTCCCCGGCATGCGACATGAGAAAGCTAGGAACGCCATCAAGTTGATCGGTGAGAAGATTATACCTTATTTCCATGAATAGACCGGGTACTGTCAGCTAGGTAGTACAACCATTCTCTTTTGATCGAATAGTATGCCGTGTATCACTACTATAGCTTCAACCTACATATGCCAAGTCCCATCGATTACTACGTGCCTCCAATGTTTTGAGCTAAGGATTGAACAATAACTTGATGCGGGACTCAACTTTCACCTAAGGTTTTTTAGCACATAGGTTTCCAATGGTGAGTGAGCCTCTGCTGAGGCGAAATAACTGGCATGGTATTACAATTGTATTACTTGGTTGACAGCACCCCGTCATGGTATTACATCCTTAAATAAGCCTCGGCAGAAGCTGGGGAGTAGTTAGGCCTAGGAAAGGTGAGCGGTTGAGGCTCAGGATAGTGGAGTCCAGCGACGATCAGAGCTTAAGGGTGGACGTGACCGAGATACCCCTATCAATCGCCAACGCCGTTAGGAGGGCTGTCATTAATGATGTGCCGACCATGGCCGTGGAAGAGGTCCTAGTCATTGAGAATACCTCACCGCTCCCCAACGAGATACTGGCCCATCGGATATCCCTAATCCCATTCGTCTCAGACATAGACAACTACAACGCTCCCGAAGCCTGTACATGCAATAGCAGGCTTGGATGCGAGAAATGTGTGGTGAGATATGTCCTGAGAGCTGAAGCCGGGGATACACCGCTCACTGTCTATAGTAGAGACATGATACCTGAGAGGAGCGGGACAATGGTTGCCCCCGTCAATGGGGACGTACCCATAGTGATGCTTCCACCGGGCGAGAGGATTGAACTGGAGCTTTATGTGAGGGTTGGTAGGGGCGGTAAGCACGCCAAATGGCAGTCTGGTTTGGCCACGCTCTATGAGGAGGACGGCCGCCGCTACCTGTATCTGGAGAGCTTCGGCTTCCTACCAGCTAGACGCATGTTCCGTGAAGCTCTGAAAATTATAAAGTGGAGGCTGGAGGAGTTTGGTGGAAGCCTTGAGATGGTGACGACCAATGCCCAGCAGTGAGTGGAGAAGAAGTTTGAGGAAGCTACTACTGAGCTACAAACCTGCAACACCATTCACAAGGCGCCTGCTGAAGGAGCTGGAGAAACCTAGCAGGAGGAGAAGGGAGCTTAACCTTGGTCAGCTGGAGAGGGTGGCGAAGCCCGGCGAGGTTGTCTTCGTCCCCGGGAAAGTGTTGGGCGGAGGCATTATGAGGAAGAAGCTAACGGTGGGAGCTTTCGCCTTCTCAGCTGCCGCCTACAGACGGATTGGGGAAGTGGGCGGTGAGGCCCTAACACTGGCAGAGTTTCTCAGCAGATATGGGAGTGGAACAGGTGTTAGACTTGTCGGGTAAGAACCACTACATCATTGATGCGGCTGGCTGCAAGGTGGGGAGGCTTGCATCCGTGGTAGCCAAGCTCCTTCTCAGCGGGCACCGGGTGAGCATATACAATGCGGAGAAGGCGGTGATAACTGGGAATAAGAAAGCCATCCTGGAGCATTATCATATGTTGAGGGGTAGGAAACAGTTCAAGTCACACAAGACTGTGACGGTCTGGTATCCCACCCAACCTGATAAGCTCCTCCGCTACGCCATCATTCGCATGCTGCCTAGGAAGAAATATAGGGGGAGGGATGCTGCTAGAAGGCTCTCCGTCCAAGTAGGACCAGCCGAGGGCTCTGAGGGGAGTGTCTACGAGCCGTCCGACGTCAAGCTGACCAGACCCCTCAGCAGGTCCATGAGAATCGTGAGGTATATGACGCTCGCCGAGCTCTCAAGTCATCTGAGAGGTGGCCTTGGTTGAAGGCTGACATGGTCTTTACAGGGAAGAGGAAGACCTGCGTGGCTAGGCTGGTGGTGAGGCCAGGGAAGGGAGGTATATACATCAACGACGCCCCCCTAGAAAGCATCCAAAACACAATCATGACCAGCAAGATAACCGCACCCCTAGTCCTCGCAACCGATTATTGGAGGAGTCATAACTTCTTCTTCAAGATAGAGGGTGGAGGCCCTGTGGCTGCCTGTGACGCTGCGGCTGCGGCTCTGGCCAAGGCCCTTGTGGAAAATAATCCCGGGCTACGTGACCAGCTGCTGACCTTTGATCGGAGCCTGTTGGTGGATGATCCGAGGCAGGCTGAGCCCAAGAAGCCCAATAGACGTAGTGCGAGGCGATTTAAGCAGAAGAGCTACAGGTGAGGGGTTATGATGTTCCCCATAAGATGTTTTAGCTGTGGAGCACTCATAGCCCACAAGTGGGAGGCATATCAGAGTAGGGTTGAGGCCGGCGAAGAGCCTGGTAAGGTTCTCGACGACCTAAAAATCAAGAGATACTGCTGCCGTAGGATGTTCATTTCAAGTGTTGATGTGATGCAGGAGATTGTCGACTTCTACACCAAGTATGGCAAGTCAGAGGTTGGGCCACTCCGATGAAAAGCTCTCGAGTCATCTCGTCAGCCGTCGCTAGGATAGTTTTCGACAGCAGGGGCTCCGAAACAATTGAGGTGGAGCTGGCTTCTGATGGCGTGTCATCGAGAGTCTCGGCTCCCGGTGGGAAGAGTAGGGGAGGCCGGGAGGTGCAGGCATATCCGCCCAACGGGCCGCTGGGGGCTCTCCAATCATTCAATGAGCTGGTGAAGCGGCGGCTGATCGGCATGGACCCCAGAGATCAAAAGGGCGTAGATATGATGTTGAAGGATGTGGATGGAACGCCGAGCTTCTCCGTGATAGGCGGCAACACAGCATATTCCATATCCATATGTGCGGCATCCCTGGCAGCCAAGCTGGAGGGGCTGGAGCTGTGGAGGTATATCTCACGGCTATCTGGACTTGGTGCCAGCATACCTCTACCCCTAGGTAATGTCCTAGGTGGTGGAACCCATGCCGGACGTGGTGCTCCAGACATCCAAGAGATGCTGGTCTTTCCCACAGCAGCCGCCAACCCCTTCGAAGCGATAAGGACCAACATCACAGTTCATAGGCGGCTGGGTGAGAAGCTCTCGGAAGTTGTGGAGGGGTATGGAGGTGGCAGGGGTGATGAGGGTGCACATGCACCGCCCCTCGACAACGAGGCAGCGCTGAAAACTGTCTCCGACTCCTCATCTGGCCTAAAAGTATCTCTCGGAGTTGACATGGCTGCTTCAACCCTCTATGATAGTGTCAGTCATGGATACATGTATAGGAGGAGCGGAGTCTCCAGGGATAGAGCTGGTCAGATGGATTTTATCGAGGGAATAGTCGATAGGTTCGGCCTCCGGTATGTGGAGGACCCGATGGAGGAGAGTGACTGGGATGGGTTCAGGGAGCTCCGCCGACGCCTCCCCAAGGTCCTCATATGCGGCGATGACTTGGTAGTCACCAGGCCCGACCTAGTCAGGGAGGCGGCGAGGATAGGAGCTGTTAACGCTGTTATCTTGAAGCCCAATCAGGTGGGGACTCTAACCACCACCTTGGAGGCAGCTCGGGAGGCGGATAGGCTCAATGTCGTGAAGGTATTCTCCCACAGGTCTGGCGAAACTTGCGACCCGGTTCTCTCCCATATAGCTGTTGGGGCGGGAGCTAATCTTATTAAGTCGGGTGTTGTAGGTGGCGAGCGTGTTGCCAAGGCTAACGAGTTGTTGAGGATATGGGAGCGGTCGGATGGAATCCTGAAGATGAGCAGGGTGGACATACCTTGACAATCGCCTCAGAGCGTGAGGCAGAAATACAGGAGCTCTTCGTGAAGAACACAGTCCACGTAGGCTCTAGGATAAAGGTTAAGCACATGGAGCCCTTCATCTATAGGATGCGGCCCGACGGAGTTTATCTCCTAGATGTGAAGAAAACAATAGAAAGGCTGAACCTCGCCGCCAAGCTCATCTCATACTACCCGCCAAACAAGTGCGTGGCAGTCTCAACACACGTATTTGGTGTTAAGGCTGTCCAGAAATTCGCCGAGGCCACCGGATGCATCGCCATCGTGGGTAAGATGAGGGCGGGTCTCTTCACCAACCGCACTCTGAAAGACTATATGGAGCCAAGCCTAGTGCTCATCTCCGACCCACGCTACGATGTTCAGGCTTTGGAGGAGGCTAGGATAGCTAGGATTCCCGTGATAGCCATGTGCAGCACAGACAACGTCTGCTCCAACGTGGACTTGGTCATACCCATGAACAACCGGGGGAAGACATCACTACCATTCGCCCTCTGGTACCTAGCCCGGAAGGTGCTTGAGGAGAGGGGTGCACTCACTCCGGAGTTGGATGCTTCCCTCAAACCCGAAGACTTTATGACTGAGGTGACCCCGGCTAAAACCGAGTAGCAGATGCCACGTAGAAGGCCCGCAGTAGCTGGGATGTTCTATGAGGGTGTTAGAGATCGGCTGCTGGATCAGATAAGGTCATGCTTTCTCTCACCTCACGGTCCGGGAACCGTTCCCAGCCAACCTCCTGCTAGTGGTGGCAGGAGAGTACCCGCCCTGATAAGCCCCCACGCTGGCTACATGTACTCAGGACCTGTCGCCGCCCATGGTTTCGCCGCCCTATCAGCCTACAGTAGGCCGGAGGGTATAATTGTGGTGGGCCCAAACCACTACGGAGTAGGTACCGAGGTCTCCCTATACCCGGGAGGCAGCTGGGTCACCCCGCTGGGTGAGGTTGGGATTGATGAGGATCTGAACACCTCCCTTTTAGGCGCCTCAGACATCTTCTACATGGATGAGACCTCCCACTCTATGGAGCACTCGATAGAGGTTCAAATCCCATTTCTACAGTTTCTCTTGGGTGAGGTAAAATTCTCTCCAGTATGTATCCTGGACCAGAGTCTTGAGACATGTATGGCTGTCGGAGAGGCCTTAGCCAAGGTTGTTGGGGGACGTAATATATTGATAATAGCCTCAACGGACTTCACCCACTACGAGCCCCACCGCCAGGTGATCGAGAAGGATGCTAAAGCGCTGGAGAAGATTGTTCAGCTGGACGTGGAGGGCATGTATGAGGTGAACCAGAAATATGGGATAACCATGTGTGGCTACGGCCCTGTGGCAGCTGTCTTAACGGCTGCCAAGAGGCTTGGATGTAGGGGGGCTAGGGTTCTGAAGCAATCCACAAGTGGTGAGACATCGGGAGACTATGGAAGGGTTGTGGGATACGCCTCATGTATCCTAGAGCTGGCTGAGTAGTATTGCGTCAGGTCAGGTCCTCGGCACCAGCCAAGGTCATACTATTTGGCGAGCACTTCGTGGTGGCGGGACGTCCGGCTCTCGTGACGGCCATAGACCGCAGGGCCTACGTAACATGCTCCCCCCGGTCTAGGGGAATACTTGTTAGGTCGGGCCGTTCCATGGTGCTCTGGGACAGGGGCAGGGTTGTGGAGGGTTCTAACCAGGTTGTCAACTCACTGAGGCCATACCAAGTCATGGCTAGGACCATCTTGGAGGAGCATGGCGGTGTGGAGGGTGTCGAGTTAGAGATAATGTCTGAGATACCTAGGGGTGCTGGACTGGGCTCCTCAGCCTCTGTAGCTGTGGCCTCGGCCAAAGCCCTCACAACCATGCTGGGTGTGGACAACTCATCCGAGGCTGTTATAAGGTATGCGATGACATGTGAGAAGATGATCCACGGCCGCCCCTCGGGGATAGATGTCCACATAGCCGCCGCAGGCGGCACCCTACTCTATCGCAGCAGCTCAGACTGGACTAGCTTCACACACAACATATCACCGGGGATACTCGTGATTGACAGCGGCGGGAGAAGAGGGACTGGAAAGATGGTGGAGAGCGTCCAAACATTCGTGAGGAACAAGCCGGCTGAATTTCAGGAGCTCACCCATGTATATGATGAACTTCTGAAAGAATCTATTGAAGCGATTGAGGCGTCCAACTTGAGGAGGGTTGGGATGTGCATGAACATTAACCAAATGCTCCTGAGGCTGCTGGGAGTCTCATCCAACTCAATTGAGAGGGCCATAAACTCTGCCATCTCTGCAGGGGCATATGGTGCGAAGCTCACAGGCGCTGGTGGCGGAGGGTGTGTAATCGCTGTCGGAGAAGCTGATGTGATGAGGAGAGCCGCAGAGGCTTTGGCTAAGAAGTATGCGGGCAGCTGGCTTGCGGCGGTAGCTGTTGAGGGTGTCAGGGTGGAGAATGCTTGAGCGATTTGGTTATACTCAAGCTGGGCGGGTCCGTGATAACTGACAAGTCCTCCAAATTCTCCTTTAGAGAGGATGTGGTCACACGCGTAGCTAGGGAAGTGGCTCGATGCTGGCCCACACCGCTGGTGGTGATTCACGGTGGCGGCTCGTACGGACACCCAATAGCCAGAGAATACAATCTCAGCACCGGCTTCAGGGAGCAGAGGCAGCTGGAGGGGTTTGTGAAGACAATCCAAGCTATGAGGGAGCTGAACCGCCTAGTCACAGAAACCATGATACATGTGGGTATAGGTGCGGTTGGCATGCCCGCATCACTACTATTCATCACATCCAACACGGTGATCCAGACAGCTCACCTAGACATGCTCTTCGCATCCTTGGAGCTGGGAGTGATCCCGGTGACATGCGGCGATGCGGTCTTTGATAGGGTCAGGAGGTTCACCATACTCTCTGGAGACAGTATAGCGGTGTACTTGGCCAGGGCTCTTAAGGCCCGTAGACTTGTCTTCGCCGTGGATGTGGATGGCGTGTATGAATATGACCGTGAGACAGGTGAGGGGCGTCTGCTGGAGACTCTTGATTATAGGCGGCATGCAACCCTCATATATAGAGATGTAGGCGACGTGACTGGAGGCATGTTTGAGAAGGTTGAAACCGCATTCGAGGCTCACAGGGCAGGTGTGGAGGTTTTCCTAGTCAACGGGCTTGTGGAAGGTCGTGTCGAAGCAGCTGTTAAGGGAGAGAAGGTGGAGGGCACTAGGCTGGTGGGATAGTGGGCATCGAGTCTAGAAAGCGTGATCATATCAAGATAAGTCTGGAGAGGGATATCTACTTCAGGAAGACCACTTGGCTGGAGTGGGTGGAGCTACTCCACAGGGCAGCCCCTGAGATAGACCCGGAAGAAGTCACCACCACCACAAGATTCCTTGGAAAGGAATTCTCATACCCCCTAATCATAGAGGGGATGACTGGAGGGACTTCAGAGGCGGAGAGGATAAATGGGAACTTGGCTGAGGCGGCGGCCCTGCTTGGTGTTCCCATGGGTGTGGGGAGTCAGAGGGCTGGGATCACTAGGCCGGAGACGGCATACACCTTTAGGGTGGTGAGGGATAGGGCTCCTGAAGCCTTTATCATAGGCAACATCGGCGGCTCCCAACTGGTGGAGCATGGATTGGACATAGCCCGTAAGGCAGTGGAGATGATTGAGGCTGACGCCCTAGCTGTTCATCTCAACCCATTACAAGAGCTGGTCCAGCCGGACGGCAAGCCTAGGTTCGGGAAACTCATACCCACCCTGAGGAAGCTCCGGCGAGAACTTTCAGTACCTATAATCCTCAAGGAGATAGGGGCGGGCCTCTCGATGGAGGTCGTCAAGTCTACCGAGGATATATTCGATGCCGTTGATGTGGCCGGTTCGGGTGGTACCAACTGGACCCTCATAGAGATGCTTAGGGCTGAGGAGTCGCAGCGCATGGATAAGGTGGCTCTGGCCGAGACCTTCCTCGAGTGGGGGATTCCCACCGCAGCTGCTGTAATGGAGGCTAGGGTCAGCACTAGGAAAGATGTAATAGCTTCGGGTGGACTGAGGACAGGGCTTGATGCAGCCCGCAGCCTAGCATTGGGAGCAAACATGGTCGGTATGGCCCATCCTCTTCTCGAGCCAGCCACCAAGAATGTGGAAGCAGTATCGGAGCGGCTTGAGAGGGTCTTTGACGAGCTGAGGGCCGCGATGTTCCTTACCGGCTCTAGGACTGTGGAGGAGCTTAGGAAGTCTCCGGTTGCGATTAGGGGCCCACTGCTCGAGTGGGCTATGCAGAGGTGTCCCCGCCATCCTAAGGTCTATTCATGGCTGAAGATGAAGAGGAGCTCTGCCTCACTATCGCGGCGGCAGAACCCGAAACGCTCAAACTGAACCACCTCATCCACACGTATCCCGTCCACCATGGGCTCTCCCAACCCCCTCACAGTCTGCATGCTATCCGGATACACCCGCCCCCCATCATCTAGGAGAACACCAGGTCTCCTCACAAGGACTAAACGGTTATCCTCACCCACCCACTGAATTATTGGAACGTTCTCCAGCGGCTCCACACCCGCAAACTCCCCATAAACCTTCTCCCCAATATCCACAATCCTGACGTTCATCAGATACTTCAACCTAATCACGTCACCCACCCTCCTACCCGCCACATCGTACCTCGATA
>JAWAEB010000016.1:0-27659 GCA_038891515.1 Nitrososphaerota archaeon | reverse complement strand
GGCTAAACCTCATCCACATACTCACCCAGCCAGAGACGCTACACCTGATGAACAGCATAAAAGGGGTGATGAAGATGGCTTAAGTTAACAGAGCCGATAATAAGCCACCCTGTCCGTCTTGAATGTTCATGTCTTCTGATTTCTGCAAACATATATCGAAGGTAGATAAGGTGGTCAATACCTAGAGGTTTGAAGGAAGTGGTTAATACCTTGGATTACGTGGTGGAGATATACGGTCTAAAAAAGGTCTACATGCTGAACGGCGTCCCCACCTACGCCCTTAATGGGATAGACTTGAAGATACATAGGTCCGAGTTCCTCTCCATAGTGGGACCTAGTGGAAGCGGTAAATCCACACTGCTAAACATGCTGGGAGCCCTAGACAGACCCACAGAGGGAAAGGTCATCATTGACGGAGTGGACATAGCAAAGCTTAGCGACAACCAGCGGGCCGAACTGCGTAACCTAAAGATAGGCTTCGTCTTCCAGTCGTACAATCTGATTAGTAGGATAGATGTTCTGAGGAATGTGGAGCTCCCCCTCATGTTGAGGGAGGTGGGGGAGAGTGAGAGGAGGAGGATTGCGATGGAGATGCTTGATGAGGTGGGTCTGAGTGGAAAGTATAGGAACAAGCCCACCCAACTGAGCGGCGGGGAGCAGCAGAGAGTTGCGATTGCCCGGGCCCTAGTCACCAATCCCAGTATAATTTTGGCTGACGAGCCGACTGGCAACCTCGACTCAAAAACTGGCCACACAATAGTCGACCTGCTTAAAACCCTCAGCAGGAAAGGGAGGACGATAGTTGTCGTAACACACAACATGGAAGTTGCTATGGCCACCGATAGAATCGTATATTTGAGGGATGGACGTATCGAGAAGGTGGAGCAGCTGGATGGTGGGAGCCTTAGAAGGGAGGTGCTGACTCGATGAGTAGAAAGCTGCTCATTCTACCACTCGTTATCATCCTCTTATCATCCTTGGCCATCTTCGGAACTGCTAGAGCCGACATAATAGAAATAACTAAGGTGGCGTGGGGCTCTCTCGATAGCCCGGTGGATGTGGGGCCCGGCGATAGTGACGTAAAGCTCAACATAGCTCTCACCCACCTAGACACAGGAAAGGACATAATATGTGCCATCCAAGCATGGATCAGGGCGCCGCCCAACACTCCCTTTCCGTTCACCAATTGGGATGGCAGCTCCAACATCCACACGATATATCTCAGTCAGCTCCGGCTGGGCGAGTCGGCTGTCCTAGAGTTCACGGTGGATATTCTAGAATATGCGCGGCCTGGCACGTACACGGCTGATTTGGTAATATCCTACAGGGACTGCTCTGATGAGAACCTCCCCATCACCCAGCTGTCGAGACAGGTACAGCTTAGGGTGTCGGAGCCTGTGAACCCTCACTTCCTCAAGGGAAGCTGGTATCAGAACGGTGTCGAGGTTCCAGTGGGTCCCAACAGCGGTGTAGCCGAGCTGGTGGTCTGGTTTGAGGTCCCAAGAGGTCTTACCGTCTCGAACATTCTTGGTGAGCTCAGGATAGACTCTCCCATTCCAGCCGGTGTTGTGAGGGCCAGCTTCATAGGAACCGTGCAGTCGGGAGGAAGCTTCTCCCTCAGCTTCCCAATAAGGCTTGAGGGGATGACTCTTGGGCAGCACATGTTCTACGTGGATCTCAGCTACCGGAATCAGTGGAACACACTGAGGAGCAGCTCATACAAAATAGCGGTTGACATCAATGGGAGAGAGGATCTTGAGGTGGAGCAGACACCCATAACAGTTTCTCGAGGCTCATACGCCGAAGTCTCAGCCAAGGTAACCAACATAGGCTCCGCTGTGGCCAGCAGGGTCAAGCTCAGCCTAACACCCCAGTCAGGCTATCTAAAGGTGCTGAAGAACATCTACGAGTTCTCCGAAATCAAGCCTGGTGAGGAGCTGCCCCTCACAGTTTTGGTGTATGTTGACTCCTCCTCACCCACCGGGCCAAGCATCATCGCGGTCAAGTCATCCTATCAAGATGTCTTGGGTAGGGATAGGGTGGAGGAGTTCCAGCTCTCGGTGGATGTTGTGGAGCAGGCACGCCCCGGCTTCCTCGTGAGGCTAGGTGACCGTATGTTCAACGCCTCGACAACAGACGTGTTCACGATAGAGTTCGTGAACAAAAACCCCTACAAGGTGACTGATGTACGGCTATCCCTGACCACCTCTGGAACCCCTCTAACATTCATTGAGGGAGACCTCACCCGCTTCACACCAGTCATGAATCCCGAAGAAACAGTGAGATTTGTCAATAGGCTGGTCATCCCGCCCGCCGCAGCGGACTCCACATACATTATCAGAGCCTCCGTCGAGTATAGAGACCCGTCTGGAATGATTAGGAGCGAGTCCTTCGAAATACCTGTGGCGGCCAGGGGTGACATAGACCTATTACTGAGAAATGTGAGGTTTTCACCTGAGGTGGTGAAGGCTGGTGATAATGTGGATGTGGTGGGTGATGTCGTCAATACAGGTACAACTGTGGCTCGTTCTGTGCTGGTGGAGCTGCTGGGGAACAGACCCATGTTGGAGACCGTGGACTCCTCATCATTCATCGGCTTGGTAAACCCATCGCAAGTATCATCCTTCACCCTAGCCTTCAGGGTGGATGAGGCGGCCATGCCTGGAACATATACAGCTCTCCTAAGAGTGTCTTACAAGAACGGCTTCGGGGAGAAATTCACTATAACACACAACTTCCAATACATAGTCGCTGAATCATCAAACACGGCCACAACCACTACAAGGACAAGCCCCTCAACACCATCCCAAGGCGTCCAGCTAATCTCACCTCTCACCATCGCTGTAGTGGCGGTGGCAGCTGTTGTGGGGTTCTTGGTTGGTCGGGGGATGAGGAGACGATGAGGCTCCTTGATATCGCAAGACTTGCCTGGAGCGCTTTAAAGGATAGGAAGCTGAGATCGTCGCTCACAATCCTAGGGATAGTGATTGGACCCGCACTCATAACAGCTCTTAACGCATCCACCGCTGGCCTGAGCGATGCAATAACCTCCAGCCTCCAGTCCCTAGGGGCGGACTCGATCTTAATCCAGCGGGTGGGAGACTTTAACTTCGACGATAAGATTGTGAAGAGGATATCGGATTTGGAGGGTGTAAGCGAGGTATTTCCCTTCCTGCTCATCGCCTCCGGTGAAGTGCGGTCTAGGGGGAAGACAGTCTCAATGGATCCCACTAGCTCATACACGGTGCTCGCCATAGGTCTCAGGGCGTTGGACAGGCTCTTCCCCAACATTAGGCTGGCCGCAGGCGATATAGTGGGTGGGACGTCTTCGGCTGTGGTGGGCTACAGCGTCTGGAATCCAGCCGACCCCGACCTTCCCAACATAGATGTGGGTACACTCGTCACCGTCAGGGCGAACAACTTGGCAGGCGAGTCAACTGCCAAGACCTACATGGTATCGGGGAAGCTTGATAAATATGGTCAAGCACTCTTCCTCAACCCAGACAATCAGATATTCATATCGCTTGAGGCGGGGAAGCAGCTGACCAGCAGAACCAGCTATAGTGGAGCATTTGTCAAGATTCGGGATGTGGGGTTGAGCGACTCGGTTGTGAGAGAGTTACAGGAAATGTTTGGACAGGATGTGAGGGTTTTCTCTGTGAGTGCGATTACGGCTACGGTTCAGCAAATTGTGGGGACTATAAATGTCTTCATCTCCTCTGTTGCTATGATGAGCGTCGTTGTGGCCTTCCTAGGCATAATGACAACAATGTTCACTTCCGTGACTGAGAGGGTGAGGGAGATTGGACTTATTAAGGCCCTCGGGTTTAAGACCAGTGATGTCCTCCTCTCTTTCTTAGCCGAGGCAGTGATAATAGGGCTTTTAGGCGGTCTTGCAGGTGTGGTGACAGGAGCGATTGGCTCGTACGCCCTAGCAGGACTCTTCTCAGGACCACCAACCCCGCAGCGGCCAGGCTCCTTCCCCACAGGGTTCGGCGGCCAGTCGTCAACAATCGCCGTAGTTCCCAAAATTACGCCCGAGCTCATCCTATTGAGCATTATCATGGCAGTGGCGGTGGGAGCCTTAGCAGGGCTCATACCATCCTACCGGGCCGCCAAGCTGGAGCCCATCGAGGCCCTCAGGAGGGAGTAATCCGCAGAGTTATAAGCTAAGATGTTGGGCCGATAGACGATGCTTAACATTAAGAGGATGCGGGCGGAGCCCGAGGTCTTCAGGAGAGGGCTTGAGAGGAGAGGATTGGACGGCGCGGTGGTGGATATGTGTCTCCAGCTGGACGCTGAGAGGCGGCAGCTGATGACACGGGTTCAGGGACTTCGGTTCAGGCGTAACAGAGTTTCTGAGGAGCTGGCCGCAGCTAAGAAGGCTGGCTATGATATATCAGTTATGGTCTCCACGATGAAGAGCTTAGGTGAGGAGCTGGACTCGCTTGAGGCGAAGTTGGATAAGGTGTCCAAGGAACTCCATGACACCCTCTTCAACCTGCCCAACATCCCACACGAGTCTGTACCCGATGGCGCCTCTGAAGAAGAGAACGTCATGGTCAGGAGCTGGGGTAGCCCTAGGGCTGACGGAGAGCTGATGGACCACGTAGATATTATGCAGCGGCTCGGACTCGCAGACCTAGACGCTGCCGCCAAGATAGCTGGCGCCAGATTCTATTTCCTCATGGATGAGCTTGTCTTCCTGAACCTAGCCCTCATAAGGTTCGCCCTCGATTTCCTCTCTGGTAAGGGCTTCAGGGTTTTGCAACCACCCTACATGATACAGCGCCGCTATATGGAGGGGGCTGTGGCGTTCCAAGATTTCCAAGACATGCTCTACAAGATTGAGGGTGAGGACCTCTATCTGGTGGGTACTGCGGAGCATCCGATTGCTGGGATTCATGCCGGTGAGATTCTAGATGGGAGGGTTCTGCCGCTGAGGTACGCTGGCGTAAGCCCATGCTTCAGAAAGGAGGCTGGCGCCCATGGGAAGGACACTAAGGGAATATTCAGGGTTCACCAGTTTGAAAAGGTGGAGCAGTTCGTCTTCTGCAAGCCCAGCCAATCATGGGATGAGCATGAACTCCTCATACGGAATGCTGAGGAGATTTACATGTCCCTTGGATTACCCTACAGGGTTGTAAACATCTGTATTGGTGAGCTAGGCCCCATAGCCGCCAAGAAGTATGACTTGGAGGTGTGGATGCCCGCCCAGAGAAGGTATAGGGAGCTGGTCTCATGTAGCAACTGCACCGACTACCAAGCCAACAGGCTTGAGATAAGATATAGAGAGGCTCCCCACATAGAGGAGACACAGCATGTTCACACTCTCAACAGCACTGCAATAGCTACCGAACGCACTATAGCGGCTATACTGGAGAACTACCAGAATAGGGACGGTACGGTGGACATACCTGAGGTGCTCCACCCATACATGCCGGGAATAACAAAGCTAAAGCCTAAAAACCGGTCAATGTCCTGAGATGAGCTGCCAGCGAGCTTGGTTTCTCGAAGGCTGTTGGACGGGCGGAGCGGATGGCATAGCTGGCGGAAGCCATCGCCAGTAAGGGTCGGCAACCCGACCCCAGCATCCATGCCACCGTAGCGCATATATATTTAAATGAACTACTGTCAGGGGTTGCGCCAACCCAGTTAAGGTATGATTCGGAGCCGTCCGACATTGTATCCACATCTCCCACCACGTATACCGGTGCCTTGATTTTGAGGGATAGGGTCCGCACGTCTTCAGACATTTTCATGAGAGTCTCCCTTGATAGCCTAGCATGTTTGACCGAGCTGTACATTACGTATGATGCGTTTTGGACTGGGTTGTTGGTGGTTGTAAGTATTATGGATTGGCTGCGTGTTGTGAATGGCCGGACATCGTTGGGGTTTACGTCATCGGCGAGTAGTATGGCTCGAGAGGCTACAATAGCTTGTCTGGTCTGGGGATTGACTATCAGCGAATCATAGTGGCAGTGTGTTAGAACGCATGGAAGGCTCTCCAGAAGCTGTCTAACCTCTTGGTCTCCACTCCTATCCCCATAAATGTAGGCAACCCTACTCCGTGCTAGGCTCTCACCGAAACCACGTAGAAGCATCTCCAGCTGGCCTGGGCCTGCCAATAGCTCGGCCTCCTCCGGTATTCCTATCGGCGCTATCTGGATGCGCCAGTCCCTGGAGGTGAGTCCCGGCTTAACAGCGTGGAATGTTACGACGAGGTGGGGGTTGAAGCATGCCTCGCCGTAGCCTGTGTCTGGGTCCAGCCCTGTGGGTATGTCCACGGCTATTCTGAGGGCTGATGAAGAGTTAGCAATCTCTATCGCCGATGCGAAAAGCTCGCTGAGCCTACCCTTCACACCGGTGCCTAGGATTGCGTCTACAATTGCGTCCGCCTGTTGGAACAGTTCCGCATGTGCGGCGAGCTCGTAGGGGGTGTCAGCCACCTCGAGGCGTATCGAGAGGGGCATGTTCTTTATGGCCGTGTAGTTGGCCCTAGCCTCGGGAGTTCTGATTCTATCTGGATGTGATAACAGTATTACTGTCACCTCTGCACCCCATGAAGCAAGGTGTCTCGCAGCAACCATCCCATCCCCGCCATTATTGCCAGGCCCGCATAATACCAGAACCTTCCTACCCCTAATATCGCCCATCTCATCCAACATCTTCTCAGCTAGGGCTCTTCCAGCATTCTCCATAAGCACTAGCCTGCTGACACCAATCCAGGCCGTGTTCATGTCCAGCACGGCCATCTGCTCAGACGTTACAGTCTTCAAACCCATAGAGGTCCTCATGCTAACCCATATTACTTTATCCCACCAAGGCCTTGCAGCTCGACCGTAGGCAATATCCCGGTAATGCCCCTGTAATGCCCAAGCATCACCGTCTGTTTTTCCCGAGGGAGAGTATGGGTGAGAGGTTGCGGAGCACGCCCCTCCACCCCTCCTCTCTCATTATTTTAACAGCAAGCTCCCAGTCAACCCTAAGTAGGAGGATGGTGAGGACGGCCATCGCCACGATTGCGGCTAGAACCGATACTCCGCCCACATCACCTAGGAACAACCTTGTCAAGCTGAAGTATGTCCTGCCTAGGTAAGCGACGATTGATGCGAGAGCAATCTTCCCCAGCGTGTTGGCGAGTAGGAACCGCCAGAAGTTGAATCGCATCATCCCGACGGGTATGAGATATACGTCGTCGGGGAGTGGTGTGATGGCGAAAATGAATACACCTGCATCGCCATATTTTCCTATCACATCCCTGAGGGTGTCCATCTTCTTCTTGTTCTGAGGGCTTAGCAGCCTGTATCCAGACCTTCCAAGAAAATATGATGTGATTTTTCCGAAGGAACCACCCAACCCCGCTGCAACCCCGAGCATCCACGGCTCCACCGTCTCGCTAAGAAGAACCACAACAAACAGATAGGGAACTGGTAGGAAGGGGACGACACTGCCCAAGAGGGATGCTAGAAAGACTCCGCCGATGCCATACTGGACAGCCAGCTCCTCAACCCAAGAGCTCAGCTGGGAGATCTGTGAGACTATGTCAGCCATCCTCAGGACACCGACCGGATGGACTCCATAACCAGCATATCTGACAACAGTTTCAGCCTAGCAAGCTCTTCCTCACTGGCAGCCTCCGCAGTCATCTTAAGCTGGGGCATTGTGTTGGAGGCCCTTATCAGAAGCCAGCCAGAACCTATATAGGTCTTAACACCATCTAACCGTGAGACCTGGAAGCCCATTTCCTCCAATCTCCTACCAATGATCTCCACAGCTCTGAACTTCACCTCGTCGGGGCATTCGTAGACTTTTATTGGGAGGGATGGATACCTTGGTATGGCTTCCACGAGGGGTGATAGCCTCCCACCCCCCAGCATAACTATTTCAGCCATCTTGAGGGCTGCGTAGAGCCCGTCATCGACTCCGCCCAGCTCACCGAAGTAGATGTGGTTACTCTTCTCACCTCCCAAAACCGCGCCCTCTTCCCTAACCTTTCTCAACATAAACGCACGCCCCACCTTCCACTCGATGGGTGTGAACCCCTTGGCCTCGGCCACCTCCTTCAAAGCCTTGGAGCTGTTGACATCATAGACTACTTTCCCCACACGGGGCCAGTTGTTTACGAATATAGCTAGGGCTTGGTCACCCTCCACCACCCGTCCCAAATCATCCACAAATACAGCCCTGTCTGCGTCGCCGTCGAAGGCCACACCCAATCCACATCCCCCATCTATGACTAGCTTGCTGAGTTGCTTCAGGTTCTCGTGTGAGGGCTCGGGTGGATGACCTCTAAAATATCCGTCAGGGTTATCGTTTATGGTTTTGATCTCCAGCTTGAGTCGTCTCGCTATGCTGGGGAATATGAGACATGCTGCGCCATCACTGAAGTCAACTCCTAACTGCAGGCCATCCATCCGCCGGAAAGATCTGAGGAGAAAGTCTGAGTAGGCCTCCGAAAGTTCCACCTTCTGGATCGAGCCTCTGCTCCGAGCCCTGCCAAGCTTGTCAGATGTGATGATCTCCCTCAGCTCCTCCATCCCAGCGCCTTGGGAGACAGTCTCCCCGTCACCCCTGACCAGCTTGAAACCATTCCACTCAGGGGGGTTGTGGCTGGCTGTTACGATGACACAGCCTACGGCTCCATAATGTCTTATTCCAAAGTATCCGGCGGGTGTGGTGCATACCCCACCATCTAAGACGTTTAGACCTGCATCCATCAGTCCGTCGGATGCCGCCGAAGCCAGCCTCGGACCGCTGAGCCTCACATCCCTAGTCATCAGCACCTCCCCTCCGCCCAACATGTTGCCGAACCCGAGTCCGACAAGATATGCTATCTCCTCAGTGAGGTCCTCACCGTAGATTCCCCTAATATCGTAGGCTCTGAAGATCTTGGCCGGTATCCTCATAGTCCCCACCTCTCCCTCACCAGCCCATCGCTAAGCCCGGATATCAGTATTCCAGCGTCACTGACACCATATCTCCTGTTGATTGAGATGAGAATCCTCACCAACTGCTCGCCTATCCTAGAGTTTTTGAGGGGGCCGCCATCAACGGGCCTCAACCCAGTTACACGATTCAATATCTCCGCAACCCGCCTCTTAGCCTCCCAGCTATCGCCGAAGACCAAGGTGTCGCAGTTGACAGGCTCATCAAGCTTGGCAAGCCTCTCAGCACCGACTGTGTGCAGGGCTGAGACTACTGTGGCGTTATTACCGAGGTGCGAGCTAAGCACCTCAGCCGCCGAAACCCCTCCCGCCTCGTCTAATGGTACGATGCATGACACGGCTATACAATCCTGCCTTATGGACTGTTTGATGTCTGAGACTATCTTGTCCAGCCCTTGGAATGGTATACTGAAGAACAACATTTTGGAGTCTCTCACGGCTTGGGTGTTAACCTCTCCCGTGAGGCTGTGACCTTTCCCGATTAGCTGAAGCCCTCTCTCAGCTGCCTCCACAGCCTTCTCTCTACGCCTTGAACCTATAACCACTTCCAGCCCAGCCCTCGCAAGTCTGAGAGCCAGCCAAAACCCTAGCTCACCCGTCCCGCCTATAATGGATATGCGGCCCATAGCGAATCAGCCCTATATGTAGCCCACTGTTGCTAGGGTTGGATATCTCCTGATGAACTCGGAAACAAGCGGCTTGTATGTGTAGTATCCATCCACACTTTTTGGAAGATGGCTGAGCCCCATAAGTATCTGGAAGGCTTGGGGCTCACTTCCCACAGCCCTGATGAAGTAGACAGAGTCATCCATGCTATGGTGCTTGGTGAAGACGAATGGCAGGTGGAGCTTCTCAACTATTTCACTGGGGAGCAGAGACGCCAACTTGGCCAGGTCGGCCTTATCGAAGCAGTGGCGCCCGCCTCCCACAGTCTCCACGCATGCCTCATCCATCTTCAGCAGCCTTTCTAGGGGTATCACTCGCCTGGGCAGGCTGTCATTCACATGCCTCAGCGTCTCTGAGAGAAGGTCATCCACGAACTTCATCGGCCTAACATTCACACCTCACCTTATATATTGTTGATATGGCTGAACGTGGGGTGGACTTGGGTGGAAGTCCGTAGAGTTTCCTCTGAGACCGTTCTGAGGGGCAGGGTCTTTAACGTTAGATGGGATCTGATTAGGGTGGGCGGCCGAGATATTGTCCGGGAGGTTGTGGAGCATCCTGGCGCTGTTGTGGTAGTCCCCCTACTGGATAACGGCGAGATAATCCTCGTGAAACAGTACAGATATGCTGTGGATGATGAGCTGTTGGAGGTTCCGGCGGGAACTTTAGAGCCTGATGAGGCTCCTGAGAAGTGTGCTGAGAGGGAGCTGCTGGAGGAGACCGGATTTAGAGCTGGTAGGCTTACGAAGATAGGGCAATTCTACCTAGCCCCTGGATACAGCACCGAGCTCATGCATGTATTCGTCGCCGAGGGCCTCGTAGAGGCGGCGGCGGAGAACCAAGAGGATGAGGTAATAACTGTGCTCCGTACTCCGCTCCGGGAGGCCATGGAGCTGGTGAGGAGAGGGGTCATAAAGGATGCGAAGACAATCACCTCACTCTTTATTTTCAGGGATTTCTGGCTTTGCCACTCTTGAAGTGTTCCCAGCCCATCCTAGCTACCTCAAGACTTTTCCCACCATAATCAACCCTGACTCCCCCGTCCTCAACAACCCTTCCGATGATGTTGAGGGAGCTCCCCAAAGCACGCCTAACATCGCCTAGACACCTCTCCTCAAATGTGAATACAAGCTCATACTCCTCCCCCCCATACATCATCATTTTTAAAAAATCAAGGCCATGCTCCTCAGCATATTTCTCAGCCTCCGGGTCCGCGGGCGGCGAGGACACATGTATACCCACTCCGCTGGCCTCGGCGATGCAGTACAGAGACTCGGCTAGTCCGTCGCTCGAGTCTATGCAGGCAGTTACTCCTCCCACAGTTGCAAGGGCAAGCCCTTCCTTGAGCCTAGCCTTTGGGGAGTATACGCTCTCCAGTATTCTCTGGGATGCATGTTCTGGCCTGCCGTTGAGTAGTGCGTGGAGTCCTGCTGATGTGGAGCCGAAGAGCCCTGTGCAGGCCACTAGGTCCCCTGGTTTGGCGCCACCCCTAGTATGCGTGGTTTGGGCTGAGCCGATGGCTGTTACACCTATGAATGGTGATGTGCACTGGTTGACGTCGCCGCCTATGATGGATGCACCGTACATGGCTGCGGCTGACTCGATGCCGAGCCAGAGGTCCTCAAAGTCCCCAAAGGTCATGTCACCTCTCAAACCCAACCCCGTCATCAGATACTTTGGCTGGGCGGACTTGGCGGCCATATCACTCACAACAGCCACCACAGCCTTGGCACCCGCCCTCCTCCACCCCATACCCGGGGGGATATCAGTCTCCGCCACCAGCACATCTAGGGACACCAGCAGACCACCATGCCACACAAATCCAGCAGCATCATCTCCGGGTGGAAGCAGGCGGTTATCCGGCTCAGCAAGTCGTGAGACGATGTACTTAACAAGGTCTTTCTCACCCACCTGTGCGAGTGTTCTGCCACGAAGGATATGCATTTCAGATCACATCCTCAGACGACTATACAGGGTCTTTAAGGACCATCCGAGGAAGGCCCTATACTCTGAAAGGCTCAGCTTCGACTTTCCGGCACGCCTTGGGGTGAAGTGGAAGGGTATCTCAGCAACCCTGAAGCCACGTTTCAACATCTCATACAGTATGGCCACTTGAAACACGTATCCGGTCTTAAGGATGTCTAGGTTGAGAGACTCTATAGCCCGCCGCGTATAGACCCTATATCCTGAGGTCATGTCCCTCACACCATAGCCGGTGGAGATTCTGGCGAGTAGGTTGGCCCCCATACTCACAATCTTCCGGCCCAGCTCAGCACCCCACCTACCCCCCTCCACATATCTGGATCCCACAACCACATCTGCCCCCCTCTCTAGGGCGCCCAGCATCTTGGTTAGGAGATGAGGTGGGTGGGAACCATCTGCATCCATGGTGGCTATGGCCTCAGCGTCTAGCTCGGCCAAAACATATCTGAAGCCATCAACATAGGCTGACCCTATCCCCATCTTCCTACCCCTCTCCAAAAGCCTCACCCTATAACTGTCTGCTGCCATCTCCCCAACTATCCGGCCTGTGCCGTCTGGGCTGCCATCATCCACCACTACCACCCAGCCACCCAACTCAGCCTCAGCAAAGACCGAGAATATCCCGTGTAGGGTCTCGGCTATCGTTCCAGCCTCGTTATAGGTGGGTATGATTACTGCGAGAGTCAGCCTAGGCACCTCCCTTCAAGTATGGAGGTTGTCAACATCATAAAAGTTTAGTCACAGCATTAGGGACTGTCAACTTAAGGCCTATGGTCTAGGCTTCCCCTCCGTCGTTGGAGGTGATTGAGATCAGGGTCGGCCTAGGCCGTCTTATAGGTTTCTTCGGTGATAGAGATGTCCTTCCCCGTGTTAGGACCCCTCCGTGGGTGAGGGCTCTAGGCGTCAGGCTCTATGTCGAGGGGCTAAGCCTGAGGGGGGTGGCTGGGATGCTGGGAGAGCTAGGATTTCATGTCAGCCATGGGTCTGTCAGGGATTGTTCCATAGGGCTGGTGAGGTCTTCTCATCTATAGTGGGCGTGGACCGATAGCCGTAGACGGGACAGTGATCTGTAATCTCGTCAGGAGGGCCTATCTGTGGGCTGCTAGGGAGGTGGGGACGGGGGAGGTCATAGCAGTCCAGGTATCTAGGGGTAGGGGTATAGGTGAGTGTTTAAGGTTCATGGAGATGGTCAGGGATAGGTGCTCCAATAACCCGACCGTCTATACCGATAGGGGCCCCTGGTACAAATGGCCCATTAAGGTCCTCAGGATGAGGAGGAGAATAGAGGCGTTCGGCAGGAGAAACACGATAGAGTCATGGTTCAGCGAGCTGAAGAGGAGGATAAGACAGTTCAACGCATGCTTCCCAACACACAGACCTAAGGTATCGGAGAAGTGGATAAGGTCATGGATGGCCTTAAGTTGACAGTCCCGCATTAGGAGTGGGTTTCCATATATGAACCTCCACCATCAGCCGGAGTATCTCTTCATTATTTCGGTGTATGTTCTACTGAGGGCCCTAGTCACAATGGCTATCTCACGGTTATTCGGCGTCTGCCCTCTCCTGATGTCGCTCCATCTTCGCCTTATGCTGGAGAGGAGCTCAAACTCTTCTAGATTGATTACGTCGGACATGAGAAGGTCTGAGAGCATATCATAGTAGTGGCCACCCGCCGATCTGCCGCACGCTGCCTTGTGGAGGATTTGGACAAGATTCTCGGCAGCTTTATGGATATGGGTTAGTGCGTCTGCCCCACCATCGGGCCTGCTGAGGACACTCTCTGCATACTCTATCTCATGTCCAACATTTTCCAAGCTATTCAATGGCTCAAGCCTCAGCTGTGGCGTGGGAGAGTGGATTAGAAGAGCCTTATACGCCTCGTTCACACACTTCATCTTCTCTTCCATCTCAGCCCTAACCTTAGATGGCAGGTCGTGGGGTATCCTGTCAGGGTGATACCGTTTCACCAATTCCCTATATGCGGCCTTGATCTCCGACTGGCTGGCTCCAGGTACGAGTCCTAACACTTGATAATATCGGCTCAGACCCTCATCCACCTCGCTGGGCACATTGTGGCGTGATTTTCTGACCCAGCTCACACCTTTCAGGAAGATGGTCAACGTGGATACCAGCACGAATCCTGCTAGTGCAGTTGCTATCATTGCGAGGGTTATACCCAGAACCTGTGTATCCGTCATTCTTCCGAATATTCGGCTGATCAGTGAGAGCCCATACTCCAGAAGCTTCATATGTCATGGGGTATGCCGCCATGGGGTCTATATATCCTATAAATGATGCCCCGAGAGGAAGGCATGTTCGATAAAAACTGAACCTCAGGCTGGGCTAGGTGAGGCGGCCGCCACCACCTTCTATCAAGCCCCTCTCACCCAGATATGTCTCAGCCCTTCTCCTAACATCTATCACCCTCCCATCTGCCAACCCCAGCATCTCTAGGACCTGAGCACAATTGTATACGGCGTAACCGTGGAAGTGGTTGTTGAAGTAGCCGTAAACCCTTTCAACCCGGGAAGCCACCTTCTCAACGTCTTCCGCAAACCTCTCCAGCTCGCGTCGTTTATAGAGGTAGTTGTACCATGGTCTCGCGCCTCTTCCATGCCATCTGAAGTATGCGAAGTCCGTGGACGCCTCTAGCATGGTTGGTATATGTGGCTCATCCGCCACCACATATCCCATCTCCAGCCTTCTCAGCAACCTAAACGCCTCATCAACAAGCCATGAATCATGTCTGAACTCGACGGCGAACCGCCAGTCCGAGGAGAAGTATCCAGCAAACATCTCCAGCCTCTTAGGAGAGTACTGGAGCTTGGGTGGGAGCTGAAGGAGGAGGCAGCCCAGCATCCCTGCCTTCTGAAGCGGCCTCATTATTTTCAGGAACCTCTCCATTATCTCCCGGCCTTCGCCCGATATGTCCAGCAGCCTTCTATGAGTTATCTCCTGATGAACCTTGGCTGTGAATATGAAGTCGGAGGGGACGTGCCGCATTATGGATAAGATCATCCTCTCGGTTGGGATGCTGTAGAAGCTCGAATTTATCTCAACGGTGTCGAATACTGATGCGTATCTCAGGAGCTTGTTCTCACCCTTCCTCAGATACAGCGGGCCCACCCACTCATCATAGCTCCAGCCAGATGTGCCTAGGAGAATCCTAGCCATTCATGAATACTTATCAATGGGTCTCTGAAAAGCCTTTCAGGGTTGGCCACCCAATATCTCGTAGGCACTGGTGGATGGGCATACTTCATGGTAGCCGGTGACAGGCTGGCCCAATACTCCAGATGCTTCAACTTCGTGGAGGTAAATGTGACCCACTATATGCACCCGCCCCTGATCTTGGCCCGTGGCTGGAGGAGAAGAGTCCAAAACAATTTTGCCTTCTCGGTCAAGTGCCACAGGAACGTGAGCCATAAATACCTTCTCAACCCCTCCGTCAAATCACTAGAAGACTTTAACAGGTCCCTCGCGATATGCCACGCCCTCCATGCCGAGATATTAGTGGTTCAGACACCTCCTAGCCTAGGCCTCTCGGCGGCTCTTATACGTAGCTTCATCAAGTCTGTGGACTTGGGTGGGGTGAGGCTGGCGCTGGAGCCCAGGGGATCCATCGCCCAAGACGCGTTGAGAGCTATGGAGAGACATGAGGTTATCCACGTCGTGGACCTCTCGAGGGATATGCCGGCCTACGTGGGTGACATTCTCTACACTAGGCTCCTAGGTTTGGGAGACCATAACATCTACCAATTTGATGACTACGAGTTGCGTGACATTAGGGTGAGGGTGGAGTCCACAGGTGTGGAGAAGGCTTTCCTAAGCTTCCACGGCCTTAAGATGTATGTGGATGCCGGCCGGATGAAGGAATATATTGAGACGGGTGTCCCACCTCCGGTGACCAATGGTGTTGGCTTGGACTCTCTCAGGTATGTGGTGGCTGAGGACGCTGTTTTCCCAGCCACTAGGGATGAGCTTTTCTCCGCAGTCGGTTGGAAGCTTGTGGAGATGCCGGGCGGAGTCAGGGTCAGAGCCATCACAATACTCTCATCCATCGAAGATAGGTTGTACAAGGATTTGGACGACCTGATGAACTCGGTCAGGATAGCTTGGCCAGAATCTCACTAGGGATTTCAGCGGACCTGCCGGACGAAATGTCAACACAGACATAAGATATTGTCCCTCGACCTAGGATGTGCCCGTCGGATGATCTTGTGAAGACAGCATCTACGACCAGCACCTTTGGCCTAACCTCTCTAATGGAAACCTTGATTAGGATTTCGTCATCGTAGGTGGATGGGGATTCTATCCTGCAGAAATATTCCCCTATAACAAGTGTCTGGCCTAAAGTCTTTCCGCACACTAAAAGTCCGCCGTTTGGGCTGAAGACTATATCCGCCTTCCTGAGCATTTCTATGAAGGTGTTGTCCAACCACCTCACGTATGATGGAAAATATACCCTGCCTGTGCTGTCGGTGTCTCCGAAGGTAACTCTTATCCTCTCGATGTGCTCCCTCAAGTCGCTGGCCTGAACCTGAAGAGATGTATCTCTGGACTAGCCTCCTCGAAGGCGACACGCACACGCATGCCAATCTGGACATCCTCGGGCTTGACGCCAATGATGTTGCTATACACCCTCACACCCTCATCTAGGTCGATCTCGGCCACGACGAAGGGGATATCATTGGCGAAGTCCGGCGAGTTACCTATAACCTTCCGTATCACTGTGAAGGAGTATACGCGGCCAAGCCCGCTGGCCTTGCTCCACTCAAGGTCTGGGGAGCCGCACTTGTGGCATGAATAGCGTGGATACCACTGGTGCCCACCGCACCGCTTGCACTTCTGGAGAAGTAGCTCCCCATTCTTTGCCCCATCCCAGAATGGCTTCGTTAGCTGGCTTACCTCAGGAAGTGGCTTAGCCATCATACACCAGCTCCGAAGACGAGGGTATAATTGTTTACGAAGCTCCCACCGTACGCCAAGCCGCCCAGAGATGTGACGAGGCCAACCATCGCGCCCCTCACTTGCCTCTCCCCAGCCTCCTCCCTCAACTGCCTAACAGCCTCCACAATATGGTGGAGCCCACCCACCATTCCAGCTTGGCCTGCCGAGAGTTGGCCTCCGCCGGTGTTTATTGGGAGCTGCCCACGGTTGCTGATGTCTATCTCCTCTAAGAGTTTGCCTGCACCGCCCTTGGGGCAGAAACCAGCATCTTCCAACTGCATCAGAACGGCGGCTGTGTAGTCGTCGTATGGGTTGAAAAGGTCTATGTCCGATGGCTTGACCCCAGCCATCTCATAAGCCTGCTTGGAAGACTCTTTCACACCTGAGGTTGTCACGTCAGGCAGCGCGGTCTCTGAGCTTGGGTTGTGCCACTCACCAAATCCCTTGATTAGGACGGGTTTATCCGTTATTGTCTTCGCCTTTTCCTGCGACGAGAGCAGGAGAGCTAGTCCTCCATTCACAAATATGCATATGTCGAGAAGCCTTACTGGGTCGGATATCATGGGTGATGCGAGGTAATCCTCCATCTTGATGGGTGTTCTCAGGTAGGCGTTGGGATTGAGAGTGGCATGCCCCCTCTGGACCACCGAGACCTTGCCGTAGTGCTCAGGCTTGTAGCCATAGAGATGCATCTGCCTACGCATAACCATCGCCATCATGCTATTGGGCCCCATCATCCCGAACGGCTTTAGATAGTCATCTTCATAACGCCATGTCCTAGGCCCCTCGCCGGACAGCGACATCGGTGCATCAGCCCCCAGGATGAGGAAATGGTCCACATATCCGGAGTGTATGGCTAGGATGCCTGAGACAAGTAATGCCGCTCCGTTTGCTCCACCCTGGTCAGCCCTCACCAGATATTTGGGCTCCAGTCCCAAGTTCTGCACAAGCTCGGCGGACCATATTTCCGCATGAGGCCACACTGAGCCTGCAACACCCACGCCCTGGCCCTTCAAATCCCTCTTTTCCAGCCCAGTCTGTTTGAGGAGCATGTGGAGAGCCATGGAATAGTATTCCTCGGCCGTGAGCTTGGGCTCACCCTTATCAACGCGGGCCCTGCTGACAGGCGTCTCAGCATATCCTGAGACTACTATCTTTCCTGAAATAGAGTTCATGGCAGCTCAACCATCTGGCATCATATTTACCTAGTCCTTGACTTCATAAGCTTGAAGAGGTGGTGAGGCTTAACATGGGAGTCTCGGAGCTCTACGCCGAATGGCCTCAAGGCATCCTCCACAGCGTTCACCAGTGCGGGAATTGGTGTTCCACACCCCTCACCAACACCCTTGGCTCCCAGCGGTGTGAAAGGTGATGGGATTGACATCCTCATGCATTTGAAACTTGGTGTGTCAGCTGCTGTGGGCGGTAAGTAGTCCATGAATGTGGAGGTTAGGAGCTGCCCGCTTTCATCATAGTCCAAGGATTCATATAGCACTGCCGCAATTCCATGTAGGGCCGCACCGTGGACCTGCCCATCCACCAACAGCGGGTTAATAACACGCCCACAGTCATCAACTATGGCGTAATCAATTATCTTCACTTGGCCCGTCTCAGAATCCACCTCCACAACAGCTGCATGGGCCTGATAGGAGTATGTCAGTGTAAGGTTACCCATCTTCCTATTGTCCGGTGGCTCGAAGCGTGGTGCGTAGATGCTGATGGAGTATAGTCCGGGCTCAGCCCCCTCAGGGAGCTCATAGGGGTTGGCATAGGCCGTCCGTGCTATACGCTTGAAGGAAACCCTCCTGTCGGGCGCACCCCTCACATATGCTATGGAGTTGTCCAGCACGATATCAGCCTTGTTAGCCTCCAGAAGCTTAGCTGCAATGGCTAGAACCATCTCCCTCAGCTTCAGGGCCGCATTATAGACTGCCACCATCCCGGTCCCGGCGAATCTGCTGGCGTAGGTGCCGGAGTGCAGCGTGTATGGATGCGAGACCGAGTCAAAACCAGGCGAGACCACGACCTCGTCTGGCGTCACACCTAAAACGTCAGCAACTATCTGGGAGGCTATGGTCTCATGGGATTGGCCCTGGGGTATAGTTCCGAGCTTCACAGCCAGCCTCCCATCGGGAGTCATCTGAACGGATGCAGCCTCACTTGTTCCAACGTTTGGAAGCTGAGGGTTGAGCATCCTAACTTGGCCGAAGTTGGCGGTTCCAGAGTCGAGGGTGACTGCTAATCCCAGACCGACATAGCGTCCAACACTCTTCAGCTCCTTCTGCTTCCTCCGCCACTCATCATAACCTATTAGTGCCGCAGCCTTCTCCAAGGCTCCAATATAATCGCCGTCATCATAGACGCACTTGTTGAGTGTCTCATAAGGCTGCTCCTCACGCCTCACATAGTTGACCCGCCTAACCTCTATGGGGTCCATGCCCATATTATGGGCCACGATATTCAAAACCCTCTCAATCATGAATTGGTGGGGCGCCCTCGAGAACCCCCTATTAGGTCCGGCAGGACATTTGTTGGTGAAGACCGCATACATCTTCTGTCTGAGATTCTTGAACTTACAGGCTCCCGAAGCCACTTGGGCCCAGACAGTTAGTCCAGCTGGCTCATGCCTAGCATAGGCGCCTATATCATCCACAGTGGATACGTTCAACCCTAATATGGCTCCGTCATTCTTCACAGCGGCCTCAACCTCGAAGAACCTATCCGCTCCATGAGAGCTGGCCAGCATGTGCTCGCGCCTCGTCTCAACCCACTTAACTGGCCTCCCCACAATCTTGGATATCGCTGAGACAAGGACCATGTAGGGGTAGCTGAGTATCTTTACGCCGAAGCCGCCACCTATGTCGGGCGTGATTATCCTGAGGTTGGATATCTCAGTGTCTAGTCCACGGGCTATTGAGGGTGAGAGAAACATGGGCATCTGATTATTGGTGTATATGGTGAAGCCTGACCTCCGCTCGTAGCTCGCGAGGACTGCGAAGTGTTCGAGCGGTGTTGAGCTGAACCTGTGAAACCTCAGCTTGGCTTTGACTATATGGTCAGCCCTGGCCGCGGCCTCATCATAGTCCCCATAATCATACTCCACCGTGGCTGCAATATTGGTTCCAGCCTCCTCATGTATCAACGGAGCCTCCCCAGTAAGAACAGCATCCGGGTTCATTACAGGCTTCAAAACCTCATACTCAACATCCACCAAATCTGCAGCATCCCTCGCAGCATAGATGCTCTCAGCCACGACTGCAGCCACAGGCTCGCCCACATACCTCACTTTCCCAACAGCTATGGGATAGTCCACCACCTTGGACGCCGGCGGCACCGTAAGCTGGGGCAGAGGCTTAAGGACACTCGCTATTTCCTGTCCGGAGAGAACTGCGACTACCCCGGGATATCTATTGGCACGGGATATATCCACCGACCTTATTCTAGCATGGGGGTACGGTGACCTGACAAGGGCGAGATATACCTCACCAGGTATCTTGATATCCTCGACGAACTTGCCCCCACCCCTAACATGCCTTAACCCCTCACGTGACTTGACTGGCCTGCCCACAAACCTAAAACCCGACTCAGACATTATCACATGAACACCTATCGTCTATATTAAGCTAGAAAGACCTTGGAAGTCTAAGCACTCTGGTGGCTATGTAGTTGAGGACCATCTCCTCGGGAACCGGTGCAGTCCTGAAGAGCCGCGCATCCCTGAACATCCTCTCCACATCATACTCCTCCGCAAAGCCCATGCCACCTAGGGTCTGGACAGCTCTATCGGCAGCCTTGAAAGCAGCTCTAGCTGCTTGGAAAGCAGCCATATTAGCCTCCACCGCACAGTCCCTGTTCATGTCGAAGAGCCATGCAGCTTTTCGAGTCATCAGCCTAGCTGTCTCCAACTCCATCTTGACCTCAGCAAGAGGGAACTGGATGGACTGGTTACTCCCTATAGGCCTGCCGAAAACATGGCGTGTGTTTGCATGCTCGACTGCCTTCGCCAGAGCATAGTCCCCCACGCCCAGTGAGATTGATGCCGTGGATATTCTCTCGGCGTTGAGCAGTTGGGTGAGATGCTCCCATCCATGGTCAGCCTCGCCTAGAATCTGGTCATCTGGAACCCACACATCCTCGAGGTATAGAACATTGCTGGGGAGAGACCTGAGAGACATACCACGTATTCTGGACGTCTTCACACCCTCCTGCTTCGCGTCTATAAGCATGAGGCTTAATCCGGCTGACTTGCTGGTAGCCTTCTCCCTAGGCGTTGTCCTCACCACAGCTATGATAATGTCAGCCATGTGGGCTAGAGTTATCCAGATTTTCTGACCACTCACCACGTATCCGCCATCCCTCTTGACTGCACGTGTCTCGATTGCGAATGTATTCACCCCAGCCGACGGCTCGGTGTGGGCGAAGGAGCATATCAGCTCACCCCTCACAAGGCGGGGGAGATACTCCTCCCTGACCCTCCTAGACCCGTACCTGCTGATGACGAGACCGCCGAAGACAAGTGTGCGCATGAGGAGATCTCCAGCAGCTAGGCCTCCCCCACTGCCAGCCACAGTCATCATGGTTGCAGAAGCCTCGTTTAAACCAAGCCCGGCCCCGCCGTATTCCTCAGGAATTGTAATGCCTAGAAGGCCTTGCCTAGCGGCAGCCCTCCAATACTCCTCCGGAAAGAGTCTCTCGGAGTCAATCCTCCTCCAATACTCGGGTGGAAACTGCTGCATAAAGTCCCGCACAGTCTTTGTGAGGAGTATTGTATCTTCCCCCTCGTCGAAGTCCATGATAGCCCTGTCCCACCCCATTATTTAGATGATATACCCGCTGGCCTAACCGCAAATACCAAAGCTATGTGAGGTAGAAGTCTGGTCACGGTGTTAAGCAGATACGATGTGCGATTCATGTCGGGTGGCTGGTAGCCCGTCAATATCCAGGCAACCATTCCGAGGACATATCCCAGCATGACTAGCACCACAGGTACGAGATTGGCTCTCCGCACCCATGGCGCTACTGTGATAACCCAGAGCATCCCCGACACCCCCCACATGAAAGTGATGAAGTCACTACCATAATATCTGAGCCAGACGTTCTCCTGCCAGATGGCCGAACCCACACCAGTAAAGACTTGTTCGTAGAGGTTCATCATTCCAATGGTGGAAGCTCTGGCGACAAGAATCGCCACAGGCACAGCCAAAACCCTTCTCTCACTCCTTACGAGATAGTACGCCACTCCCACTAGGGAGATGAGCGCCGCAGCGTAGGTGAACGGGTATATTACTGTGCTGCCTGATTGGAAGACTATATTTCCAGCCCTGTCATGGGATATGTGTAACAGTGCTTCGTAGGCTCTAAGGTCGTACCAAGCCAAGGATGGGATTGAGGCTATTAGCCAAGCCATGAAAACCAGCGGGAAGGTCCTGGCATTCATACCATCTGCCGCCTCGGGGGATGCAATTTAAACCCTAAATCTAGGGCCAGACATCTACCCATGGGTTGCCATTATCTGGAACGGCTGATCTCCCACTCCACTCAGGCCATGTACCAGAATGGCTTCTGGACAGGATGAGGAAGCTGGCCTCAGCAATAGTGGAGGTCATAGCTGAGGAATATGGGCCGGCCACCCTCCTGCTGAGGCTGGGGGACCCCCTCTGGTTCCAGTCCTTCGGATGTGTTCTTGGATTTGACTGGCACTCTAGCGGGCTCACTACTGTAGTGTGTGGTGTGCTGAGAGATTCACTCACTTTTGAGAGGCATGGAGTTGCTGCTGTAGGCGGGAAGGGGCTTATGGCGAGGCGCATACCCAAGTCGCTCAGCTCCTCAGGACTGGATGAGGGTATGGTAGCCTCTTTGGAGAGAGCCAGCAGACTCTCTGCCAAGGTGGATAACAACGCATTACAGGATGGATACAACATATATCATCATACCCTCTTCTTCACCGAAGGAGGTGACTGGACGGTCGTTCAGCAAGGGCTCAACACCAGCCTAGGGTATGCTAGGAGATACCACTGGATAGGTAGGTCGGTTAAAACATTCGTGGAGGAGCCCCACAGTGGCATCTCAGGAGACCGGCATGAGGAAAGAGTCCTTAACATGGTCTCACGTCACAGCGCCGAAGCTAGGAAAGCCTCGCTTGACCTGATCGCAGAGTGTCCGGAAAGGCTTCAGAGACTGGTGAACATGGTCCACAGCCACCAGACAACTCTCGACCCCCTCGGCGACAAAACACTGTTCAACACTACCCACATATCGATGCCACGAAAGATCAACTGGAAAGTTGTGAGGAAACTCTACGATTTTAGACCAGCCAGCTATGAAGAGCTTATCGACTTTCCCGGGCTGGGCGCATCCACGATAAGAGCCCTAGCACTCGTCGCAAGCTTGGTGTATGGCTGCCAGCTGGATTGGCGGGATCCCGTTAAGTACAGCTTCGCCGTGGGTGGTAAAGATGGTGTCCCCCACCCTGTCTCCAAGAGGAGAATGGATGAGGTGACCAACTTCTTGGCCGGCGTCTTGGAAAAGGTTGATGTGGGAAGAGAGACCAGACTACAATGCCTTAGAAAACTGCACCGGCTGTCGGAGGTACTGTCAAGTTAAGGTCGTGTGGGTTTACCTTTTGACTGGTTTTGTTAAGAGGTCTGTTCTTTTACAGATTTATCCCTTTATAAACCATTCTAGAGTAAAGGTAATACCATCATATCAGAAGAAAAAATCAGCCAGACCTTAACTTGACAGTCTCCGGAAAGGGCTCTGTTAACTTAGGTATTATGGTAGGCGAGATTTCATCGCTCTAAGCCTTAGGAAGACATAATCCCTACAACGAAATACCTAAGTTAACAGAACCCGGAAAGTTCCTAAAAAGTTTATATCACTCTAATCACATGCATAAATATGTCAAAAAAGATTGTACTTGGGGACGACGAAATTCCCAAAAACTGGTACAACATACTGCCTGATCTTCCTAAACCTCTGCCGCCGCCGATAGACCCCTCTACAAAGGCGCCGGTAGACCCCACGAAGCTGGAGCGTATTTTCGCCAAGGAGCTGATACGTCAAGAGCTCAGCGGTGAGAGATGGATGCCGATACCTGAGGAGGTTAGGGATGTACTGAGGATGTGGAGGCCAACGCCGCTTTACAGGGCTGAGCGTCTGGAGAAGCATCTCAAGACTCCTGCCAGAATTTACTTCAAGCATGAGGGCGTCTCCCCGCCGGGCTCCCACAAACCTAACACGGCCGTGGCCCAAGCCTACTACAACATGAAGCAGGGTATAGAGCGGCTTACCACTGAGACTGGTGCGGGCCAGTGGGGTAGCGCCTTGGCCTTCGCCACAAACCTCTTCGGTATGAAGTGTCAAGTGTATATGGTTAGGGCCAGCTATCAGCAGAAACCTGCTAGGAGGATGTTGATGCATGCGTGGGGTGCTGATGTGGTGCCAAGCCCCAGCGAAAGAACTAACTTCGGGAGGACGCTCTTGTCGAAGAATGGAAACCATCCTGGTAGTCTTGGGATAGCTATAAGCGAGGCTCTCGAAGACTGTGTAACTCATGACAACACCCGATACAGCTTGGGCAGCGTCTTGAACCACGTTCTAGTGCATCAGACCGTGCAGGGGCTGGAGGCGATTGAGCAGATGAAGCAGCTAGACGAATATCCGGACATAGTGGCTGGATGTGTGGGCGGGGGGAGTAGCTTTTCAGGCTTGTTTTGGCCATTCTACTATGAGGTTATCTCCAAGAAGGCTCCGAAGAAGGTGAAGTTTGTGGCAACAGAGCCGACTGCATGCCCAACCATGACCAAGGGAATCTACACCTATGACTTCGGAGACACAGCCAAGATGACCCCTCTCCTACCCATGTACACACTTGGCTCCGACTTCATCCCAGCACCAATACACGCCGGCGGACTCCGATACCATGGTGACGCGCCCACTCTATGTCTCCTGCTACATGAGGGCTGGATAGAGCCACACGCCTATGACCAAGTCTCAGTCTTCGAGGCCGCCACAACATTTGCCAAGACTGAGGGCTTCCTACCAGGCCCTGAACCATCCCACACCATAAGATACGTGATTGACGAGGCCCTACGGTGCAAGCAGACGGGTGAGGAGAAGGTGATACTGTTCAACCTATGCGGCCACGGTGCCTTCGACTTGCACGCCTACGAGGAGTTCTTCGAGGGGAAGCTACCCCCATGGTACTATCCAGAGGAGGAGATAAAGAAGTCCATAGAGAGAATGAAGAAAGAGATATCATGGCTGCCTGAGGTGGAGAAGCAGTTCTTAGGTGCGTAGCTCGATTAGGTGCTACCCACCCCCTATTTTTCAAAGACGTAGTTTATCACTTGTACCATTCTCTTCACAGTAGTCGAGGGTATTCTCCTGCCGCCCACCTTCACATCCTTCAACCCCTCATCCAGCGTCACGTTTCTCTCGTCGAAGAACGATATAGTATCCCTGAGGGTCTTGAAGTGTCTTAGCAGTGCCTTGGCGGTCTCATGGCCGCAGAGCCCCTCAAGTGTGTAGATAGCCTGCTCCTCCAAGTTCATCTCCTTACGCCTCACCCTAAGCGGATACTCTCTAAACTCCTCAGCCTTGCCAAGGGCCTTGTGCTTCCACACGAGGTAGGTGAGCGTGCCCATGACGTCCGGCGTGTATATTATTGGGATACCCCATCCATGGATTATTCTGTCCATCAGAGCCAGCACCGAAACCTCCTTCCACCCCCTCCTCCTATACAGGCCGAGATACCCCTCCAAAAGTATGGACTTCTCCCCCTCAAACTCCTTCAACTTCTCCAACTGGTCCCAAAGCCTATCCTTAAGACTGTTGAGAAAGTCGAAGATCGTCTTCCGCTCGATCAAAGCCTGTCCAGCACTACCCACAATCAAGTAATCGCCAGCCTCCAAGGGCTTGATGGAAACCCCCACCACCTCGTTGAGAGACTCCACTAGATGATGGCTCTCCACAGCCTCATTACTATCTACTATTATCAACCCATGATGAGACTAGACCGCATACTATTTATCCTTCACCCCAGCCATTCAACCATTAAAAATTCCCCACACATAGGTGGATGCGTTTACACATCCGGACGATCTTCCTTAGACAGCTATCGCCCGAAAGTGATTGATTGGGAGAATATACTTTTTCCGTTAGTTACACCTAAGTTGGTAATGCCAAAATACAGTGTGAAGATCAGCAGGGGAGAGGGCGACCAAGTAGGGCAGTACACGGAACCTCCGACCGCAACATCCCAAGGGAGGACTAGTGTGGAGGTGTTTTCCAACGTTAAAGAGAATGTTGTCCTATGGTTAGAGGGTATGGGAGGCAGAAGCAATCTCGTACAACGATTTCCATCTTCGACCTTCGGGACAGGGCTGTACAGGTCCCACAGGCCCGAGTTAGGGGTTCATACTAATTAAAGTGTTTTCGCTGATTCAGGCTGAAGTGTATGCTGTCCAATTTTAGACGTTTACAAGGTGACTAGTGCGTATGATGTTATGCGCTGATTGCTGTGTCCAGTTTTTAGTGGGTGAGAGGGCACGTCTTTAAGAATCTGGCCACATTAGAGGGTGTCAAGAGTTCTGTGACATCAATCGTGCGCCACGGGCATAAGAGGGGTTGAGTGGAAAACTGGGAGTAAGCATTCTAGAGAACGCCTATGCTATGTTAGCTTTCTGAGCCGTAAGATTCTAGCCCTATACATCGCGAGAACCGAGTGTATCTTCGAGTCTAGGATAGACTCCTGTAGTGCGGCCTTCTCAACTTAAGACCACTCCCTCATCCTAGCTGCCCACCTTCATCTCGTACCCAGCCAAGTCGCTGGAGGCAAGCATCCTACGGACCTCCACCAAGCCCATCTCAGCCCCAAGCCTAGCTTTTTCTACGTCATCCTCTATTTCCGGATCCACTATTGAGAAGAGCTTGAGTGTTAATCAACAGTTGGGGTAGAAGGCCTAGCCTTCCCGTACCCCCAGCGGGTATTGAAACCCTTGAGCCCCGTGTTTTATGAGGCGATGCTGAGGATTACTGCTGTGAAAGAGAAGCATCGCAAACCCCGAGCCACATATCATGTGTCTTTTTGTTTCAAATTTTCGTGAGCAAAATTTGGCCCACAGTCAAATATCCAAACGGAGTATACAAGCTATGGGAATAACCGCCTACTCGCAGCGCAAGGATAGGATACCTAGTCGCATCGCTGATGACACCAGCGATATGAGGAGCCGGACGGTAATCGGTGGAACCCTTACACCTTTATGAAGTCCTCCAATAAGAATATTGAATAACTTATCATGCTGGCAGCCACGAATACATTATTATTGAATGATGGCGCTCGGTCCATGAGTTCGTGGATTATTTTGGTTAGACCGTAAATATATTCAGTAAAGTGTAGAAATTAAGCTAGCGTAACTCTCTCGGGTCTGCATCTCATACCTATCATCATGACATCACCTGAGAAGTAAGCTATGACCTAGTTGGTGAGTTTTACAAGGTTCTTCAAGCAAAAGGATGTCGGCCTGCTTTATCAGCATATTATCAACGTGTTAGGTAGGTGCCCTCCGTAATTTCATCTAATTTTATTGGCATATATCATAAGGTGATCCGAAAGTTCTCCTCATTGGTTTGTCGGGAGAAACTTGCTCAAATAACATCATATGCTGTTCTTGATTATGATGATTGAGCCGCGCCCAATGGTGGATGCGTTTTCGCCTAGACGACCTTCCTTAGGCCACTCGGGCGGTTGGGAGTGGCGGGCTGAGGATGTCCGGCCGAAGCCTCCATCCGTACACCCCCACCCCATTAAACCCGTCTTCTACGGGAGCCCTCGTCGCCGGGACAGGCCTGTCGCCAGGCCCTAACCCAGCGATTGGCTGCCTAGTTTCGGGAGCGGCTTCGGGCTTAGATGCTTTCAGCCCTTATCCGCAAGGGCGCAGCTGCCCGGCAGTGCCCTGTAGGACAACCGGTAAACCGTAGGCCCCGGCGCTCCGTTCCTCTCGTACTGGGAACACCTTCCCCTCAGGCAGCCAGCACACCCAACAGGTAAAATCCGATCTGTCTCACGACGGTCTGTTCCACCCGTTAGGGGAAGCCTAGCGTATATGTGAA
>JAWAEB010000015.1:0-27780 GCA_038891515.1 Nitrososphaerota archaeon | reverse complement strand
GGCATATGCGGCCTCACGAGACCTGGAACACTGTTCCTCACCACCCTAGCTATACGGCCGGCTTCGATGAGCTCATCCACAGTCGAGACACCACCAACCATGGTCCATCAGGAAGTTTTAAATCCACCTGATTAAATCTTAAATCTCTCCCAGCAAGCCGAGATACATGGCGGATTTTTTGGTTGAAGCTGTGGGCTGGCTCGGAGCGGTACTTATAATGACGGCGTATTTTCTCATCTCCTCAAAAAAGGTGCATGGCAGGTCCAAGACCTATCATTTGATGAACTTGGTGGGAGGTGCATCCGTGGCGTTCAACTCGCTGATAAACTCCGCACTACCCTCCGTAGGACTGAACACAGTCTGGAGCTCCATAGCTATTTACGGTCTCTACAGGTCATTCAGACCGGAGCAGAGCTAGAGAGTCCCCCCAAGCAGGACAAGTCCAGCCAACACAGCCAATACACCCAGAACCGTCAGCACCTTAGTGTAACTTCTATGAGCTGAGATTTTGAGCAGGGTTCTTATTGTTAGTAGGCCTAGGGCGGTGGCTGTGAGTAGTGAGATTATGCTCGGGGGTGAGAGTTCTGGGGTGCTGACGAAGATTGGTAGGGCCAGCTGTGCGGCTGCTGTGGCAGGTATGCTCATCAGGAAGCTGAGCCTGAGGGAGGTGGATAGTCCAAGCCTTTGGGAGAGAAGCGCTATAACCGTGACCCCGGACCTGCTGACGCCGGGAACTATGGAGAGACCTTGGGCAAGCCCGGCCACGAAGGCCTTACGGCCGCTCAAATTGTTCTCCACGGGCGGGCCGGAGACTCTCCCCATGAGGGACATCAATATCAGGACGGAGCCTATGGTGATGGTGGTCACGCTTTCGGGGACTGGGAGATGACCTATGACTAGCAGGAGCGGTAGCCCAGTAACCGCGGTGGATAGGGTGGATATTATGAGGAAGGAGAGGAGACCCCTACCCTCACCTGCACGTATGAAGCCGGCGACTATCTCCCTAGCCTCCCGTCTGAAGTAGATGAGAGCGGCCACCAGTGTTCCGGCATGCAGCCAAATGGATACCTCAAGGGACTCTACGTAGCTCCTGCCGAAGATAGCCCTAGCGGCCATGGAGGTTATTCCCTGACTGCTGACGGGGAGCCACTCAGCAACACCCTGCAAGGCTCCCAACACAACAGCTTCCACGACCCCGTTCATTCAGCTCAGCCCATGTAAACTGATAAATATGGTTGAACTCAACACCCAAATGGTATGCAAGCAGCCCTCGTCGACTCTACGGGCGTGGTTCTCCGCGAGGTCCCTGTGCCCAAGTTAGGAGCAGGCGAGCTATTGGTTAGGATGATGGCCTGCGGTGTCTGCGGGACTGATCTTGAGAAGGCTCATGGCAGGGGCCTGACGCAGGCGGTTCTAGGCCATGAGGCTGTGGGCTTGGTGGAGACTGTCGGTGATGGTGTGGATGGGTTTGGGGAAGGTGACAGGGTATTCGTCCACCACCACGTCTCATGCGGTAAATGCTACTACTGCCTCAGCGGAAGCACAACCATGTGCCCGCTCTTCAAGAACACCAATATAGAGCCTGGGGGCTTCTCTGAATATTTTAAAGCGCCAGCGCCCAACGTTGAGAGGGGCGGGGTTCTTGACATTTCCGACATGGATTTCGAACTGGCCACATTTATAGAGCCTCTAGCCTGTTGCCTGAGAAGCCTACACAGGGCCGGGTTCCAGGCCGGTATGTCCTCCTGTGTGGTGGGCTTCGGGCCAGCCGGGGCTCTGCATGCCATGTCACTCCAGGCTTTGGGCGCCTCTTACGTGGCTGTTGCTGATGTCTCTGATTTCCGGCTCGGGATGGCTGAGGGGCTGGGTGTGGATGAGGCGGTTAATGTGGGGGAGAGGAACTTGGCCGATGTCTGCAGGGCTGCGACTGATGGTAGGGGTGTTGACCTCGTGGTGGTGGCTACGGGGAACCCCTCAGCCTTCAGGACAGGGCTTGAGGCTGTTAGGAGAGGTGGTAAGGTGATCTTATTCGGTGCGCCGCCCAAGTCGTCAACGGTTGAGCTGGACATACCCAAGCTATTCATAGACGAGCTTTCCATCATACCAAACTACTCCACAACCGAGAAGGAGACGAGAGAGGCGTTCCACCTCCTCAGGGCTGGGAAGGTGACCCCCACACAGCTGGTGACCCACAGGTATCCTCTCAGCCGTGTGGTGGAGGCTTTTGACAGGGCTTCAGACCCCTCGTCAAGCATGAAGGTGATAGTCCACCCCTAACCCACTTTGACAATTCTTATTATGTGGACAGGCTCTTGGGAGAGACCGTATGTGAGGACTAGAGTGTCCTCCGCCTCCACCAGACAACCATGTCTGAGCTTCTCCATGAGTACGTCCAACCCATCACCATAGTCAGTCGCATCCACATGCAGAGGAGTCACACCCCAGAGAAGCATAAGCATCTTGACTGTGGCTCTATCACCGCTCCCGGCGAAGACCATGCTCCTAGGCTTGTAACGCGATATTCTACGGGCCACATTCCCAGCCTTAGTGTAAACGCCGATCTTGGCGCCCAGCACCTCTGCCAGCTCCACAACACCGAGGGCGAACCTGTCCAGTAGCCCAGCCTTCAGTGAAGAACGGTCTATCTGCACACCATCCTCGTATGTCTCCACCACCTTTCTAAGCCAGCGGACAGCCTCCACTGGATACCTACCCACCGCAGTTTCACCTGTCAGCATCAGGACATCCACGCCATGCTCTACACAGCTCATTATGTCCACCACCTCACTCCTCGATGGTATTGGCTCCGACATCATGGAGCCGAGAAGTTGGGTGGCCACTATCACAGGTCTTCCGGCGTTTAAGGATGATTCTATAATCTTTCTCTGCAGCCTAGGAACAGTCTCAAGGGGGAAGTGCATCCCAAGATCACCCCTAGCCACAAGCACGGCGTCCGAGACCTCTGCTATCTCTTCCACATTAGCAACGGCTGAGGGTGTCTCCACCTTGGATATCAGACCCGGCCCTTGGCCAGCCGGCAGGTATCTCCTCACCGCCTCCACATCAGCAGCTGTCCTGACGAAGCTCAAGCCGATGAAGTCTGCCGATAGGGAGAGGGCTGCCTCCAGTTGGTCCCTATTGTAGGCTAGGTAGTCTGTTATCGGTGTCTCCTTCCCCCTCACAACGAGGGACTTGCCGCTGGAGAGGATCATATCGGTCAGAGCCTTCACAGCCACGCCCTCACCTCCACATTCATACACCTCCATAAGTCCACGTCCATCATCCGTCACCAAAACATCGCCCACCGAGACCGTCTTGAAGAACTCCCCACTATCCACCGACGGCGCACCATCGCCAGCCACGCCCTTCAATGCTATCCGCAGCCTCTCTCCAGACCTGACGGGTTTGGGATTGGGCAGGCCGCCCAGCCTCACCGACGGGCCCTTCAAGTCAGTTATGATGAGGGCGTCTCCTCCCCTCTCAGCCGCAGCCTCTCTCACACTAGAAGCCCACATATTCCACTGGTCCATTACACCGTGGCTCAGGTTTATCCTGAAGATGCTGCATCCCACGTCCATTATGGATCTGATCTGCTTCTGATCTCCCGACGCCGGCCCTATCGTGCATGCCAGCTTAGTCCTCATCAACTAGTGGATGGCCCTTCCACCAATTAGCTCTATCGGCTATGGTCTTATGAGTATCTTGACAGCCTCGCCCCTGCTAAGGCTATCATACACCTCCAATATTCCAGATAGGGGCTTCTCATAGTTGATCAGCTGCGTAAGCCTCATCCCACCCCGCGATATCAGCTCTAGAGCTCTTCTCACATCTCTGGGTGTGTGGTGGAAGGCTCCCAGCAGCCTCAGCTCTCCATAGTGGGTCTTGTAGGTATCAAGCTCAAGCCTGCTGTCCCTAGGACATCCGCCGAAAAACAGGACAGTCCCACCCTTGTCCACCAGCTGCACAGCCCTCTCCCACGCCTCAACCCTACCCACAGACTCGACGACCGTGTCGAAGACCCCCACATACCTATCCCAGACAGTGCCCACGGCCTCAACAGTCTCATCTGCGCCCAACCTAGTGGCCACCGAGAGCTTCTCCTGGTGGGGGTCGAACACGGTAACATGCGATGTGGGCTGCATGCTTTTAATGGTCTGGAGGTGTAGTAGACCTATGGGGCCGCCTCCCAGTATGGCTATCTTCTCGCCGATGGGGGTGGCTACGCTCAGTCCGTGGACTACACAGGAGAGGGGCTCTAGGAAGGCGGCCTCAACGAAGCCCAGTCCGTCAGGCATACGATGAAGGTTCACCCTAGCCACTCTTCTCGGTATCCTACACAGCTGGGCGTATGCCCCGTCCACAGTGAACCCCACCAGCTCCCTATCAAGCGTCTCGCATAGGTTCTCCCGCCCCTTCAGACAGTATCTACACTGCTGGCATGGGCCTGAGTTGACCCCCGTCACACGTTCACCCACGGAGAACCCGGAGCCCTCACCAGCCTCCACCACCACACCGCTATACTCATGTCCGAGGACACGTGGAGGCCTAACGTATGGATGGCCCCTCCTAATCGTTTTAAGGTCCGTCCCACAGGTGAGCACAGCCTCAACCCTTATCACGACATCGCCTGGCCCTGCAGAAGGTTCGGCCATATCCTCAAGCCTCAAATCACCTGGCCCGTGATAGACGGCGGCAAGCATGTCCCATGCCAGCGTAAGCTAGTTTTATCCCTTACTCCACTGGAGAGTGAAGTAGGGAAAGGTATATGGGCACGTCCAGAATCCCCATGGCATGCGTGTCATCTCCCTAGTTCCCAGCGCCACTGAGACGCTATATTTGCTGGGAGCAGGTGACGATGTTGTGGGGGTCACATATGCGTGTGACCAGCCGCCTGAGGCGAGGATGAAGAAGGTTGTGGTCACACCGGCATTCGACACCAGCGACATGCCGGAAGAGGTGATAGACAGCCTAGTGCGTGAATATTCTCGTATGGGAAAAAGTCTCTACAAGATACTGTGGGAAGACTTGAAGGACCTCAAACCAGACCTCATCATAGTTCAGGGTGTCTGTGATGTGTGCGCTGTCACACCTAAGAGCCTTGATGGTGAGTTGTATAAAGTGGCCAAGGTTCTGGAGGTCAGCCCTAGGTCAGTCTCAGAAATATTGGCCGACATACTCGCAATAGGCGAGGCGGTGGGCCGGAGGCAAGAGGCCCTAGAGCTGGTGGAGGGCATAAGGGTGAGGATTGACCGGATAACCGAGCTATCAGTAGGTCTTGGGAGGAGGCGGGTGTTCTTCATGGAGTGGCTTGACCCCCCATTCTGCAGCGGCCACTGGATACCGGAGCTTGTGGAAATAGCTGGCGGACATGACCTTGGTGCAAAAGGGCTACATAGCAGAAGGGTCACGGAGCCCGAGATACTCGCCCACAACCCCGAAATCATCATTGCAGCGCCATGCGGCTTCAACCTACAGAGGGCCCGCGACGACGCATACAAGCTACTGTCCAGCAAGTATACCGGTCGTAGCCACGTTTACGCAGTGGATGCAGGACGCTACTTCAGCAGGCATGGGCCTGGAATAGCCGATGCCGCCGAGATCCTAGCCGAGATTATCCACCCCATAGTCTACAAGGGATATGCTCCCGAAGGCTCATATGCTGGGATAGAATAAAAAAGAGGAGGTTGTCGGCGGCTAGTCTATCTTGGGCTCCGGCGTCTGCTCCAAGTGTTTGAACCCTTCTGGAAGGTCGGGGAAGTTGGTCTTCATCCTCTGAGCCGCTATCTCAGCCGCCTCGTCCATGATCTTCTGGGCCTCGGCATCACTGACACTGACATAGACGCTCGCGCCCGTCACGTTACCCGCCTCTATGATGACGCTCTCCAACATCTCGTCCACCCTTCTAAGGCTGTTGGATACCTCTGGTACAACGCCTGACAGCTCCGACTGAACCTGTCGGATTATCTGGGCCGCAGGCCCGAGGACATGCATCACATCCCCGAACTCCTTCACGGTCTCGAGCCGGAGAACCACCTTCTCCAGGGACATGTGACTGGTGAGGATGGTCCGGGTCATTTTTCGGAGCTGGGCTATCTCGTTGGCGTATATCGTGGCCCTAGCCGAGTCCCTCTCCTGGGCAGCCCTCACACACTGCTCAAAGAGCTCCTTACCACGGTGTTTCAGCCTCTCGATAGTTCTGTTGAGCTTCTCCGTCTGTATCTTCAGCTGCGTCAGAATCTCCAGCATTCTGTCCTGGTATGATACTGGTGCCACAACCTGTCTCTCGACTGCTTCACGTCTCCACGGTAGCCGCAAATCCATTCACTTGGGGCACACACCAACTCGGTGTATTTATCGCTATGCCTCTCCAACAAGAGCTAAGAATACGCTCGCAATACCGCAAGCCTACGTGGGAAACATCAACTAGCGGCCACCATCATCTCCAATCCATTCTACCCCGTACCGCTCCCGCCTGGGAATTATGCATAGAAACTCAGCCTGCTCATCGCCATCATTCCGGTAGCTGTGCACACTGTTGGCGGGGATGTATATAGCGGTGCCTGGGCCGACTCTATACGTCACACCATCTATCACTATTGTATAATTTCCCCTTAAGACGTATTGCTCATGCTCAATATCGGGGTGCATGTGGGCTGGTATATCCCCGCCAGGCTCTATCGTGAACTTCCGAATCTCGAAGTTTGGCGCTCCGTCCCTACGGTCTATAAGCCATTGGATGTATGTCTTTTTGGCGTTGGCCACCACCTCCCTAACCACTTCTTGGGAGCGCCTTACAACGGCCATGTTCCATGCAGAGTAGACCACGTATATAGGTCTTCATCCTATGTAGGCCATGGACTTCCTAAAGTTACTCACTATCCTGTCATACTCAGCCTTCTCCTCTGCGCCAACGCTAGCCTTAACCTTGGCCAGAGCCTTCTCAAAATGCCTCATCGACACGGTCTGCGTGTTGATGTTCTCCCTTGCGGCTGTCATAGCAGCCTCCCTCACGACAGCCTCAATATCTGCACCGGTGTAGCCCTCAGTGATTCCAGCCAACTCCTCGAGATTTACATCCTTGTCCAAGGGCATGCCTCGGGTGTGTATCTTGAATATCTGGAGCCTTGAAGCTCTATCTGGCGGAGGCACATATAGAACCCTATCAAACCTTCCAGGCCTGAGCAGGGCCGGGTCAAGTATGTCCGGCCTGTTTGTGGCACCCATTATCACCACTCCCTTCAGCGTCTGCATACCATCCATCTCCGTGAGGAGCTGGTTGACAATCCTGTCGGTGACCCCGGCGTCCGTGTGGAGTCCACGTCTAGGCGCTATCGAGTCAAGCTCGTCAAAGAAGACTATACATGGTGCGGTCTCCCGGGCCTTCCTGAAAACCTCCCTAACAGCCTTCTCAGACTCGCCAACCCATTTGGAGAGGACCTCAGGCCCCTTAACGCTTATGAAGTTTGCTTGACTCTCAGTGGCCACGGCCTTGGCGAGAAGGGTCTTGCCTGTGCCCGGCGGCCCATATAGGAGTATGCCCCTCGGCGGCCTGATTCCCAGCCTCTTGAAAACCTCCGGATACTTGATTGGCCACTCCACAGCCTCACGGAGTTCCTGCTTCACACTTTCGAGACCTCCAATCTCCTCCCACTTAACATTGGGTATCTCCAGCACCACCTCCCTAAGGGCGGATGGCTGGATGTTCTTCAGGGCGTTGGCAAAGTCGTCACGGGTGACCTTGATCTGCTCAAGAACGTCTGCTGGGATAATCTCCTTCTCAAGGTCTATCTGTGGGAGGAATCTACGGAGGGCGTTCATGGCAGCCTCCCGCGTCAGAGCAGCTATGTCAGCTCCCACAAATCCATGAGTGATATCGGCCAGCTCATCTATGTTGACATCGTCGGACAACGGCATCCTCCTAGTATGGATGAGGAGTATCTCCTTCCGCCCATTTCTGTCAGGCACCCCTATCCTAATCTCCCTGTCAAACCTGCCGGGCCTACGGAGGGCTGGGTCAATAGCTTCCATCCTGTTGGTGGCTCCCATCACCACCACCTGACCCCTGCTCTTCAAACCATCCATGAGTGTGAGGAGCTGGGAGACAACCCGCCTCTCCACCTCACCTGTAACCTCACTTCTCTTGGGCGCTATAGCGTCCAGCTCATCAATGAATATTATAGAAGGTGCATTCTGCTCAGCCTCTTGGAACACCTCCCTCAGACGTGCTTCTGACTCGCCGTAAAACTTGCTCATAATCTCCGGCCCGTTAATAGAGACGAAGTGGGCTCCTGTCTCATTGGCGACAGCCTTGGCGATAAGCGTCTTCCCAGAGCCGGGTGGGCCGTAGAGAATCACTCCCTTGGGCGGCTCGATACCTAGATGTCTGAAAAGCTCCGGATGCTTGAGGGGCAGCTCGATCATCTCCCTAATCCTCTGCAGCTCCTCATGGAGTCCTCCAATATCCTCGTATGTGACGCCGGAAACCTCCTCAACCCTCTTGGCCGGTGTTGTGCTTATCTCCACTAGAGTGCTTTCAGTAACCATGACTATTGAGGAGGGGCTTGTGGATGTTACCTTCAGCTCCACACCCATGCCGAGGATGGGGACCACAACCACGTCGCCCTTAGCCACCGGCATGTTAATCAGCTGGCTTCTCACAATTCTTCCAAAATCTCCCACGAAGGGGAGGGGCTCGAACGGCGCCAGCACTATCTTGGTGGCTGGCTTGGCTGATGTCTTATACACCCTTACATACTCGCCCACCGAGGTCCCCGCATTCCGCCTTATCTCACCATCAATCCTCACTATGCCCTGCCCATCATCCTCCTTGTAGGGCGGCCAGACAATAGCCACCGTAGTCCTCTTACCCGTAATCTCTATTAGGTCTCCTGGACTCAGGTCGAGCTCCCTCATCCCTTGACTATCCACCCTAGCTATCTTCCGCCCTATATCCCTCTGCCTAGCCTCAGCAACCCTGAGACTCAACTCCCTCCTCTTAACAGGGCCTGACATAGCACCAGTCCTTAGACGATGTGATATTAGCTAGGTATAAACCCTTTCCCAACAACCTCGCAAGAACACCTTCTCCCAACTGACGTTGTTGGTGCCTACAGCTTAAATATGTCGGCTCCCTCCAAAGCCACAGACTTAATATATACAACGTGGGGGAAGCACCAGAGATGGCTCCACCCATTGAGAAGTTAGGTCAGAATATCTGGCGGATACCAGAGACATACCGACGGGATATGAGGGTGCCCGTAATCATCTACGCCTCAGACAAGCTGCTGGAGAAAATCAAAACGGACAGGACGCTTGAGCAGGCCGTCAACGTGTCCAGCCTACCGGGAATAGTCAAGCAGGCAACAGTCCTTCCCGACGCCCATGAAGGCTATGGCTTTCCAATAGGCGGCGTAGCTGCAATGGATGCTGTTGAGGGTGTTATATCACCGGGTGGGGTGGGGTATGACATCAACTGTGGAGTGCGGTTGATGGTTACGAACCTGACTGTTGATGAGGTGAAGCCTAGGATTACGGATCTTGTGAACGCTATCTTCAGGAATGTTCCTGCTGGACTTGGGTCGCGGCGTAAGGATCTTGCTGTCACGCATTCCGACCTTGATAGGGTTGCTTTGGAGGGTGCACGCTACGTTATCGAGAAGTATGGACTGGGCTGGAGTGATGACTTCAAGAAGATGGAGGAGGAGGGCCGTTACCCCAGCTACAGGGCTGGAAACATCCCAGACCCAGACCCTCAGGTTGTCTCCCGTGAGGCGAAGGCCCGTGGAGAGACCCAGATAGGCACGCTTGGAAGCGGAAACCACTTCCTAGAGATACAGCGTGTGGATAAGATCCTCGACCACAGGGCGGCCAAGTCTATGGGCATTTTCCAGGAGGGGCAGATAACTGTGCTGATACACTGTGGAAGCCGTGGATACGGCCACCAGATATGTAGCGACTATCTCAGGGTTATGGAGAGGGCTGTGGTGAAGTATGGACTTAGGCTTCCTGATAGAGAGCTGGCCTGCACTCCGGCGAGCAGCCCGGAGGCCAACCAGTATCTCAAGGCTTTCGGATGCGCTGTGAACTTTGCCTTCGCCAACAGACAGGCCATAAGCCACTGGGTGAGGCAGAGCTTCGAGCAGGTTTTCAGGAGGAGGGCGGATGATATGGGGATGCAGATAGTCTATGATGTCTGCCACAACATAGTCAAGCTTGAGAGGCATAAGGTGGATGGCAGCGACATGGATGTTTTCGTCCATAGGAAGGGTGCTACCAGAAGTTTCCCAGCAGGCCACCCACTCATCCCCCAAGTCTACAGAGATTTCGGCCAGCCTGTCCTCATACCAGGCTCTATGGGTACGGCCAGCTGGGTGTTGCTCGGAAGCGAGAAGGCGATGAGCCTCAGCTTCGGTAGCACAGCCCATGGTGCTGGCAGGGAGATGAGTAGGAGCGGCGCCAAGCGTAGGTATAGGGGTGACCAAGTTCTGCGTGAGCTGGAGAGTAGGGGTATCTATGTGAAGGGTGATAGTATGGAGACCGTGGTGGAGGAGGTGGATGCTGCATACAAGTCGGTGGATGAGGTGGTTGAGGTGAGTCATCAGGTGGGTATAGGGACTAAGGTGGCTAGGCTGGTCCCGATAGGTGTTGTCAAGGGCTGAGACGGCTGTCCATCTTCATCCCAATCTTAAGCTCCCTCTCCAGCTCTAGAAGCCTCCCCTCATGAGATATGAGGGACGACATGACGAGTAGGTCGAATACATCCCGCTCGGGATAGGCCACTCCAGCGTGGACATATCTGTATAGCCTGTCCACTAGGCTGTCGAATGCAGCCCGCTCGCCGCTGAGTAGTGCCCTGCGGAACTGCTTCCACCTCTCCACCTCAAGCTCGAGCCTCTGCCGATATGTGAGTGTATTCCTACCCATGCCCAGTTGGTGGATGGTTTGATACTAGATAAGTTGGAGAGGTGGCTGAAAGTGGTGGGCTTATATTACGTAGCTGGGGGGAGGCTGGCCCGGCCCCATTAGAGACGTCTCTGGAGGACGTAGATTGTGTAGACAACCTCGCCCACAGATCTGGCCGAAACCCTCACCGCAGTACAGCCCTCCAGCATGACGTCACCCCATCCATCGCCCTGCACCTCGAGGCTCTTCACAAGCCTCCACTGTCCCGCATCCCCAGTATCGACGTAGGACCCGTAGGTTGCATAGATGTCTAGGGCCATGGGGTTGCGGCCATGGTTCCGGCAGTGTATAGAAGTAACATCCCATTCACCTGTCTCAATGGGGGGGTCTAGGAACTCCTCCCTAGGCCCGCCACGCCTGCTCCAGGCTAGAAGCCAGCTACTTCTCCTCATCACCGGAATCTCCAGCATCTCGTAAACTGTGGCGAGGTTGGGGAAGTTCCAGTCTATGAAGCCTATCGTACCGTAATGGGTCAGGAAGACATGAGTCGTCTCATAAAGCCCAACCGCCGAGGGCCTATAGTGTTCCTGGCCCTCCAGCGCAATGAGAGGTTTTATCCACCCCCATCTCGGCCTGCAGTCCTTATCCACGGCCAGCAACCCTCCTCCAGCCTCTTGGTTGAAGACGGTTAGGTTTCCACCCATCTCGGCCAGCCCTGTCCTCACGGCTGCGTGGGGTTTGAGAGTGAGGGTCACGTTCTTGGAACCTTTGGGCGGTGGGCATGACCATACGATCTCGCCCGTCTCCTCATCCAGCTCGTAAACACCCCTCACGCTCTGGTTGACAGTTGCGAGTACATCACCTCCGAAACTATTGCTATGTATCCCGCTGGGCGTTGCTCCAGCTATCCTCGAGAGCTTGGCCAGACCCTTGCCCAGATTCCTGCTCCACACAACCCTGCCCTCGAAATCTATACGCCTGATATATCCAGTGGCGTAGTCGGTGATAATCAACCCTTCATGATCTGCGGTAAGCAGCGAGTCGTGAGACCAACGGGCGTCAGCTGGCCGGAAGCTCCACTTAATCCTCTTGCTCCTACGGTCCACAACTATGAACCTGTTGTCACGGTCGGCACATATCAGGTCTCCGGGCCTCGCCCTCAGCTTGGGCACCCTCTCAGTAATGAGGCGGGCTATATGTGGGTTGGCGTTAACGGCTTCACCGCCCACCCTGTACTCCCAGACTATCTTATCCCTATCCGGGTTGTAGATAATGGCGGAGCGCCTCGAATGCGGGTCAGCCATAACCAACACATCCTCACCAGTAACTGGATCTTGCACGTGTTCGGTGTAGTGGGGTGTGTATCCAGTCTTGGCGAAGAGTATCTTACAGAGGACTCCGCCCACCCTGACCTCTCTCAAGAAGCCCACCTAGTTCTCAACGTCTCAGGAAACCAAGTGAGAAGACTATGAAAGCCACTCCTATGATGAGCAGCAGCAGTCCCACAAGCTCTATGAGAAGCCTCCAGCTGAGGGCCACACCCACTATCACTAGCAGAAGGCCTATGGCCAGTAGAACAATAGTATTCGCAACGGGTTTCATGCCACCGAACGGCCGGCCCTTCATATATCCTTTTGAGGAGACGCATAAGCTACGTAGGTGGGGTCGCTCCTTCTTGAGGGTGGAGCTGCTAGGCCATCTCAGATCGGTGGCAATGTCTGACAGGCTTGAGATCCCCCTATCCCAGTCCACATCCCTGAGGGAGGCTCTGATGATGCTGCCCGAGAGGTTGAGGGGCCTGGTATTCTCCAAAGGCGGCGAGTTTCAGGCCGGGCTTCTCATCTTGGTCAACGGTGCGGATGTTAGGTCGCTGAGAGGAGGCGAGGTTGTGGTGGATGATTCGGATGTGGTAACCATCATACCCGCAATACATGGTGGTGTGTTTTGAGGACTGTCAGGTTCGGAGACGTTGTGGCAGCCGTCTCTATAGTTGAGACTGATGGGGTTGGCGACGTGGATGAGGTGCTGACGCGCCTCAGAGACCTGGCCGAAGGATGTGAGGTCCAGCTCTTCAACCCAGACCTCCTCGTGGACTGGGAACACTTCGACGCCGTCCTAACCTCGGCTATCCTCTCATTCAAATCCGGCGGCTCAGCCAAATCACTTGGGCTGGAGTTCCTCACCAGGCTGGCAGCTACAAGACAGGTCTCTGAGGCAATAGCGGTGGCAGGTGTGGAGAGCTGGTTCAAGCAGGTGGGCATATTGGTTTTAGGTGGGGAGTATGGTAGGGTAGCTGGGGCTGCTCAGAAAATACTCGTGGCAGTGGGCGGCACCGAGGTGGAGCTTGCCTACACGGCTGAGCGGGTTCAGAATGTAGCTATGAGGTATGGGGTGGGCTGGGGACCCATGACACATATCCAGGCGATGGATAGGTTGGAGGCTGTCAAGCTGGCGATAATACAGCGGGTGGCCACATCAATCATCTAGGATAGAGTAGGGGGTTGATGAGAGAATCTCCCTGAGCTCAGCCCTCTTCATTGCACCTTCCCTGATAATCTTCACATTATCGCCCACCAGCTTTAAAACGGTGGAGGGCTCACGGTACCTTGTCACACCGCCGTCAACCAGCATATCCACTCCACTCCTCAGCTCCTCCGCCACCAGTTCAAGCCTCCAAGCCGGCGGCTCACCGGTCACGTTGGCGCTAGTTCCTATAATTGGGGTGCCTGCAAGCCTAACAAGCTCCAAAGCGATTAGATGGGCCGGAATCCTCACACCTACTGAGGGCTGGCCAAATGTGACCGCCCCTGGCAACTCTGGCCTCTTCTCCAAAACCAGTGTCACCGGACCTGGCCAGAGCTTACCGGCCAAGCGTATCTCTTCCTCCGATGGTGAGGAGACTTTGAGGACATCGTCCAGCGATGAGGCTAGGACTGGGTGGGGCTTGTCCTCCCTCCTCTTCAGCATGATAACCCTCTTGACGGCTTTTTCGTCGAAGGGGTTACATCCGATACCATAGACCGTCTCGGTTGGATAGATTATCACACCGCCCCCTCGTATTACCGCAGCAGCCTCCTCAAGCCTCTCCCTCAGATTCTTCATTAACTGCTCTCACTGACCACAGCTATCTGGGTGAGGTGGTTTAGGTGGCAGGGAGGGCCGTCCACCATCCACTCATAGTAAGGGTATAGGCATTCCTTATCTCCAGTCTTGTTGAGGCATTTCACCCTAGTTCCCTTCTCCACCCTCCTCCAGCCGGTGTTGGAGCAGACAGGGCAAGCGGTCTCCCCGTGCCTCAGGTATATGTGCCTAGTGGTAGGATTTCCACACATAACCCATACCCCCATCTCATGTCCAGAGGAGCATCTAGGCATATCAACCCTTAACAGGCTATGTGGTACCTTCTCTCCACAGATAGGGCAGCTAACCATGTTGCCAGCCCACCTACCTGCGATAAACCGGTGTGAGCCAGCTCCTATACCTATGCTCCTGCCCCCTCACAACTCTCTGATAAAGATCATAGATCTGGCGTGTAATCTCACCTGGTTGACCGTCGGCCACGACCCTGCCGTCCACCTCAAGGATCGGCTGAATCTCTACAGCCGTCCCCGTGAAGAAGAGTTCATCAGCCGTGTATAGCTCAACCCTGCTTATGGGCCTCTCCACAACTTGATAGCCTAGGTCACGGGCCAGCGTCATAACCGTGCCACGTGTGATGCCCTCCAGTATGGCTGATGAGGCGGGCGGAGTGTTGAGGACCCGGTCCTTGACTAGGAAGATATTCTCTCCAGGTCCCTCACTCACGTAGCCAGACTGGTCTAGGAGTATCGCCTCATCATAGCCCGCCGCCTTAGCATCCCTCGTGGCCAGCATGGAGTTGAGGTAGTTAGCAGAGGCCTTGGCACGGGGCGGCAGCGACGTGTCCGGCACCCTACGCCATGTGGAGACACACACCCTCAGGCCGAACTTCTTGAAGAACCTGTCGAGTGGGAGGGCTAGTATCGCAGCCCTAACCGGCACATCCTGGAGGTCCAGGGTCATAACATTCTCACCACCATATATTATGGGCCTGATGTAGACATTGGTGCTATACCTGTTCTCCCGCAAGGTCCGCAGCGAGGCCTCCACAAGGTCTTTCTCAGTATAGTGATTCCTCAGCATGATAATCTTCGCCGACTCTATAAGCCGTCGGATATGCTCTCTAAGCTTGAAGATGTATATCTCGCCCTCATGATAATATCCGCGGATTCCCTCGAAAACGGCCGAGCCATAGTGGAGCGAGTTGCTAGCTATGTGTATCTTGGCCTGATCCCATGGGACCAGCTCTCCATCCATCCACACGACCGTGGTGCTCGCCGACAATCCGGATACGTGTCACTGTGGCTCGCTTTATACTTTAGCGGTAGCTCCCCAAACCCTCGGAACCAACAGCTAGGAGAACATGCTCCATAAAATGTGACTCTGGCAGCGCGCCCTCAAACGAGACGGTGTCGTTTATGACTATTTTGGGCACAGCCATCACCTCATATTTGTTGGCTAGGTGGGGGAACTCAATAGACTCGATCATGTCTGCTGTGATATATTCATTTTCCAAAGCCATCTGGTGGGCCGTCCTGACAGCCCGTGGGCAGTATGGGCAGGTAGGTGTTACGAAGACCTTGATATGGACGGGCTTGTTCACCGTTTTCAGCTTCTCACGTGTCTGGGAGGAAAGCCTTGAAACACCCCTGGAAACATCCACAATATCCTCGAGCAGTGTGGAGAACTCGTATCCGCTGGGGACGCCGAAGAACCTTATTCCATACTCCCTATTTCCGTGGAGGAGGATGGCTGGAATCTTATCCACGCCCCACCGCCCAGCCTTCTCCGAATCCCTCTGGAAGTCGAGAACCACCACCTCAACCCTACCATCAGCCAGTTGACCTAGCTCCTCCGCCAGCTCCCTAGTGATGGCGCAGTACTCGCATTCAAACTCCTGCGTAAACACGACCATCCTCACATTTCCCCGCAGCTCGCGGCTGAACTTCGTCCTAACAGCCTGTCTGTCCTTCTCACCTAGAAGGGGCACGGGCGTAACTCTCGGCCGCCTGTTTTAAACCTTTCCCCCAAGCCTCACCAGCTCCGCCTGGAAGACCTCCTTCCCATCCGAGACAGAGAGGCCCAGCTCCCTGAAGGTGCCTTCCAACGCGGCCAGTGTTGGGAGGAGGTATCGTGAGCTGGCGGTTATGCACATGTGTCCAACCCTAATGATCTTGCCGTGGAGGGATGCGATACCTCCCCCTATCATGATCCCATACTTACCCACCATAATCTTGCCTATCCGACCAGCGTCCTTCCAGACCTGGCTGGGAAGCGATATGGCCGTCACCAGCGGTGACGCTATCTCCTCCGACGGCAGTGTCTCGAGACCCATAGCCCTAACAGCCTTCCTAAAGGCAGCAGCCATCACCACATGACGCGTATACCTCTTCTCAAGCCCCTCATCCAGAGCCGCCCTAGCAGCCGCCTTGAGCCCCAAGTATGCGTATGTGTTGACCGTCGTGGGATATGGGTGGCCAATGTCCTTCCACTCATCCATGTAGTGTCTCCAGACACCGAGGTTGGTGAAGTAGGAGCGGGGCTTTGTCCTCCGCCTCCTAAACGTTTCCCAAGCTTCTTCGCTAACCGCAACTGGGACCGCGCCCGGAATACTTCCCAAGCATTTGTTGGCGTATCCCACGCAAAAGTCCAGCCGCCAGCCGTCGAAATCCATCTCAGACCCACCATATGATGAGATTGCATCCACAATCACAAGGGCGCCATGCTCCTTAGCAACCTTAGCATAGGATGGGATGGGGTTGAAAACGCCAGTAGATGTCTCGTTCTGTACAGCTATGACGGCTTTCACATTCTTCTTCCCATCAAGGGTTTGACTGAGTTTTTCAGGAGGTACCACACTTCCCAGATCAGCTGTTATCCTGATGGGGTTTACACCACAGTTCTCCGCTATCTCAGCCAGCCGACTGCCGAAGAAGCCGTTATCCACCACCACGGCCTCGTCACCGGGCTCCAAGAGGCTTACTATGCCGGTCTCAAGGGCCACGGTTCCAGGTGTGGGCATGATGAAGACCTCTGACTTTGTTCTGAAAATCTCGGCAGACAGCCTCACGGTCTCCTCATACTCATCCTTCCACGCCGGCCCATAGTGCGCTACTATCGGCCTGCTGAGAACCTCCCTTACAGAAGGGTGCAGCTCGGTTGGACCCGGTATCATCAAGAGCACCCTCTCACCATGATATTGGTCCACCATCTTCCACCACACTTGTCTATTGGAGTGGAGGACGCATCAGATATTTAAGATACCCGATGACCTGGGCTGTGAGATTGAGCCGGCCCAAGGAGGTATTCTTTCTCGCACTAGGACATCTCGCCAACGATTCCCTCTACAGCTCCCTCCCACCACTCCTACCCCTGCTGGTGGCAGCCTACGGCCTTTCCACTGCCCTGGTGGGAGCGGTCCCAGCCATATACATGGTAGTGGCCTCATTCCTCCAACCGATCTTCGGACAGATATACGATAGGAGGCATGTCAACTGGCTCATGTCACTGGGACTCTTGATGGGCGGATTATCCATAATGTCCATCGGCTACGTGGGGAGCTACTCAGCCATACTGGCCGCAGCCACCGTCGGCGGCCTCGGCTCAGCCCTCTTCCACCCCGTGGCCACATCCCTCTCATCCAGCGAGGCTGGTCATGGCAGGGCATCTAATGTAAGTCTCTTCATGCTGGGGGGAAACCTAGGCCTTGCGATAGGTCCTCTCATCATAGTGTCCACGGTCGGCACCTTCAGCATCAGAGGCACCTTCGCAGCCGTGCTCTTCCCAGCAGTCGCCGCAGCAGCCCTCACGAGGATGAGGAACACCCCATCCATCTATGGAGATGGTTCGGGGAGGCATGACGGGGTTGATAGGAGGGCTCTCGCGCTGGTCCTTCTGGCATCTGTCCTAAGGGGGACAGCCACCATCACCCTCATAACATACATGCCCCTCTATCTCACTAGGTCAGGCCTTTCACTGGGTGCTGGCGGGCTTGTACTCTCCACCATGCTCCTAGCTGGTGGCGCTGGAATGGTCTTCTCGGGATGGCTTGCCGACAGGATCAATAGAACGTTGGTGTCTTCAGCTATCCTCCTCACCTCGGCCCCGGTCCTGCTCTACTTTCCAGTGGCACCTCCTGAACTGGCATGGATCCTCGCTGCGGTGATGGGTTTCACACTCATAGCAGCCCACCCAGTACTGGTGGTGATAGCTCATGAGCTCCTCCCTGGCAGGACCGGCCTAGCCTCAGCCCTTATTTACGGAGTGGCCTTCGGAGTTGCCAACCTAACCCTACCAATATCAGGCCTGGCCATTGATGTGTTGGGTTTCCAGAAGACCCTCCAGACCCTACCCATACTGCCCGCAGCCGCCGGAGTCCTAACACTGCTGATCGGTCGTAGGAGAACCTAGCCTATCTGTGCATTTCTGGGTCGTAGTATTCCGGCCATTCCGGTGTCTCTCCATATTTGGGTGGCCAGAGCGCTGGGTTTTGGGCGTCCTGCATCGCAAGTCTCGCCTCTATCTCCTGCCTCCTACTCTCCAGCCAGGGTGGGAGGGCCAGCTTACCACCCAGCCTTTCACCCTGCTCGTCAATATAATACCCTGGTCCAACCGTGGCTATCTCCATGAGGTTTCCGTCAGGGTCTCTGAAGTAGAGGGATTTGAACCAGAACCGGTCGATTATGCCCGAGTGTCTAATGGATGCCGCCGTCAGCCTCCTCATTATTAGCCTCTGGTCTTCCTCACTCTCCACGGCTAGGGCTATGTGATGGATGGAGCCTCTTCCCACAAATCCCACTGAGGCGTCAGGGTGGACAAGATATTTGAGAAAAATCTTGTCCCGGTCTCCCGCCAGCAAATACCTCCTCATCCCATTACCTCTCTCAATCCTCCCGAGGCCCAGGAATTTCTCTAGGAAGCGGGCTGTGAACCTGTCATCTAGGATAATCGGCGTAGCGTGATGAAAACCCGTTAAAGCCATGCCTGCATCCAAGCTCTTGGGTGTAGATGTTTTGGTGAAGAGTTCGAGGATGTAGTCGGCTCCACTATCCTCCCTATACGCTGTCACCTCGATAAGTGTCCCGTCGTGGTCCATGAAGTAGATAGAGGCATAATCATCTTCTATGTGTGGCCCTGAGACCCTTAACCGTTGGCCGCTAAGCCATGCTCTCCACCTAGCCAGCACGTCGATGGAGGCTACCTCGTATGCGAGGTGGTGGGGTGAGCCTAGACCTGGATATCCGGACGCTAGGTGAGGCCATTCGAAGAAGGTGATGGTGCTACCCGTCGTCCTCTCGGGGTTGGCGTAAAACGCGTGCCGGTGGAAGATGTCATCCTGATTCACAGAGAGCTTAACCTGCCGGAGGCCTAGAACACCTGTGTAAAATCTACGGTTAAGCTCATAATTTCCAGCCACGAGGGTTATATGGTGTACTCCAAGCACTAAATCACCCAAGACCTCACCTATCCCATAGGACGGGTATGAATCTGCTACGTCCGTTAACTCTCCGGCTGGGCGGCCTCCCAACTATGGGTATCTTATGGCCGCATCTAATGCATCTGTTGTGACTGTCTAAACGCCAGTCGAGGATGTCATAGCCACGCCTCTCCACAACCACCTCTCCGCAGCCTGGGCAGTAGGTGTTCTCCAGCCGATGACCCGGAACGTTGCCGATGTATACATATCGCAGCCCCTCATCCCTAGCTATCTGGCAGTGCCTCTCAAGGGTCTCGACAGGTGTCCACGGCAGGTGCATCAGCTTATAGTCTGGGTGGAAGCGGAGGAAGTGGATGGGAGTATCAGGTCCGAGATTTTCATAAACCCATCGGGAGAGTCTCCTCGCAGCCTCAAGATTATCACCTATCTGGGGGACAATCAAGTCTGTTATCTCCAGATGTATCTCGGTCTTATCACGTATCTCAAGAATAGTCTGAAATATGGGCTCCGCGTCAGGTATCCCAATATAGCGTCTCACAAACTCCCTCTCCCCGCTACCTTTAAAGTCCACGGTGGCGCAGTCAAGAAACTCACCCGCCATCTTGACCGCATCCAGCGTCCAGTAGCCGTTGGTCACGAAGATATTGATGAGACCCTTCTCACGGGCGATAACACCGATGTCATGGGCGTACTCCATGAATATGGATGGCTCGTTGTAAGTATAGGCTATGCCGTCGCTCCCATAACGGAGAGCCATATCCACAACCTGTGCTGGAGAGGCCTCAACACCCTCCACCTTCCTACGCTGACTGATGTCAAAGTTCTGACAGTATGCGCACAGCCAGTTACAGCCGGTTGTGGCTATGCTGAAGATCTTGGAGCCGGGCCTATAGTGGATGACCGGCTTCTTCTCAATCGGGTCCACATGACCCGTTATCACCCTACCATACACGAAGAGATGGAGCCTGCCGTTCACCACCCCCCTAACACCGCAGAGCCCCACCTGCCCCTCGCCAATCCTACAATATCTCGCACATGCAGTGCAGACTATCCTCCCAGATGGGTCTGGTCTCTGGAGAATGGCTTCCTTGCCCAGTAAGCTCTGAGTCACTACGGATGAAATATGGGGGCTCTTATTAATATAGGTTTGAGAGTCACGCCCATACGGGAAGAAAAATATTGGGTTCGTTTAGTAATCGCCGGGCTTGGCGTAGGGTATGGACCAGAGGGCCACCGTGAGCGTTACTGCCTTGAACCATGCGTTGAACATCTTCTCCACATCCTCCTGACCGTGACCTTTCTTGGCGAGGAAGGGCTTGATGGTGGCTGAGATGGGGTAGATGAAAGCTATCATATACCTCAGCGGTATATGCTCCACACTATTCACCCTATCAGTTGTATTCTTCTTGCTCCTGTGGTGTCTCAACCCAATCTCATACTGGTAGTTGAGCCATGTTCTGTCATAGCTGCGGTTGCAGACATCTAGAATCCACTGGCCGAAGCGTCTCCTCACAGCCTGAAGATACTCGCCGATGGGCTGGCCGGTCTTCTTGTCTCCGAAATAATGGACTAGGTGAGGGTTGGAGCCCACCCAGCCATACCAGAGGTCTAGAATGTTCTCCACTTGGTCTCGCAGCACCTCACCCGCCATCCTGAGATACTTCACATCCTCATCAGTCATCATGACGGTCTTCTTAAGGAGCTCCAACTCTTCATCGGTTATGGGTGCCCTGGGGACTTTGGGGTCTCCATAAGAGTATCCGGGTATAATGGAACTCATGGCCAAAGATTCCCAAGTTGAGAAATTTAAACCATCGGTGAAATTTTGGTTAGGGACTTACCGGAAAGTAACCTCTGAAATCTTAAATTCGTGCCGCTCCTAGGATTGCCATGGCCCTTGGGGAGACAGTATTAACCGGCGGGCCGTATAGGGTCCTCCAGTGTAAGTGGAGCCTTCCTATACTTTCACAGCTCGCCGGAGGCCCTCTGAGCTTCTCCACTCTTGCAAAACGCTTGACAATATCTAACAGGGTTTTGGCGGATAAGCTGAGGAGGTTATCGGCGCTCTCCCTTGTCCAATTCTCGGGACCTGGCCAATACGGCTTAACTCGGGATGGGTATAACCTGATTGAGACTGTTGAGCCTCTGCTACGCCGTGGCGTCGAACCCAATCAACTGGGTGAGATTCTGAAGTGTAAGTGGATGAGGGAGATAATCAGAGCCCTCCTAGGTGGGCCGTTATACTCCTCCGAGATTAAGCGCAGAGTGGAAGGGCTTAGCTGGAAGGTTTTATCCCAGCGGCTTGGGAAGCTGGTTAGGATGGGGTTCGTCAGCAGGGAGATTATTCCATTGAGGCCGGTGAGGGTTAGATACGCCTTGACAAACTCAGGCAGGCTCACTGCCTACTGGCTTCTCACAGCCTCCGTCAGGGACTACCTGCCAGCAGTCCTGCCGGGCCCACCCAAGGGTGTCATGGGCTTTGTTCCGAACAACTTGTTGTGAACCTTCATCATACACCTATCCCAGACCACGGTTATTCCATTACTCCTGAGCAGGTCAGCCGCTTCACGGCTGTAGATCCCCTCCTGCATCCAGAAGACCTTGGGCTTCACTTTTAGGGCTGACCTAGCCACCTCAGGAACCGCTTCACTGGGCCTGAATACATCCACTATCTCCACCGGCTGGGGGACCTCTTCAAGCGTCTTGTAGACCTTGACACCTAGTATCTCTTCTGCATAGGGGTTGACAGGTAGTATCTCATAACCCTGTCTCATTAGAAAGCGGGGGACGTAGTGGGCTGGCTTGGAGGGCTCCCTTGATGCACCCACCACGGTAATCCTGCGATAGCGTGTAAGTATCTCCCTCAGCTGCTCATCAGTCAATCCATCGCTTTCAACCATGTTTGACTGAGGCGGCTAGGGATATTTAAGTAAGTTTTCGGGGATGAAGGGCGGTATGACTGATACCCTTATCAGGATTGCACATATCTCGGACACACATATCACCAAGTTCGGGATGTATGTGGCGGAGGCGCTGGACAAATGTATCTACCTCCTCAATACACTGGACCCCACTCCAGACATAGTTGTCCACTCTGGAGACCTCACCGACAACGGCATACTGGCTGACTATGAGATGGCTGTTGAGAAGCTTCATGAGATCAGGCATGAGGTTATAGTCGCACCGGGTAACCATGATGAGAGGAACTACGGTGACTCGCTCTTCAGAGAGATTGTTGGGAAGGTGGACTACCTCACCAACGTGGGTAACGCTGTCTTCATGATTCTCGACAGCGGAATACCTGACAGCGACAACGGCAGACTTGGGCGTGGAAGACAGCAAACCCTCCGCAACTCCCTCCGAAGCCTTCCCAACAGGGTTTTCAAGGTGGTTGTCTTCCACCACCATCTAATCCCGGTGCCATATTCTGGGCGTGAAAAGGATATTTTAGAGGATGCAGGCGATGCGCTCAAGGCTATACTTGACCTAGGTGTGGATATGGTCTTAATGGGGCATAGGCATGTACGGCATGCGGTCAAGGTGGGAAACACCATACTGGTGAACGCTGGGACAGTCTCCTCAGCTAGGACGAGGGGTAGGCTGGGAAACAGCTTCAACCTCATAGACGTTACATCCGATAACAGAGTTATCGTATCCGAGGTCAGCATCCCATCCGGCCAGACCAATAAGCTGGGGGAGTTCGAGGTGGCACCTAGGTGAGGACATCCATTGCTGTGCTCATATTGGTCATGCTTGTACTAGGTGCTGTCGGGGTTGTGGCCCTGAATCTAGGGAGAACAGAAACAGTAACGCAGACAACATTCAACACAGTCACGGTGACATCGGCCACCACCCTTATCCTGACCGCTACCGTCGGGCTAGGTGAGACTCATACCATCGTCAAGCCCATGATACCGGACCAGATCGCCTCCCTCATGGAAGAGCTTGTCCCCGGCTCCACATCCTCAGCCATCTACTATGTCAAGCTACCCGCTGAGCCTGGGGTTTACAAGTATAGCTTCGCAGTCTTCTGGAGGTTCGGCGAGGAGAACATCCACACCATTGTCCTTGAATCTCCTGAGGGGAGGAGGTTCAGCATCATGCCCGGCTCCCTCATTCAGGTTAGATTTGCATCGGCCAAAAACATACCCAACACCCCCGCACCATTCGGATCCAACGCAACCCTCACCGAGGTGGCCATAGACTCTGAGGGTATGGTGAGGATCAAGAGCTGGGAGATGCTTCCCAACATATATGGGATACCCAGCCAACCACAGATAGAGTATGGCAGTTTATCTGTTTGGGTGGTTAAGTATGTGCCTAAGGAGATGGGGGATGCCGGAGAGAGTCTAGTGGCCCGCTACTATTTCTTGGAGATAGCCGTGAGATAGTCAACGCCGGAGTCTCTTCAGCTTAGCCACATCAGTGGTCCTATACGTCCTATAGACCTGCACAGAGAGGAGTAGTGCTAGAGCCACTACTGCCGCCCCCACGCCCAGCGAGATTAGGATGAAGGTCTGCGCATAGGGGTCAACCCCCCTACCCGAGCCGGTGGCCAGAGCAACGAAGTTGAGGTGGGCTGCGTTGACAAGTATCTCCAGACCGATAATCTGCTTGATGAGGCTCCTCCTAGTGGCTAGGCAGAAGACCCCCAGCACGAATAGGAGGGCTGAGAAGAGGACGTAGTATATTATGGAGAGGGCCACCCTACCCACCTCTCCTCAGCAGGGCTGAAATCCCCAATGCAAGCGTTAGGAGGACTAGGCCGAAGGCGATGAAGGCGGGGAATAGGCCGCCATATATATAGTTGCCTATCTCCCGACTCAACGTATTGAAATCTGGTCTCACAAGCCTCAGGAGTCCATCACCCCAGAACCTATATGCGGGCGGCTCTCCGGCCAAGGCTGAAAACATTATGCCGGCAAGAATTAGGGCTGCAGCTCCTCCCAAAACCTCGGCCAGCCTCATTCCTCCACACCCCTAGTGAGGAGTATCACGAATAGGAAGAGCGCTATGATGCCGCCCGCGTATACTAGGAGCTGCATTATGGCCACCTGATAGGCTCCCAGTATGAAGAAAATCACTCCCAAGACTGCGGTCAGGCCGAGTAGGCCCATCACAGAGCGGATTAGCCTAGACTGCTCTATGGCTATGATTGCAAAAATCACCGCAAGGATGAGGAGACCTAGCTCGACCGATTCGGTGCTCATCACAACCACCGGAGGACGGGGAACAAGAAGTAATTGGGGAATAAATGGATGATGCCAAGCTGGGCTGGAGATGTTCAGATTTAAATGCTGACTTGGGAGACGGGAGACGAGACAATTTGGGGCTCTCCCCGGTCCTAGATGTCGCGCTCATAGCACCCAGGCATAAGGCGGAGTCCGTCTTGAAAGAGCTTTTCATCTTCGGCGACTTTCACGCAACCCCTGGAAACGGCTCCAAAGACCCCACACTTCACCAGCTAGAGCATAGGGCTGAAATCGGGGCTGTGAACACCCAGGTTCTGATACAGGAGCTAGGAGTTAAGGATCAGGTGGGTGTGATGGATCAGCTTTTCGGCAAGAATCCACCTGTTCAGGAGACGTTTACAGCACATGATGTAAGGGGTCTTCTGGATAGGCTGGACGGTCAGCTCGGTCCTTTGAAGGAGAAGTGTGAGCATCTGCTACAGGAGAAGAAATCCCTCGAGGAGAAGATCAACGAGCTATCCAACATTAGGGATGCATTACAGTTGCTTTCGGGGATGAGGTTTGACATCTCCCTATTGCGAAGCCTCAGAAGATTCTATGTTTTTCTCGGAGTTGTAACTGCGTCTGAAATGGCTGAGGCTAGGGGGGCCATCCCAGATGTGGCAATAGTGGAGTCACCTCTTTCCAGGTCCAATATCTTGATGCTGGTGGTGGCTGAGAAGGGGGCGGGTGAGGGTGTGGACAGAGTGTTGAAAAGCCTTGGTTTGAAGATGCTCACCATACCTGAGGACCTGCCCCAGATACCAGGCGAGGCTTACAAGATGCTCGTTGAAAGGGTTGAAGGGCTGAGAAGAAGGCTGACGGAGGTTGAGAAGATGCTGGAAGAGGTGAGGGAGAGCCAAGGCGGTATGCTGGTGGCCCTACGTGACAGCTATGAGATTGTCCGCCAGGCCCTACATAGGATCGGTGGGGGCGGGCTCAAGCTATTCACGGTAATAAGGGGATATATACCGGCTGAGAAGGAAAAAACATTTCTAGAAACCTTCAGACATCAATACCCAGTCTATCTAAGTACTCCGGAGGGGCGTCACCATGGTGTGGACAGGCCAGCCCTTATGAGAAATAGGGGCATCTCAGCAGCATTTGAGAAGATAACACTCATCCAAGGAGCACCACGAGCCACCGAGGTCGATCCCACACCATACGTTGCCTTCTTCTTCTCCATCTTCTACGGCATAATGTTCGCCGACATGGGTCAGGGCGCGGTCATCCTAGCCTTCTCCCTCTTTATGCTCAAGAGAGTGAGGGGTGATCTTAGAAAATGGGCTGTCATCCTAGCCACTTTGGGAACAGCATCCACCATAACAGGGTTCCTCATAGGAGAAGCTTTCGGATTCAAGGTAGGCGAGGCGGTATACTCACCCCAGCTCATACACTTGGTGGAGGAGCACGATGGAGCCAAGGGGTTCGTAATATCCGAGGTTCAGAGACTCTTAATATTCACCATCTTCCTCGGAGTTTTACACATCATCACGGGCTACATCCTAGGAATAGTCAAGCTGGCGAGAGAGAGGGAGTGGTCCGAGGCCCTCTTTGTCAAGCTACCCACCCTAACCATGTATATCTTTGGAATCCTATTCGGTTTCGCATTTTTCGGAGCGGGTGGGGACATCTCCTCAATACTTACAAGCACATCCACCGCTCCACTCATAGGACTACCCACCAACCTAGTGGGCTCAATAGGTGTCTACGGAGCGGTGGCCAGCATAGTAGTCCTCATGATCGGTAGGCTCGTCGCCGGCCTAGCCGGTCTGGGTCACAGTGTTTCGGTTATCGCCTCAGTCGGACAAGGCCTTCTCGAAGTCCTCGAGAACATCATCCACTTTCTCTCCAACACCATATCATATTCTAGGCTGACGATACTCCTGATAGTGCACACAGCCCTCCTCGTGCTACTCAACTCAGCATGGGAGGCCCTAGGGGTTGTCTCACTGCCATTAATGGTGATAGGCAATATAGGGATAATCCTACTCGAGGGCATGATGGTCTTCATACAGAGCATGAGGCTTCACATATACGAGTTCTTCAGCAAGTTCTACGAGGGGACAGGAGAGCCCTTCAGGAGTATAAACAACGAAACACCTTTCGCCAAGATTAAGTTCGGTGATTGACCGCGCGAGGAATAGCCGCCTCAACCCTCGTCCTAACAGCCTACACGGTCTACTCATGGAGTGGGGTCGGCCTGTCCGTGGCTCTAGCTCAAATCATTGAATCCCTCCAACTTCCAGTCGAGTCGGCTGGACTCATTCCAACGGTCTGGGGCATTGGTCTCGACGCCTTCAGCTTAGCCGCGGGGACACAGATATTATGGGGCATGGCCGGGCGCTCATGCTGGGGGTGGCAGTTGTGTGGCCGCCAACACCCTAATAGCGCTATCCAACAGCTTCCTCGGAATACTGCTTCCAGCCATCCTAGCAGGTGTGGGATATGCCTTCTGGTCTACCTCATCTTACGGTGTCATGAAGACACTCCTCAGGGAGCTGGGAGGGCTTGGTTCCGGCCTAGTTGTTGCAGCCTTCGGGCTTGGGCTATTTGTTGGGCCTATTCTCACCTCAACTCTCCTCACAATCGCATCAGATTGGAGATATCCCTTCCATATCCTCTCGTCAAATTCTCTAGCCATACTAGCTGCGTTGGCGGTCGTCCTTAGAGGCGGCGGTTATGTGCGACAGCGGTCAAGAGGGCACCTCCCCGCCCTAGCCAGTCGGGAACTGCTTAAAACCTCACCCGCAATAATATGCCTAGCCCTACTTGAATCGGGACTGTCAACTTAAGGTCTATGGCCTGGGCCTTCCCCTTCGTTGGGGGTGATTATTATCGGGGTCGGCCTAGGCCGTCTTATAGGTTTCTTCGGTGATAGAAATGTCTTTCCCCGTCTCAGGACTCCTCCGTGGGTGAGGGCTCTCGGCGTCAGGCTCTATGTGGAGGGGCTCAGCCTGAGGGGGGTGGCTGGGATGCTGGGATAGCTAGGATTTCATGTCAGCCATGGGTCTGTCAGGGATTGGTTCCATAGGGCTGGTGAGGTCTTCTCATCTATAGTGGGCGTGGACCGATAGCCGTAGACGGAGCAGTGATCTGTAATCTCGTCAGGAGGGCCTATCTGTGGGCTGC
>JAWAEB010000014.1:26061-27840 GCA_038891515.1 Nitrososphaerota archaeon | reverse complement strand
AACAACGCTGCCTGACCTAATGAGTACACCATGTCCAAGCTCGACGGACGCCTCCAGCATTGCCTCCTCATAGATTATGCAGAAGCTCCTCACAATGCATCGCGGGCCTATGTAAGAGCCTAGGCTGGCGCCCTCCAAAATCTCAGTGGAGTTGTCGGTACTGCCTAGCAATGGAGCTAGTCTCCCACGCGTGGGATAGCCCACAACAGTATTACAGTCCAGAAAAGTATCTTCTGAGATCTCGCTCGGCCCGAAAATGAAAACATTCCCGCCTATGGACCCACGAATCTTTGCCTTGGGCGAGATGAATCCGGGCATGTCCTATGGGGTTGTGACGGAGATTTATTTATTGCTCTAGATTCTGTGGGTGGACGTGCTAGGGAGAAGACGTGGGGAGGTGGCGGAGGCGCTACTTGATATCCTAGTGGGAAGTCTCAACACCAATAGAATACCCCTGAAGATGGGCTGGAAGCTGGTGGAGCTATATCAGCAGCATAGGTTGGAAAGCAGGGATGGGTTGAGACTTCTGAGGCGGGCCTGCATGATCTCGGAGCCTGAAAAGACGAGGGCGGTGCCAAGTGGTTAGGCCTCTTACCTTCTCAGCGGAGCTAGTTCCCCGGGACCCGCTTTGGAAGACAAGCCTAATGGCCGTCATCTGTGAGAGGACTGGGTTGGACGCTGTGTGGGTGAGCGACCACTTCTTCAATAGGAACGTCTTCATCACACTGGCTGAGATTGCTCATAGGACTAGGAGGGTCAGACTCGGTCCAGCGGTGGTAAACCCCTATATCCACCACCCAGTCATCATAGCCCAGTCCATCGCGACACTCTACGAGATAGCTGGGGGGAGGGTGAGGCTCGCCGTAGGAGCAGGAGACAATACATCGCTGGGTAGACTGGGAATAGTCCGTGAAAAGCCCGTAGAGAAGGTGGGGGAGTGTGTTCGTCTCATCAGAGCACTAACAGCTGGCGGTGATGCTGGTGGTGTCAGGCTGGATATTCCGCTGGCTGAGCCGCCCTCCATATTCGTTGGAGCCCAGAGCGGTAGGATGCTAGAGCTGGCTGCAAAAATTGCTGATGGCGTGTTGGTCAACTGGTCCAACTTGGATATGCTTAAAGAATCGTCGAAAAGAGTTAGGGGTAGTGGGAGAGATTGGAGGAGCTTCACCTTGGGCGCCCATCTGATAGTATCTATACATGACGACCCAGCGAAGGCTAGGAAAACCGCCATCCCCTTCGCCTCATATCTCATGGTAGGCGCCTCAACCGCTCACTTGGAGAGGCTGGGAATATCGGAGGAGTATAGAAAGGAGGTTATTTCCTGCCTCACGGCCTCCGACTGGGAGAGGCTCTATACAATAAGTGGAGGCGAGTGGGTGGACTACTTTAGCGTCTGGGGCAATCCCGGCAAGCTGGAGGAGCATGTAGTTAGCCTCATCGAGCTCGGTTATGGCGAGATTGTCTTCGGCGGCCCCCTAGGCCCGAGACCCTACACAGCTTTGAGGACCATTTCACATATTATACGCAGGCTGAGGAGGGAAATGGAAGATGACAGGCGTATCGGAAGTTGAGACAGAACTCAAGAGCCTCATAAAGTATCTCATTGAATGCCAGCCCAGAACACGGGATGGACTTTCCAAGGCGAAGCTTCGAGCTGTGAAGGCGTTGGGACTGAACCGGATACCTGCCAACACAGAGATAGCAGAGTCGATGGGTGACGATGCTCCTGAATGGCTACGCAGCTTGGTGGTTAAGAAGCCCGTGAAGACCGGATCCGGA
>JAWAEB010000014.1:0-26051 GCA_038891515.1 Nitrososphaerota archaeon | reverse complement strand
GTTTTAACTGTGGTGGCTCCATTATACTCATGTCCACACGGCAAATGCATCTATTGCCCTGGCGGCCTAGAGAGCGGGACTCCCCAAAGCTATACCGGTAGAGAGCCTGTGATAAGGGAGGCTAACGAGGTTTTCTACAGCCCCCACCATCAGGTCAGGCGGAAGATTGAGAAGCTTAGGAGGATGGGCCATAACGTGGATAAGGTGGAGCTGATAATAATAGGTGGGACATTCACAGCAGCACCTCCAAGTTTTCAGCGGGAGTTTATCAAGGGTTGCTTGGATGCGATAATCGGCTCCTCCTCCCCAGATTTGGAAACCGCTTTGAGGATGGCCGAGAAAACGGCCATCCACATCTCGGGGATCACAATCGAGACAAAGCCTGACTGGGCCAAGCTCCCTATAGCGAGTAGGCTGGTGGATATGGGTGTAACAAGGGTTGAGCTGGGTGTGCAAGCGCTGGATGACGATATATTGAGACAAGTCAATAGAGGGCACAGCGTTGCCGATGTGGTGGAGGCTACGAGGGATCTCCGGGACCTGTCATTCAAGATATGCTACCACATGATGCCCAACCTTCCAGGCTCAAGCCCAGTTAAGGACCTTGAGATGCTCTGTAGGCTTTTCGAGTCCGAGGACTTCAGACCTGACATGCTTAAGATCTATCCCACACTAGTTCTTCCAGGCACAGGGTTGGAGAAGCTGTGGAGGAGAGGACTGTACCAGCCGTATGGTGATGGGGAGTTGATGAAGGTCCTAGTGGAGTTTTTCAGGAGGGTGCCGAGGTATGTCAGGGTTAATAGGGTTCAGAGGGAGATACCTCTAGATTACGCCCTCACTGGTAGTAGTGTGTCCAATCTTAGACAGGAGGTGGAGAATAGGCTGGGGGAGGGCTGCCGCTGTATAAGATGTAGGGAAGTGGGTCGGAGGGGCTCCGACCAGCGGAGCATATCCCTAAACTACATTAAGTATAGGGCTGGAGGGGGTGATGAATGGTTCATCTCCTTTGAAGACGTTGACACGGACTCCCTGATTGGGTTCATTAGGCTGAGGATTCCACCTAGGGTGGTTAGGTCTGAGTTGGAGGATGCTGGACTGGTGAGGGAGCTCCATGTCTACGGCTCTATGACGCCGGTGGGGTATCGACTCAATGGGCAGACAGCGCAGCATAAGGGTTTCGGCAGACGCTTGCTTTCGGAGGCTGAGAGAGTTGTGGCTGAGGAATATGGGCTAGGTGGAGTTGCTGTGATAAGCGGGGTGGGGGTGAGGGGATATTATAGGAAGATGGGTTACTCGCTTGAGGGACCGTACATGTTCAAGAGACTGAGATGAGATGAAAATATTGAGAGATTTGGGCAAACCCCATTACATCGCTGGAGCTACAGCTCTAATACTCTTCATTCTTAGGATGCTCATAGTTAGCTACCCATCTCCCAGCCTTCCACCCGAGCAATGTATCGAACAGCCCAAGAGCGAGTGCGGCTTCATATTTGACGAGTATTACTATGTTCCAGCCGCGCGGAAGCTGCTAGCCGGTGTGGCTGTCAATAATGAGCATCCGCCACTCTCCAAGCTTCTGATTGCCTTGGGGATCAGACTTTTGGGCGACAATCCAATGGGGTGGCGTTTCTTTCCAATGCTCCTCTCCTCCCTTTCCGTGGGGGTATTTATCATGTTGGCGTGGCAGCTTACTGGGAAGAGAAGCGTGGTATGGGTCTCCGCCGTGCTTCTGGGTGGCGATATGATGTTCTTCAATGTCGGCTCGATAGCGATACTGGATGGGCCGGCCCTCTTCTTCACAGCCTTGGCCTCTCTCCTATACTTAGGAGGACGCTATGCTCTCTCGGGACTAACTATGTCCCTCGCCATGCTCTCCAAGACCTCCTCACTTTTCGCATACATAGCCCTGCTGACCTACACCCTGTTCGCAGGTTTTGCCGAGGGAAGAGGATGGAGACACGCTGCTGGGAAATTTCTCCACACCTTCGAGAGAACATCCATACCTATCGTCATAGCTGTGCTGACCGGGCTTGCCATCTATGACCTCACATACCAGGCCTACTCCAACCCCTTCGCCCACCTCGACTACATGCTCACCTACCATAGCCAGCTTAGATACAACTGCGTCCAGTACAGCCTACCCTTCAGGTGTGTGGACCGCTCTGGAACCGTTGTGGACCTGCCGTTCAGCTGGGTCTCACCAATCCAGCAGTTCCAACCCATGCCCTTCAATGTGCAGACAGTCTCCGACGGTGTTAGGTCGTGGCATCCAATAGCCTTTTGGGGGATATACAGCCCCTACTGGTGGACAACATTGGTGGTTGTGCCGGTCATGATAAACCAGATGATATCAAGCATTAGGAAAGGCAGCACAGTCAAATCCGAGGCGTTCGTCCTGAGCTGGCTAGCCCTAAACTATGGCATATACTACCTGCTGGGCTATCTCCTCAGCCGTTGGGTCTATCCATTTTACTTTGTCACCGCCCTTCCCGGTCTTGTCATTGGACTTGTCCTCATGCTGGAGAATGGCAGCTTTCCAAGGGCCGTCCTTGCATCACTGACAACAGCCCAACTAATCTGGGCCTTCATCTACTTCCCCGTCAGATCGGACATACATATAGAAATCCTCCGATTTTTCAACCTGCCCAGTTGAGAGGAGATGTCGCAGCGCATTAGGACGGCTATAGAATCGAGAAAGGTGGTACTGCTGGTGGGCCGTTGTATGGTGAGGTATGAGGGTCGGGGCGAATCCACTTTAGGCCCGGGTGAGAGACTGGTCATAATAAAGAGGGATAGGAGTATCCTCGTCCACCGGCCTGAGGGCTATGAGCCGGTCAACTGGCAGCCTCCCAACTCCCATATAGATGTGGATGAAAGTGAGGAAGGTCTCGTACTAACGGTAACTAGGAAGTCGGAGAAGCTGGTGATAACTTTCCCAGACCCTCCGGAGATCTACATCTTCCACCTCATAGATGAGGCTGAATTTGAGATGTACGCTACAGAGATGGAGATGAAGAGAGCTGTTATACTTGAACCGAAACTGATTGAAGAGGGGTTCAAGCCCTTGGAGGATGAGAGGCAGGTCTTCCAAACGGGTAGGATAGATGTACTGGGCAGGGACAGTGAGGGGCGGCTCGTGGTGGTGGAGCTTAAGAAGAGACGCGCCAGCCAAGATGATATTATGCAGCTGATGAGATATACCACATCACTGGAGAGGGAGATGGGAGAGAGGCCTAGGGCGATAATTGCTGCCCCCTCAATATCGAGGACCGCCAGCAAGTTATGCGGCCGGACTGGCGTGGAGTTTAAATGCCTTACACCTAGGTCCTGTACCGAGGTTCTGAGAAAGAGGAGTGGTCTTCGGCAATATCTGTCCTAGAAGACCAGCACCTCACCGGATAGTACCATGCCGGTTATCCGTGTGACCTTGGAGAGCTCGTCCTCCACAATGCGCTCAATCTCATTACGTAGGTTGGATGTGAACGCTCCCACAGGGATGACCTGTGCTGAGGCTGAAAGGGGTTGATCTATGGGCCTACCTATCTGGCTGAGGAGCCTGACATAAACCTCCCTGACCTGTTTCGTCTCATAGTAAATCCTCTCAGCTATCAGTCTAGCGAGTATATTGTAGATCTTACCTACATGAGATGTGGGGTTCTTACCGGCTGCGGCCTCCAGCGACATCTGTCGGTTGGGAGTGATCAAACCGTTGGTTCTGTTCCCCCTGCCGGTATTACCGTCATCACCATGCTCGGCGGAGGTGCCGGTGAAGGTCAGGTAGAAAACCTCATCGTCTACATGGACCCCATACTTGTCGGCAGTGTTCACATAAACCTTGGCAGTAAACTGGGGAGCGAGCTTTGACACCAGCCTCTCAACCTCCTCTCTTATCCTTTCCTTAACAGCGTGGTACTGGTCTCTGTCCTTCGTAAGAGTGCTTACTATGCCATCGGCCACGGTTATGGTCAACTCGCTACCCTTTCGAAGTCCCATAACCTTAACGTCCTCCCCACTCTCCATCACACGGCTCTTGAATTGTGGCGAGTTGAGCTTCCTCTCAGTCTCATATACAATCCTCTCAAGAGGTGTCAATGGGTAGAAGGCCACACCGAAAGAGGTATCGTTAGCCAATGGCATGGTGTCCTTAGCCTCCACAACTGCCTTGAGGTCGGGAGAGCTCTCCCTAATCCTAGTCTCAATAGTCAGATGCTTATCGGGATCTAGAAATCTGAAGTTGGCCCTGATCATGGACTTGACTGCCTCCTTCACAATCTCATCTACTGGGATAGTGATGTCGCCTGTAGGCGACTTGAGGATTTTGGACGCCCTCCCAGCCACTATGATCGTGATGGGCTCCTCGAGCCTTCCATAGCCAAATGTGTTGAACGCACGTCCCCCCACAAGAAGCCCTTTATCCAAGTTGTGATGAAGTATACGGCCGAATTTCTGGAGATAATATTTGGACAGTTGTATCGAGGCTGACTCGCAGGCAGAGTCTATAATGTAGTCTGGGTGGCCCAACCCCTTCCTCTCCACAAACTCGATCTGCTGCTCTTCAACAGTCTTCTTATCCAGAGTTTCAACGGTTACGAAGCTGTCGGGCATGGTTAACACCCTATGAGCGTGCTCTCATGACTCTCCCTATTTAAGTTCCTATCCCAACGATACCCACTATGAAAAGTGTTACTTACCCAAGAGGACGAGGTAGAGGACATTGTTCCCCCTTATCAACACCCTCTGATACCCAGCAGTCTTGCTGTCACCCATATACTCCACTGCATGATCTATGACCAAGTTCATGTAATTGTCACATTCCACCATGGTACCCTCGTAACATAGGTCACTCTTCAGAAAAACCCTCACCTGCTTGTTGAGGTTCCTCATGATTGTTGGTAGTGGTTTAGCCCCCTCCACACCTGTACACCCGCTATTTCCGAACGCTCAGCTCAGAAAAGCACACTGTGCAGATCACCCTGTCACCCACCTTATGCTCACCTTCGAGCGGTGCGCTGCAGACCGGACAAGGTAGTAGCTTCGGGTTAGGCTCAAATATCCTGCCCCCACATACGCTGCATATCGTCTGGCCGAGAGCGTTCACAGCACCACAAGCCCTGCAGACCATGTCCAGCCCCCTCGAGATCACCTCCACCTTAGATGTCCGAGCTTCTTCCAAAGGCTGAGGCCTCGGCCTAGATATCTGCTTAGCTACCGCCTCCTCCATCGGCTTCCCCGCCTGCGGTGGCTTGATAACCGCTTGACGGGGTTGGGGTGTACGCACCTCAACCCTTGGCTCGCTTTCCGAGACCTGCTCGTTTATTAGCCTCTCAATCTCCACCTCGACCTCATTCAGGTTCTGCTCTCTAGATGGCCTGAAAGGCTCTCTAGCTCTCCTGTTGTAAACGCCGAAGGGCGGGGACGCTCCAATCGCCCGCATGCCCCTTATGAACAACACAACCCCCACAGCAGCTGTGGCTGCGCCTCCGGCTGAGATGACGACCCCGAGAGGAAGTCCAAGAATAAATTGGGAGTCCAGCAGCCTCTGTATGGGAGAGCCGTAGCCGGTTATCAGGAAAAGCGATACAGGGACAAGTATGACAGCGACGCCGACGATGCTCAGAGTCAGCCCTACTGTGGATTTCTTCATCCTCTCTACGCCGTTCTCGCATCTCCATCTCTCAGATAGTTATAAGGGTTACTATTCAGACACGCCTGATCCCGATCACCGTATCTACACCAGCTATCTTCCACTCCCTCCAGTGAAATCCCCCACCACGGCCAGATCCTAGCTCAGCCACTACAAGCCTAGACCTAGTCTCCTCCTCGATGTACTCAGCTTCTGCCATAAGGGCCTTGGCTATCTCAGGACCTGTGGCTACCACACACTCTATCCTATCCAAGACATTCAAACCCGCCTCCTTCCTCATAACCTGTATCCGCCTGATCACCTCCCTGACCAATGACAGCGTCACAAGGTCTTCAGCAACAGAGATATCCACATAAACCGCGGCATGCTGGCTCTCACCAACTGAATACTTCTCCGGAACCTTCGTCTTAACCAGCACCTCATCCCTAGTTAGGCTGACTCTCGAACCATCGGCGAGAACAACCTCGGCCACACCCTCACCGTAAGCCCTCCTAAGAGGATCGCTGCCTGTCTTTCTCAAAGTTTCAATCAGTGGAGTAAGACTGCTGCCCAGCCGGGGACCTAGAAGCCTGAGGTTTAACTCAAACTCTTGGACAATCTCAGGCGGCCCATCACCCACATCCGCCACCTCCAGCAACTTACAGTTAGATGAAGCTTCAAGATATTCGGTGAAATAATTCAGCGCCTCTTTCGCAATCTCTGTCTTCGGAACCACAACTATGCGGGAAACTGGGCTCCGAAGCCTTCTTCCTGCCCTCTGCCGGGCAGCTAGGATAGCTTTCAGCACATCCTTCACCACATCCATATATTCTTCAACCTTGTCCCACATGAGGTCCTCCTCGACCTGAGGCCAGTCGGTTAGATGTATGCTCTCCGGATCTCCAGGCTGTCGGATACTCTCGAAGAGAGTCTCGGTTATGTAGGGTGCGAAGGGTGCGAGGAGTAGTAGAACTCTCCTGAGGGCGTAGTGAAGGCAGGAGTAGGCAGCCAGCTTATCCCTTGTCACATCCTCCCCCCAAGCCCTCCTCCTAATCGCCCTCACATAGGTCCGGCTAAGGTCCTCAACGACTAGGCTTAAAACCTCCCTACATGCCGAGTTTATCTCCATCTCCTCGAGATGATGAGACGCATTCTCCACCACCCTGTTCACCCTCGTCAATATCCACCTATCCTCCGGCCTGAGTGCATCCAAGTAGTCTCTAGGTGAATGCTTCTCAGGCTTGAACAGGTCTATGGCGAAGTAGGTCTCGGCGAAGCTGAAGACGTTCCATAGGATGTTCAAATGCTCCCTCACCTGCACAACCTCGGATGGTACGAAGTTTATAGTGCTCCAAGGCTCAGCTTTGTGGACGAGATATATCCTCAGGGGGTCCACGCCGTATTGGTTGAAGGCATCCACAGCCCATATCACGTTACCTCTCGACTTGGACATCTTCTTCCCAAACTCGTCCAATACATGTCCTTGGTTCAAGACCGATTTGTAGGGAGGCCTGCCGAATAGGAGGGTTGAGGTGAACATGAGGGTGTAAAACCAACCCCTAGTCTGGTCTATTGCTTCTGTAACGAAGTCGTATGGGAAGAGCCTCTCGAAGAGGCTGGGCTCGTATACCGAGTTTACACTTGCCATGTGAGCCACTCCAGAGTCCAGCCATGTATCGAGAACGTATGGGAGGCGTCTCATCTTACCGCCGCAGCTTCTACATTGGAAGACATACATGTCTATCCATGGTCTATGCAGGTCCTCCTTTCCGGACTTCTCCAACGCATCTTCCAGCTCCTTTCTAGAACCCACAACCTTCACAGCCCCACAAGCCTCACACCTCCAGACAGGTAGAGGCGTGCCCCAGACCTTGGTGCGGCTTATACACCAGTCATCAGCATTTTCCAACCACTCACCAAATCTATTTCTACCAGCCCACTCGGGCCACCACTTGACGGATCTATTTCCCTCGACCATCGTCCTCTTTATTCTATCAACTTTAAGAAACCACTGGACGCTGGCCAGATAAATAAGTCTTGTACCACATCTCCAGCAGAGGGGATAGTTGTGGAGTATCTCGCCTTCCTTAGCTAGGAGACCTTTTGACCTAAGGTCGTTAATGACTTCCCGTGATACATCTTCAACAGATTTCCCAGCATATTTGCCGCCGACAGATGTGAAATATCCCTGCTCCGACACTGGGCAGAAGACAGGAAGCCCATTCTCCCTGCCCAGCTCAAAGTCCTCCGGGCCGTGGGCCGGTGCTATGTGGACGCATCCTGTCCCCTCCTCCATAGATATTGCCCTCCCAGCTATGATATGGTGTCCATGCCCCTTGTGGTGAGGTACCTCGCCGACCAGCGGATGGTTATAGGGCGTCCCAATAAGCTGTCTCCCATCATAGGTCTTGACGACGGAGTAGTGCTGAATTCCAAGCTCAGGTATTAGACGCGGTAGGGCAGCCTCGGCGATAATCCATCTCTCGGAACCCACCCGCACCTCAACATATTTGCCCTCCTCGTCTATGGCGACTCCTTCATTGCCGGGTATTGTCCAAGGCGTTGTTGTCCAAATCAGTATGTATCTCGAAGGATCGTATGTGGGGAACTTCACATAAATCGAGGGGTCCTGTATCTCCTCATATCCCTGAGCCAGCTCATGCTGCGAGAGGGGCGTCTCGCATCGTGGACATGTGGGCACGACTCTCAGGCTCTCAACTAGGTCGCCCATCTCATACGCCTGTTTGAGTAGTGCCCAGACATGTTCCATATACTCGTTTTTCCTCGTCTCGTAGGCGGAGTCATAGTCTAGCCAGAGTCCAAGCCTCTCACTGGCTCCTCTCCAATGAGCGATATAATAGTCGATGACACGGTTGGCCTCCTCCACAAACTTCTCCAGACCAATCTTCTCCAAGTCCTTCTTGCTAGATATCCTCAGCCTCTTCTCCACCTCCAGCTCCGTGGGAAGCCCTTGACAATCCCATCCAGCCCTCCTCCACACGTCAAACCCCCTCATCGTGCGATAACGTAGCACTATGTCTTTGTAGACCCTACCCCTAGCATGCCCCACATGCATATACCCGTTCACGGTCGGGGGGCCCTCCAGGAATGAGTATAGGGGGCCACCTGCCCTGTGGTGGAGAACCTTCGCCGGTATAGACTCTCGGCTCCATTTGTCGGTTACGCGCTGCTCTACTTCACTAGGGTCATACCTTGCCAAGTTTAATGCATCCCCGTCGTCGGGTATTAACCCATTTCCCACCTGATAATTTGGCTTTTTGTCTCAATCTCACCTTCTGGCGCCGCCGCTCATAAGTATTTCACGCAGGTCCGCCCATGAGCTCTTGATAAATCCTGGAATACCGTGGGAGTCTGAGGTTAGGTCATAGCATCTGGACTTGGTTCTCTCGGCCAGTGAGGAGCATATCTGTAGGCCTATCTTGAGCTTCAGCCTCTTCCTCGCTAAGTTCTCGCCATCGAGGTGGTGGGGTTTAGAGTATGGGCCCACCTCCCCACCAAAATCCATCCCCGCTACAAGTATGTGCCTGAAGCCCAGCTCCTCAAACATACAGACCGCCCGGTCACCGTCGGTGAACCCGCCGAAATTCTCCAGAGGCTGTATCGGGACAGTCTGTGTTGTCCCCACAATCCATCCCTTAAGCTTTGGGACGATGGACCGGATCAAATCTATGTTGTGACCGTGGGCGTGCACAACCATCAAGGAGCCTCTCTCAGAGCATTCAGTAAGGCAATCCTCTCCGCCGTCTAGGTCTGTCACAACCACGTCGGGTGTGAGCCCCCGCTCCAAGAATGCTCTGCATGCTCCATCGGCAGCCACCTTAACTGTCTTCGACCCTGAGAGAAAGGGTATGGCCTCGTCTAAGTCCCGAAGCAGGGATGGGCCAGCACCGAAGATAACCACGGAATCACTGGTGTCCAACAGGGTTTTGTGTTGGGAGTAGGTGAGACACCGCCCTTTCAACAGCGCCGCCAGAACTCTAGCGGACTCCATATCCATACCTGGGTCAAGCCCAAGAATCTCACAGATGTCTGAGTATATCTCAAGCCATCGTCGTAGTTCCAAACCCTATACCCAGTCTCTCCCTAGCCTCGCCAAATGTTGTTCGCAGCCTAGCCTCCAAGTCGTGATCATGTATACTCTCGAATGCCTTCACCCCAACTAATATGAGATTACCATCTGGAACTGTGGGGAAGCTGGACACCATCCTGAAGACAATCTCCCTAGCCACATCCTCGACGAATCTTGGTTTTTCTATGGCCTCCACCACCAGTCTGGCCTCGTCAAGCCTCTTGAGATACTCAACTGTCCCGTTGCTGAAACTGTCTCTCGCTATGCTGACAAGGTCGGACAGCCTAACACTTGGATGACTTTCAGTGGCCACCGAGGCCCGTGCTCTCTGCATATGGGTTCCGAGGGGGAGCCCTCCACCCTTACCTGAGGTGTATAGGGTTCTGATAACCTCTTTGGCGCATGGGCAGGCTGTGACGCCGGAAACCCTCACACCCATGAGCTCCCTCGTACGTATGTCGTCCGGTCTCCTGAGCGCGTCCGCCCTGAGCATCACATCGAAGGCTTGGTAGGAGTCGGCGTTGTAAACAGGTGTCTTCTCAAGGAAGAAGGCCTGCGCATTGATAACAACTCGTGAGACCATCCCATAGCTATGCAGCTCCAGCATTTTCCTAGCTATCTCAGAAGCTATTCTGCCATCTGCCCGGGCGGCCTCAGCAAGCACAGACGAGATCGCCTCATATGTTCTTGATGCGTGTATTCCCCTCTGGTGAGCCGGTAGCCCCACCGAGGCCTTTATGATGGGCACAGAGGCCAGCCTAACCCCGTACTCCTCCAATATCATGAGGGGGAGCCTCAGATTGGAGACGGTCACCCAGTCTACAGGCAGCCTGTAACGGGGTTCCTCAGATTGGACATCCGCCGAGCGTGACACCAAACGGACTTCGGCGTCTCTTTCCCAGTTCATTTAATAAATCTATCCCTTCATAACATCGCCCTGGAAAGCTTATGCACCCTTTACAACTTTTATTCAGGTCTTTATATGATACATTGGTGTAATGCGTTTCGCAAACTTAGCAGAATACTATGAGCGCCTAGGGCCAGTCACGAAGAGACTTGAGATGATAGACCTTCTACTGGAGCTTTTCTCCAAGACACCGGCAGAGATTGTGGATAAGGTTGCCTACATGACCCTGGGAGAGGTCTACCCCTCATATATGGGTGTGGAGTTGGGTGTTGCGGAGAAGCTGGCCCTGAAGGCTGTTCAGAGGGTTTCAGGAGCCAAGGAATCCACGGTCCACCAGCTTTATTCGCGCCTAGGTGATGTGGGTTCCGTAGCTGAGGTTCTGCTGGGTCAGAAGGTTCAGACCACCCTCTCTACAGCGGATCTCACTGTCGAAGATGTCTATAAAAGCTTGGAGCAGATAGCAAGCTCTACCGGCGTAGGTGCCCAGGAGAATAAACTGGCAATCCTCTCCAGACTACTGTCCCGAGCCTCACCAATAGAGGCCAAGCACATCCTTAGAATAGTGACGGGAAAAATGAGGCTGGGGGTGGCTGATATGACCCTGCTCGAAGCTCTGTCCAAACTATATGGTGGTGAGAAGACATTATTCGAGAGGGCATACAACATCAGCTCCGACATAGGGCTGGTGGCCAAGACAGCGGCCATGGAGGGTGTGGAGGCCATTTCCAAGTTTCGGATAAGGGTGGGCGTGCCTGTTAGATGCATGCTCGCTGAGAGACTCTCATCCGCAGAGGAGATTCTCAGGAAGACTGACGGCAAGGCATTCGTGGAGTTCAAGTACGACGGAGAAAGAATGCAGATACACAAGCAGGACTCATCGGTTAAAATCTTCTCACGGCGGCAGGAGAACATCACTAGTCAGTATCCAGACGTCGTAGCCAGGGTATCAAAGAACGTGAAGGCTGGGGAAGCGATACTGGAATGCGAGGCTGTGCCGGTCTCCCTCGACACGGGCGAGATGTTGCCTTTCCAAGAGCTCATGCATAGGAGGCGGAAAAGGGAGATTGAGAAGGCCGTTGAGGAGTATCCCATAACACTGTACTTTTTTGACATCCTATACTTGGATGGTGATGATCTCACAGCCCTGCCATTGATGGAGAGGCGCGCAGTGCTGGAGAAGGTGGTTGAAACCTCTGAGACCGTCAAGCTGAGCAGCGGGATGCTGGTATCGAGCCCAGACGAGATTGAAAGACTGTTCAGCGAGGCTGTTGAGCTGGGCTGCGAGGGGGTCATAGCCAAGTCCATAGGTGAGGACTCGGTCTATAGGGCTGGCGCTAGGGGTTGGCAGTGGATAAAGTACAAGCGAGACTACAGGAGCGAGATGATAGACACTGTGGACTTGGTTGTTGTGGGCGCCTTCCACGGAAGGGGTAGAAGAACCGGCAAGTATGGTGCTCTACTCATGGCCGCGTATGACCCCAGACAAGACGTGTTCCAAACCGTATGTAAGGTAGGCTCTGGCTTTAAGGATGAAGACCTCGACCTCTTCACATCCCTAGTCAACAGCCAGAGGATAGAACATAGAAGCCCTAGGGTGGACTCCCTTATAGACGCTGACGTTTGGGTCGATCCCAGGACGGTTTTGGAGATAATAGGCGCCGAGATAACCCTCAGCCCAGCACACACCTGTGCAAGAGGCATGGTTAGGCAGGCGTACGGGCTGGCCATACGGTTCCCAAGATATACTGGAAGGCTTAGGAGCGATAAGAGCCCGGAGGACGCCACGACTTCGGAGGAGATTGTGGCCATGTATAACAGGCAGTTGAAGAGGGTTGAGGCCAAGGTAGCTGAGGAGAGGTAGCTGCAAAAGCTTAAGGTTAGCAGGTTCCGTCATTAGCTTGGGGAATGGGCGAGGAGGACCCGGAAGTAAAGAGGCTGGCTGAGCTCAAGTCATTTCTAGAGGAGAGGTTGGCGGACCTAGACTGGGAGATGGAGCAGTTTAGGCAAATGCTAGCTCTGGTGGATAACATGCTGGCAGCCCGCAGCTTCAGGAGGGCCCAGATACCCGAGCAGGCTGTTAAGGAACCAGCAACGACCAGAAGGCTGAGGGGGAGGACAGGCGCATTATTAGCCACCATGACCGTGGACAAGAAAGAGGCAAGGATAGTCTTTAACCCTGAGATAAAGGTGACCCAAGACATGCGGCCATTCTCATCCTTCCTCCTACGTAAGGTCCTAGACTCCATGAAGGAGTCTGACCAGGTAAAGATTGAGGAGGGTAAGCTGGGGGCTGGCGAGGGGCTGGACTATGAGGTGGTCTATGACGGTGATGTGGCTCGGGAGATTGTTGTGAGAAACTATCGGGATGAGGCGAGGCTTCGGGAGATCGTTAACTCTGTCAAATGGACCTTGGACACGATTGCAGCCGCAGCGAGGTGAGCCAGGCATCTACACGCGCTATACTTAGGTAAGACTAGACAAATATAGAGGGGAAACACATTATATCCCCCTAATCAGCATTCAAGATGATGTACAAGTCCCTGACAGCTATCATTACCTCCGCCCTACTATTAGCCGCAGCAATCACACTCACCACACCGCAGGCATCTGCAGCGCCAGACCCGATAAAATTTGTCATCAAAACTAAAGAAGGCTCCTCCCCCGTGCCAAGCGCCATCGTCAAGCTGAACGGCACAGCAGCCCAAGGGACTACAGACAACAACGGCGAGGCCACACTCTCAGCAAACCCCAAAGCAAACAACACCGTTACCGTTGAGTTCAGAGGCATTCAAGTCTTCCAACAAAACAATCTGAATGTATCGGCTGTGGACCCCACATCACCGTACGTGGTTACGCTGATGGTTAATGTCTCAACGCTGGTCCTCAACATCGAGTCTGACAGTGGTGCCTCTGTTCCCGGCTCCTCGGTGCGAGTCGAATATGGTGCGGGTCTCTCCAACGCAACATCCTCAGGCTCAGATGGTAGAGCGAGTATACCCCTGATACCGTTCACAAGTATCACGGTGAAAGTCTCCTATAGGGGGTATGACGTGGGAGACTCCACGGCAGACTTTAGAGGGGCCCCCATCCGTGTTAGGGTGGCGTTGTATAGGATGACGGTCAACGTATTGGACGCATCCAACAGCGGCGTACCCTCGGCCACCATAAGGGTTTGGTATGGGCCAAAGCAGAGCGGCAACAACACTGGATTCGCCTCGGGAACAACCGACTCCGGCGGTGTCTCAAGGCTAGACCTCTTGCCCAACGGCCAATACCATCTCGAGGTGGAGTTCAGGGGAGAGGTTGTCTTCACGTCACCAGCTAGGGTGGAGATAAATGGTGCAAGCGTCACATACAACGCAAGGACAGACCTAACAAGATACAGCGTCACAGTATATGATGCAGACGGCAATGATGTTATATCAGGCTCCCAATACAGACTCTCAGCCGAGCTTCTGAGAGGGTCATCACGATACAGCGAAGCCACCACCACAACCGGTGTCCTCGACCTCGGGCTGGTGAAGCCCCGAGAGTACACGCTCATTGTAAAGCTTGGGGATTATGAGGTCTTCCGCGGACCTATCAATGCCCCTGCTGAGACGCGGGTGAATGGTAGGTTCTATGACATATTAGTGAGGGTTGAAGCGCCGAGAACCCCCAGCGAGCAGTTGGTGAGGAGTGTGGGACTGAGGATGGTTCTGGGAACCGTCTTCACCCTTGAGGGGGTTACGAGAGACTCGGGCATCTCCTTCAACAACTTACCTGCCGGACGCTATAGATACGAGGTCAGCCACGGCCCATACACAATTGGCTCCGGTGAGGTGGATGTCGACTCTGAGGGGAAGAGGATAGTAATAACTCCCACCCTAAACACTCTAACCCTGAACATCCTCAATGCAGACAGTGAACCCATCAGAGGCAGGGTATACCTATCCAGCTATGATGATATCCGGATGGGTGTCTACGACGCAGACACTGATGGTGTGGTGGAGGTGGACGGGCTTATCCCGATATCCTACCGCCTCTATGTGGAGTATAGAGGTGTGAGGGTGCTGGAGCCTACTGAGATAGTCCTAGACTCGAGCAAGGAAGAGAATGTGATCACCAAAGTATATAACATCGTCCTCGAGGTTTTGGACGCAGACGGCCGTGACCACTTGGCCAACGCCTCCATCATCGTCGAGGGTGGGAGTATAGCCGAGACGGCTGAGTCGGGTGAGGATGGCATGGCTATGGTGAAGAATCTCCCAGTGGGGCAGTACACGGTCTCTGTGGAGTATCTCGGTATCCCAGTCCATAGGGAGGAGGTGAGGGTTGATGCCAGCAAGACGTTCAAGCTCAACTCCAAATCCGTGATTGATGTGGATGTTGAGGTGGTAGACAGCGAGTCCAACTTCCTCGAGTCCGGTAGCGTCACGATAGTTCTGGGTAGGGCTAGGTTCTCTGGGGAGGTGGTGGATGGGAAGGTTAGGTTTGAGAATGTACCTTCCGGCTCCTACAGGGCTGTTGTCAACTATCTGGGGTTCGTGGTCTATGACAGGCCCGTAACCCTAAGCATAGATGAGGACAGGGTGAGGCTGCTATCCAACGTGTACTACCTCACTGTCGTTGTAGTGAAAGCTGACAACACACCGCTGGCTGGCGCCCAAGTCAAGGCATCCACATCCAGCAAGCTGGTGGGTCAGGCCGTGACAGACTCTGGAGGTAGGGCTGAGCTGAAGCTTCCCAAGGGTGACTTTTCAGTTGACGTGTTGTTCCAAGGCACAGCTGTGGCTTCCCAGATAGCTTCAGTAGCCCAGAGTGGAGCCCTCAATGTCCAGGCTAAAGTTTACAGAATTGATTTGAAGGTGGTTACGCCCGACGGCTCACCAGTTGCAGGTGCCGAGGTCACACTCTCAAGAGACAACTCTGCGATAGTATCATCTGACACTGATGAGGGTGGTGAGGCGCTCATCTATGTAGCTGAGGGCGACTATGGCTGGGTCACCAAGATAGGAGAGTACACATATTCTTCAAACTTCAAGGCTAGGGAGAACAAGTCTCTAACCCTGCTACACGTTATTGACAACCTACAGAACCAAGGAATAGTGCTGGGAGCTACGGCTGCGGTCTCAGCCTCCTCAGTCTTCGGTCTCCTGAGGTGGGGGAGGCCGAGGGTTAGGCCTCAGAGGCAGCGACCGGCTCCATCAAGAAGGCCTCTGCCGAGTGGCAGGGAAGGGGGGCCAAACCTTAAGAGGCCGAGGATGCCACGCATCTGAAGTGGCGTACGGGTTGAGGACTCGGAGCATAGCCTATGGTATCGTCCTGACGGTCGTGGGTATTCTCCTCATCCTCTCCCTCTTCCACACCGTCTTAGGCGTTACCTACCCACTACTAGTGGTGAAAAGCGGCAGCATGAGGCCAGTGATAGAGGTGGGAGACATCATCATAGTCTCGCCAGTATCTCCCAACGACATTAGGGCCAGCCAGGCTGACGGCGACGTAATAGTCTTCTACAGACCAGGTGAGAAGGGCAGCTCCAACTCTATCATAGTCCACAGGGCCATCGCAGAAGTGGCTGGGGGCTACATCACCAAGGGCGACGCCAACGGTCAGCCCGACTATTGGTCACCAGTCCCACCCGACCACATACTGGGCAGGTGGACAGGTCTCAAGATACCATCTTGGACAGGTCTCGGATACCTATCGCTTTTCCTGCGGGGTGAGTACCTGAGTCCCCTAGGCCCTCTGCTGATAGTTTTGCTGATTATCGTGAATGTCTCGATGATTGCTAGGGATATGGCTAAGGGGCTCAGGTCTAAGCGTGGGTCTGGCCGAGGAGACGGTGGCGACGAATCAGCCGAGTCCTCATAACCGTGCCAAGGAATAGGGCGGAGGCTAAACCCGCTGCCGAGGCTATAGTGGCGGGCTCAACCACCCTTCCCAGCGAGAGCTGATATGATAGGACGAGTGCTAGAACCACGGCCGAGTAGAAGATGGGGACAGCCACTCTCTTGGCCTCCCTGAGATATTGCTGATGCTTGCTGAGAAGATGTCTGGGATAGGGCGCCAGCCTCACACATGTATGGAGGCATGCATATTGTGCTGTCTGCCTCTCCAGCCATCCTACTGGCTCGCCGCAGAGGGGGCACAGACGGTGTGGCTTCAACCTAGCCATGTTGGCGGGTATAGGTATTTAAGCCTGCAGCCTCCACACCATCCAGACTTGCTCCTAGGCGCCCATGTATCCATATCAGGCTCAATAGACCTAGCCGTCGAAAGGGCTTTGGCGCTAGGCTGCACAGCCTTCCAGATATTCACCCGCAATCCGAGGGGTTGGAGATATACACGTCTAAGGGATGGGGATGTCCAGTCATTCCGGGAGAAGCTGAGACACTCCGAGATTAAGACGGTGATGGCCCATATGCCCTATCTTCCCAACATAGCCTCCCCCAAGAAACTTGTGCACAGCAGGTCAACCCAATCACTCGCTGCAGAGCTGGAGAGATGTGGCCTGCTGGGTATCCAACTTCTCGTAACGCATGTGGGCAGCCACCTAGGCGCTGGCATAGATGTGGGTATATCAAGAGTGGTTCAGGCATGTGAGACAGCCCTCTCCAAAGTGGAGAATGATGTGCAGCTTCTCCTGGAGAACATGGCTGGCCAGAGAAACTCATGCGGCAGCAGGTTTGAGGATTTGGCCAAAGTTCTGAGTAAGCTGGAGTATGGTGGGAGGGTGGGTGTGTGTCTGGACACATGCCACCTCTTTGGCGCCGGATACGACATCAGGTCTGAGGAGGCCGTTGAGAAGACCCTTGAAATGTTTGATAACTTGGTGGGGCTCAAGTACTTGATAGCAGTCCACCTCAATGACTCCAAAGGTCCTCTAGGCGGGGGGCTTGATAGGCATGAGCATATAGGGCTGGGCAAGATACGTGACGAGGGCTTCAAAGCCTTTATCAACCATAAGTATATTCGGGATAAGCCCATGGTGATCGAAACACCCGAGGATAACAGGGGAGACTACCGGATGGACCTTGAGAAGCTCCGAAGGCTCTACAAGTCCTAGGGCCTCCACCCATCTAGGAGGAGAATACAGAAGGCGGCAGCCAGCACATCAGCGGTGGCCGCAGGCCTATATCCGGCCCTCAAAACCTTTGACCTCATCTCATTGAGGGCTGACCTACCCCTACTGGTTGAGTAGCCCCCGGCCGCCAGCACTTTTCTCGCCATGTTGGAGAGAGCTCTGGCAGCTGGTTTGCCCTGTCTCCTAGCCACATGCGTGTCCGGCATATTGGCGAGTATGTTGAGGAAGGTGTTGACACCTGCCTCGTTGGCGTCCTTGCCGGAGTCCACCTCTCTTTTTAGATATTTGTAGCCATACCTGTATGAGGCCTCATATGATGTGGTATATTCATGTGCCACTACATCGAAGTCCTTGTATGGCTTGAGAGCGTCCAACACACCAATCCTAAGCCGTGATATCCTCTCAAATGTACGGCTCTGACCCACGTCCAAGAAAGCCACCCTGCCTAAGCCGCCAGGCCCAACCCTACTCACAGCCCTGAACAGTGCAACCGTGTCCCTATAGTCCATACCGTGCAGCACATCCTCTAAGGCGCGCCGCATTTTTCCAACGCCGCCAGCCCTTGGGAAGGCCGCCGCCAAAGGTATGAGGAGGAGTATGGCGCCAAGATGAGTGTTGCCACCCCTCTGCCAAGCCAGCATCTCCCTACACGCATTCTCAATCAGTCGGCCCAGCCTCACCGAACCAAGAGCAGCACTGTGGAAAAAATCGTGGAGGGCAACTGCAGAGGCCAGGAAGTGGCTGAACTCCGAGGTCCGGCTAATCCTATCCACTAGTCCAGGCTTGGGTGTAATAGATAGCTCCAACAGCAACGCAAGCTGACAGCTCTTAGCCGCAACTGAACTATCGGTCACAGGCCAAAACCAACCTCCTCATTAGTATGCCATCCTCATATAGTGTCCGGATAATGAGGATGCTTGAGGATTGGATGGGCTTTTCCTTTACAGCGGAACCTCCTGCCCAAAGCTTGGAATATTCAAAGCGTTTTCAGGACACTACCGCACTAGGTACTGTCAACCAGGTATTACGCCCCCTTCTGTCTTGGTTTTGAGTAGTGTGTTGTTTGTGATGGCTATGGCTGTGGCTATCTCCTCAATACTCTTGACTGTCTTTATATAGTTATGGAACTTGAAGAGCCTAGACATACAATCAACGATATAATCGAAGACGTGCATGAATGGGGGAGCTACATCTCAGGCCATAGGCCTAGCTCTGTTAACTTAAGGCCTTTGGCCTAGGGCTGCGGTTGTTCTGTCATGTTTGTTAGGCAGAGGACGGCTTTACCTGCGGTCCTCTACGGGCTTTACCTCGTAGCCCTAGGCCTGAGCTTTAGATGTGCTTCTAGGGCTCTTAAGCCTTTCGTCGGCAGGAGTCATGAGGGCTGTCTGGAAGTGGGTTCAGAGGCTCCCAGGATTCAGAAAGTTCTTCAGGGCTAGATATAGGGTATCCCTATTCCTTGTGGATGAGACGGCTGTCATCGTTAAAGGGCTCATGGCATGGGTCTGGGTTGCCTAAGAGCCTTTCAGCAAAAGAACCCTTGGATTCTGGCTATGAACGGCATACAGGCTGAGATGTTCCTTAGGACGCTGGTGGAGGCTTATGGTAGGCATCCTGTCTGGACCGATGGGGCTCCATGGTACGGTGAAGCATGCGCTAGGCTTGGGCTGACCCATCGTAGGTACAGGTTTGGGGAATGGCTATGGAGAGGGCTATACAGACACTCAAGGATAGGACGGAAAGCTTCGACGACCATTTCCCATGCAGGAAGAGGGAATGCATTCTAGAGCATGTCTGGAGATGGCTAAACCTCATCCACATACTCACCCAGCCAGATACACTAAGCCTGATGAACAGCATAAAAGGGTGATGAAGATGGCTTAAGCTAACAGAGCCCACCAGAGGAATCAAAATCTTTTTTAATAACAGCCGAAAAGCAAACAAAATAATAGGAGGCGGTACATACACAACTAGGAATATGCTCGGCATAGACTTCCTCCTGTTGGGCGACTTGGCCATAAGCTTGAGTGCCATACTCCCATTCCTACTGCTGATGCGTCTCATCAAACGGCTGGGCGGTGCAACGGGACTGAAAACTAGGTGGTGGATATTTCCAGTGGGTCTTATAGGTCTCCTAGCACATGCGGCAACCATCATAGCGGAGCGTCTAGGATACATCCCACCCGGCCCACTCACTATCTACTACAGCACGCTTTCCCGAGCAGTGATTTCAGTCACAGCTGCGCTGGGTATGACTAATATCCTAGTTCAGTCAGGAGTGCCAACCCACCAAGCTGCAAAGTTCTACATAACCATCACAGCTCTGACGCCAGCCATTGCACTAGCGATCCATAGATCCATCGGACACACCCCCATAATACAAGAGCCATTCCCAACCCAAACGCTATATCAGGGATTCGTCTTCTGGTTCATACTCTCCTACTCGGCCACCCTACTCTCAAGGTTCGAGAAGTTTATTGGTGTCGGCAGCGGTCTCCTATCCCTGTTCAGCTCCCTGCTCTACGCCTTGGTATCCTTTCTCTATCTCTACGTGGCATCCAACTACCTTTACGGCGTCTTCACCTTGGAAGAATTCAGCATTTGGAGAGGAGTAGCCCCACTCATGGGGGTTGTGGCAGGTGCTGCAGCACTATACGCATCTCTCAACATAACCGTTAGAGAGATGCCATCTAGAGCTAGGCCGGCCCAGTTAGATTTGATCAGAACAGGTGTGGCATGGATTGACAGGGAACTTGGGGGTGGCATACCCTTCCCATCTAATATACTCATCATGGGCCCTTCAGGCTCGGGAAAAACATCGATAATCAACAGAATATTATGCCGCAGCTTAGAGGAAGACATTTCAGTCGCCCAGCTATGCCTTGACTATGATGCTAGAAGTGTAAGAAGATTAGCCGGCACGAGTGGGATAAGATGCGAGGAATACGAGAGCCAAAACAAGCTCATACTGGTGGAGGGGTACATCCAATTGGCCGGCATAACACCCAAGGAGCGGTTCACGACTACAAGAGATCTAACGGACTTGAGCATCAACATAACGAGCGCCCTTAACCAACTCCAAGGATACAAAAAACTCCTCCAAATAGACTCGTTGACAGGCATAGCAGAGGAGTCCGGTCCAGAGAGAATGTTGAAATTTATCAGAACAATAGCGGCTAAGACATCCCACTCGGGCACCGGCTTTATAGCAACCATCAACCCCGACTCCATCACACCAGTCTTCTCCGCACTCATCCAAGAGCTATTCCACGGAGTCCTAGAACTTCAAGTAACCGAGGAGAAGGGTCGTCTCATACGGAGAGTCAGGGTTGTTAAGATGCCGGGCATCATGAGCCGGGGAAGCTGGATAAAGCTGTAAACAATATATATGGGAGATCTTGCCCGGTAAACCTAGCTTGGCCGTAACACTTGGAGAGTGGCTTAAGACATTAGAGGAGAACAGCCTTCTGCATCATGTCCATAGCGAAGTATCAATACACCAAGTCGCTGAGATAATATCTGAGAATTACACCAAGGCTACACTCATCGAAAAAATCGAAGGATACGACATGCCCCTAGCTGCCAACACTGCGTCAAATAGAAAAATGATAGCCCTAGCACTCGGTGTTGAGGAGAAGAGAGTAGTACAGGAGCTTGAGAGAAGGACTCAGAGACGGATACCGCCTGTAGAAGTCTTTAACGCACCGTGTAAAGAGGTAGTGAAGATCGGCGAAGAAGTTGACCTTACAATATTTCCGCTACACCTACAACATGAGTTGGATGCGGCACCTTACATAACGGCTTCAGTAGCAATAGCGAGGGACCCAGACCACGCAGTATACAACATGGGAATATACCGAATGATGCTGAGAACAAGTCGTGAAACAGGTGTGGATGTCACAGCACCCCACAAGCTTAGGACATACTACCAGAGAGCAATGGAGATGGGAAGAACGCTGGAGGTGGCAGTCGTAATAGGACTGCCCACGATAGACCTTCTCGGAGCAGAGATATCGTCACCCTATGATGTAGACGAGTATGAGGTTTTGGGGGGAATTCGTGGCGAGCCTGTTGAACTGGTCAAGTGTGAGACCATGGACCTATACGTGCCAGCCAACGCTGAGATAGTCCTCGAATGTGAGATGCCGCCCATCGGCTGGGTTAAGGACGAGGGCCCGTACGGCGAGTTCACAGGAACCTATGGCGGTATGAAGATGAACCCTATCCTGAAGGTTAGGGCGATAACCCATAGGCGTAACCCAATATTCCTGACAGCCACACATGGTGGCAGGCGGCCGGGCTGGACAGACTTACACCTTCTCTTTCCAATAATAGAGCTGGACCTTAACAGGTCTTTGCGACAGGCCGGGATAGATGTGAGGGATATACGCCTCCACCCCGGTAGCTGTGGCATGTGGGCAATAGCCAGCATAAGGCCTAGGGCCAAGGGCGACTCCAAAAACGCCCTCTACCTACTCCTAACCGCATCTAGGCAAGCGTTCCCCAAATATGCCGTAGTGGTGGATGAGGATATAGACATCTACGATGACGAGGCTGTTATATGGGCCATGACCTACAGAGCCCAACCCTCAGAGGACGTCCTCATACTGGAAGACCTTAAGGCTATACCACTCGATCCGTCCCTCCCCTCAGAGATGCCGCCTGTCAGCACATCCAAGATGGGGTTTGATGCCACGATACCACTGGATAGGACTAGACAGCGTTTCATGCCCTGCCTCCCACCCAAACCCGTCCAAACCATCCAGCAAGATCACATAAACTCGGAGAAACTGCTTGAAATGCTGAGCCAACCACGATACTTCAGCGAGATAGCACTGAAATACACCGGGAAAACCTACAGAGAGTTTCTAAAAGCATGGACACACATTAGAGAAAAGGAACTCATAACCAGAGACCCAGACGGCAGATACCTCAGAAAAACGTAATTAAAGACCAAGAAATACAACAACCAAGCGGCCGTGGTCTAGCCTGGTATGACACCAGCCTGCCACGCTGGGGATCCCGGGTTCAAATCCCGGCGGCCGCAAGATATATAAAGTCATGATATAGTTAGGAAAAAATAGGGGAGGTTTGGCTGGAGGCTTCAGTCGTCCAGTTCTTATAAGGAAGTCTTCCAGTCGTTGTTGTTTTCTTTTTATCGTAAGTCCTATGTGTTGGTAGAAGTTCAGCCGATGGTCAGATGGGACGTAGAGACAGTAGTAATCTTTCTTTGTATAGTAGGTTTTGCCCCTTGGGTCTATGAAGGGTGTCCCACGTTTCATGTTAAGCCGTGGCCCATTCGTCTCTACCCCCAGAGAAGATAGCAGAAGTTTGACGAATTTAAGCAATCCTAAGTCGGTGTTGTAGACCAGTATTTCTCCGGTTTTGTATACGCTTCCCTCGCTGTCGAAGAACCCTCTAAGGAAAGCCGATTTACATTCTGCGGAATACTCTACGAAACGCCTTAATCTCTCAATATCTAAAGGCTTCCTCAACAACTCATAGAGGACTTTACACCGCAGTTCAACGACGAATCGTCTACTTGACCATCTGGGTTTAGGCGGGTCCTTCTTCAAGACAGCAGAAAGACATTCGGAAGGAGGATAAGACAGTTCAACACATCCTTCCCAACACACAGGCCGAAGATATCGGAGAAGCGGATAAGGACATGGGTGACCTTAACTTGAGCCCCTCGAGAGGCACTGTCAACTTAAGCTTTTCCAGTAGGCTTATGGTCTGGTTATTTCTTGTGGTGTCATGCATGTATTTGATTATCTTGTAGGCTGTATGGGTAGGCTTTTCAGGTTCCATAATTATTACAGAAGGCTTATTGGCTTAGGGATGTTAGTGGGAGGTATTGTCTAACCTATGCTTCTAGGGAGAGTGTTAGTATCCTAAACGCGTTGACATTCCTCATGGGGGTCCTAGAAGTATGTGATGGTAAGCCAGTTATAGTAGTAGATAGAGGCCCGTGGTATCAATGGGCTTTGGAGAGGCTTGGAATAGAATACCTCCATGAAACATTTGGAGGGAGGAGTAGGATAGAGAGGTGGTTTAGGAAGCTTAAAGACAGGACCAGAAGATTCCACAACAACATAAAGACGGTCAAGAGTATTGAGGAGATAGCCACAGCCATTGAGAATACCAAATATGTATAAATGCCTGCTCCATTTAGAGGCTAACAACTGGAGAGAGGTCAGAATAGCCCTATGGGTTGAAGACGGAATACCATACTTCAGCTATAAAGAACATGAGGAGCCCCCATTTATTCCATCAGGCAGTCAGCCCCAATATGACAGGGGAGGATGGTATTGTAGCAAATGCCGTCAAACCTTCCCCAACAGAGATAAATGCCCCAACCGCAACAGAGTATTAAGAAAGAAGCCGAGAAAAAAGAAAAACAAAATCACATCTAAATCTAACGTCATATATACCATATTACATACACAAACAAGGTGGAGATCGGGAGTTCGATTCTCCCCCGGCCCAAAGTCTGGCAAATACCATGTAGATTTGGTAATTGTAAGGTGGGTTGGTGGGTCGGCAGTTTTTAGCTATCCGACCCAGCCGTCGCTGCTTCCGCTCAATAGTTACACAGATGAGTTTGTAGAAATCCAGCAGGATATCGGCTGCTACATGTAGATAGTATGCATCTTTCTCGGTTTCTTACCACTTGCCTATCTTTCTATCGAAGAACCTAGTCCCCTTTTTCATGTGTGGATGTGGGCCTGTAGTTTTAATTACTGGGTAAGATGTTCTACGTATTAGAGCAGTCGATCATCCGAATTATAACATACAATCATCCCCAGCCTCACTAACAGCATTCTCCCCATACACTCGTCGCAATGCTCTACAAACCATCTTATTTTATCGATGTCTACTAGTCTTTGAAGCAGATCGTATAGGGTCTTGGAACTAATACTTACATAGAACTTTCCGTCTTATCTCGTTGTGGCCGAAGTGGGCTATTATTCAGAACCCCTCCCCGACAGCTGGGGAATTCGTCGATGAATTCTCTGTCTTTGGTCTTATGCCTCTCTATTAGTTGTCCGCGCCTTAGTTGGTGCCAGCCTCAGTGGGGGGAGGAACCGCCTCCTCACAGTTGAGCTTACCAAGTCAATGGTAATCACTACTAAGAGTGTGAGTGCTATCACTGTGGTCAGGCGTTGATATTGAAGTCTCTCAATGTAGCTGATCATAAGGAATCCGACCCCGCCGGCTCCCACAAAACCCAGTATAGTTGAGGACCTCACATTATACTCGAGCATGAAAAGTAGTTGGCTTACAACTGTGTTCATCGACTCGGGAATTACTGCGAAGCGTATTAGGGATGGGCGAGAGGCTCCGGCGCATCGTAAGGCGTCCAAGACCTCATTGTCCACTGCCTCGAATGCTTCATAGTATATCTTGGACAGGTAGCCAAGTGTATAAGTTGAAATTGCTAAGGTGCCTGCGAGCGGGCCTAGTCCCACAGCTATCACATAGATGACCGCCCAGAAGAGGGCTGGTATTGTTCTAACAGCTCCCATAATAATCCTAACAGGTGTTGTGATGGATGGGGGAAACATGGTTCTGAGGCCGAGTGTGCATAGCGGTAGCGAGAATATGAAACCCAAGAAGGTGCCCAAGAATGCCATTTGGACCGTCTCAGTCAAGGCAGATAATGTTTCTGGCAAAACCTCAAGATTCGGTGGGAAGACCTCCGAGACGAGCTGTCCTATATTATACGCTCCCCTCAAAAGACGTGGCAAGTCCGTTAGTCCAACCTGATGTGCTGAATAGATTAGGGCGAGGATAATGAGAGAACCTCCGATGTATCTTCCGAGCCTGTCCATCCCGTCTACACATCCCCTGTCAAAAGTGATGCTAAACTGTTAGGTTCCAGCTGCTTGGCTGGAATATCCTTTATCACCCTTCCCCACCCGATCAGAACAGCCCTGTCAGCAAAGTCTCTCACGAGAAACGCGTCATGCATAGTCATGAGCACACTAACATTCTTCCGCCTGCACATATCGCTTGTTATCCTCATAATCTCCATTGCGTTGACAACATCAAGGTCGGAAACAAATTCATCAGCTAGAAGAAGCGATGGTGACTGCATGAGGGCCCTCGCCACAGCAACCCTTTGCCTCTCACCACCGCTCAGCAGTGCCGCCTTCCTCTCTGCCAAGTGTCCTACCCCCAATTCGTCGAGAAGCTCATGGGCTCTTCTCACCTCATCTTTACCGAACATTCCTAAGATTCGGCTGGGACCGGCTGGGCGGCCTAGGGAGCCTAGTAGTACATTCTGAAGGGCGGTTAGGTTCTTGACCAAGCCTATCTGCTGTGGCACGTAACCAACCCTCTTGGCCTCCACGCTAGTTATGAT
>JAWAEB010000013.1:0-28097 GCA_038891515.1 Nitrososphaerota archaeon | reverse complement strand
AAGCTCTTCATAGAAGGCATACGCATCAGCTATTGGAGCTAGCTCATCATCCTCCCCCGCAATTATTAGGAAAGGTTTTGTGATCTTCTTCCCAAACCCCTTCAACGTCAACTTAGCGGCGAATGCGTCGAACGTCTCCTCATCGTATATGTCGGTCATGAACATGTACCGCATCTTGAACGATGGCGAAGCCGAGTTGAGCAGAGTCTTATGGCCGGGCTCAAAGCATGGCATGGCAACCGCCGTTGCCTTGACATACTCGTTGTTATACGAAGCTACTTGGGCAGCCCAGAATGAGCCCATGCTCACACCATAGACACAGATGTTATCCGGGTCGACATCCTTCCTACTTTATGCATGTTCGGCCAGCCCTTCCGAAGTTTTCTTCAGTCATTGGAATCTTGCGTCTCGGGTTAAGGGATTCTCCTATGCCAGGCCCATCTATTGAGGGGGCGCCCATCCCATCTGCTGGGGAGCCCATTGGCGGTGAGGGCGGCCGCAACTTATTTAAGCATTCTTTTTGCCCGGGCCGTTTTACACGTATACCTGTTTGTTCAAAAAATTTAAATGCCCTTATTCACATCGCTACAACATGTCCACCTACAACTTGGGGGAGCTGGGGTTTCCAGAGGATACACCGCTGGGAAGACTAGATTATGACAGAATGCTACGGGAGAAGATGGCTAGGGCTAGGGAGAAGATGCGTCAGTATGGTTTGGGCTCTATCGTATGCATGACCGATATCAATGTGGGATACTGCACAAATATTCCGCCCATATTTCCCGCAGCAGGAGCAATAGGGGGAAACAGGTATGCACTCTTCCCGATAGAGGGCGAGCCTGTGGCCTTCGAGGAGTGTAACACGGCTTTCGTGCTTAGACAGTGTCTCCCCAACATACGTGTGGAGTATGCGATACCTGGGTCAGGCGGACCGCACCTCGCCAGCGCCAAAGAAGCACAGGAATATCTCACTAGAGAGTGGGCTGAACAGATAGCATCCATCCTACGTGAGTATAAGCTTGATAAGGAGAGGGTAGGCGTAGACGTTAACTCGCCCCCGCTGATAGAAGCCCTCAAGAAGGCGGGTCTAGACGCGACACCTGAGGGTGGAAAAGCGCTACTCGAGGCACGTATGATAAAGACACCCGTGGAACTGCAGTGCATACGGGCCCTGGCAACAATCATAGACGGTGTTTTCGCCACACTGGCCAAGAACCTGAGAGCGGGCGTAACGGAGAAGGAGATCTACGCCAAATGTATTTCATATGCGATAGAGCAGGGCATTACACCCTACGGAGGCTTCATAGTCTCGGGTCAGCACACATGGCCTAAGGACAACTCTAGGCCGTTCAGCGGCAGGCGAATTAGGCCGGGAGAGGTTGTGTATGCCGACTTCTTCAACTTCAGCTTCAACGGCTACAAGTCGTGCTACTACAGGACATTCGTGGTGGGCAGAGCTTCCAAGGAACTCAGGGAGACAAATGAGAGAGTATACAACTGGATAAAAGAGGCTGAGAAGAAGGTCAAGCCGGGAAACACCACGAAGGATGTCGTGGCGAGCTGGCCGGACGAGGACTATCTCTGGTCTGAGAAACCTCCGTTCATAAGAACTGAGAGGGATAAGCTGGCCACCTTCTGGATGAATATGGGCCATGCAATAGGTCTAGGACTATATGAACCACCCTTCTTCTGGCGGCCGGTTGCTCTGAAATGGCCTCAGAAACTTGAGGCAAATATGGCCATCGCCCTTGAAACCCTCGACTGCACCCCGGACGCCAAGTCCGGTGTCAGGATAGAGGATATGATAATAGTGACCGAGAGCGGGCATGAGGTAATCAGCAAGTGGCCGGCCGAGGAGGTCACGGAAGTACCCCTCTTCTAGGCTAGATTACTGCAATCGCTTCAAGCTCCACCCGAGCTTCCCCAACCACCAGCGACCTGACCTCGACCGTGGTGGTTGTTGGGAGGTTATCGCCAAATATCTCCCACATAACCTCGTTCACCTTATCCTGCTCCTCAATCTTTGTAAGGTAGCGTCTCATGGAGACGATGTTCTCAAACCCCCCACCGGCGGCGTTTAGCACCAGCTTTATGTTGCTGAAAGCCCGTCTAGTCTGCTCCTTGATATCCTCAGGTATCTTCAGCTCCTCAGGGTCGTGGGGATGCTTGTGATATAGAGGTAGGGCTGTCATGCCTGCGATGAAAAGCAGCCTACCACCGGTCACTAGAATGCCTGGCACATATGGCATGCGATGCTGAGGTGGCTGTGGATGTATGGCCACCCTGTTCATGCCCATTCCTTATCTCGAGAAGGATTTAAACGTCCTCCACCTTGGTTAGAGGTAAGCTATATTAGGATGGTGGTCGGCAGGTAGCATTTGTGAGCAGCATAACCGCTGACCCACTCTACCACAAGCTCGGGCGCATTGTGGAAGAAACTAGACGTCTACTGGGAGAGGCTGCGGGCACGCCTGTGAGGATATCCGTCAAATCCAACATAAGGATGGTGGGTGTCCAGTCTAATGAGGCTGTGGTGGGTGGTAAGGTGGGCCCGTCGGAGGTCTCATTCACGTTGAGGTCTGATGAGAGGGAGTTTAGACAAACTCCTTCGGAGGTTATAGGTCCATACCCTCTTGAATACTTCCTCAGCTCACTTGGCTTCTGCGAGCTAACACAGTACGGCAGGTATGCGGCTTACCTTGGACTTAAGCTGGATAACGTTAACATTACCATCAGCGGTGTGTTTGACAAGAGAGGACTATATGGAATAGGTGATATCGACTCCGCCTTTAGCGAGATATCAGTCACCACCAACATAGTGGGCGGCTTAACAGCTGAAGAGGCAGCTGAGCTGGTTAAATGGGTTAGACGGTGCTGCGTGGTCTACAACACATTGAAGAAGGCTGTGAAGATTGTGGAGACTATCAGCCTAAACGGAAAAACGTTGGACATCTATGTAAGCTGGCCCGGTCAAGACTCTATTGCACACAATCCATAGAAGCTACTCCACATCGGGGTTAAGCACTTTACTCTGAAGGTCCTCCCTCCGGGGAACGAGAACCTCGAATAGCATTAGGCCTTTCTCTCCTGAGAAAAGCCAATGCTCCTCATTAGAACCTATGTAATACATGTCGCCCTCCGCAAGGGGAAACTCGCCGTTCTCAGCCACATACCTACCGCTACCCCTCACTATCAGACCGTAAGTCACATGTGGGTGTTTATGCTTGGGGAAGTTGGAGTTGGGGGTCAGCTCAACCAGAACAGCAGTGGCTTTGTCGTCTGCCGACGCATACCTCCCCTTAAGAGCCTCTGTGACCTGCTTCCAAGCCTCGGGCTTAGGTCTCCAGATCTTCATATGCGTCCTAGAGGTCAGTGAGGCTTATAAGCGTTGTCATCAACAATCACCGGATAATTTATTAGCACATCAGATCTGACATGGCTATGGAACAGCAGACGATAGGGTTCATCGGTCTCGGTAACATGGGGTATCCTATAGCACTCAACCTTATCAAGGCAGGCTACAGACTCGTTGTATATGACATTTTGTGGGAGAGGATGGAGAGACTGGTTAGTGAAGGCGCCTCAGTGGCTAGCTCGCCCAAAGATTTGGCTGAATCAGCCAGCCTAGTCATGACATCCCTTCCAACACCCGAATCCCTCGAACAGGTGGTAGCCGGAAGTGGCGGCATATTAGAAGGTGGCCATGAGGGGTTGGTGGTTGTGATGCTGGACACAATATCACCTACCACAGCCAAGCGGCTGGCCTATGAGGCTGGTAGGAAGGGTGTCAAGGTGTTGGATGCACCTGTTAGCGGCGGCCCATACTTGGCGAGGGAGGGCGCCCTCACAATAATGGTGGGGGGTGAGAAGGATGTCTTCGAGAGATGCAGGCCCCTACTTGAGAAGATAGGTAGGCATATCTTCTACGTTGGTGAAAGTGGGTCTGGTGCTGTGGTGAAGCTTGTCAACAACCTCCTCTCCCTTGGAAACGTGGTGCTGATGTGCGAGGCGATAATTCTAGGGGTTATGGCAGGCGTGGACGGAAAAATACTCTACGAAGTTGTGTCTAAGAGTACTGGGAGAAGTTTCGCACTAGAGTACAAGCTGCCCAACATAATTGCTAAAAGACGTTTCGGGGGTGGTTTCGCCATAGACCTTGCCTGTAAGGATTTAGGGATTATTTCAGACTTGGCAAAGGAGCTGGGATATCCCCTGTTCATGGGCTCAGTTGTTGACCAACTATACAGGCTTGCCAGAATGATGGAGCTGGGGCGGGAGGACCACACAGCGGTTGTAAAGATTTTCGAGCAGTGGGCTAATTTGACACTTGAGTTCTGACAACACTCTATATATATCGGACAACCCATCCGCAGACATGTCCACAAAGGATGAGGTTGTAGAGTATTTCAGGAGAGAGCTTGGGTGGGTTCCAGAGTTCGTGGAGCTACTGGCCGAGTATACGCCGACGGCCCTCAAGGGGATGCTGGAGTTCAGACGTGGCTTTATGGCCGAGCCTCCCACCGGCGCCCTCCCCAAGAAAGTGAAGGAGCTAATCTTCATCGTATTGGACACAGTCTCCAACAATGTTGAAGGCGGTAAGGCTCATGCTAGAGCAGCGGTAAAGGCGGGCGCCACCGTGGCTGAGATTGCTGAAGCCTTGGTTATGACCATGTATCTTAGAGGTGTACCAACGATGGAGGTGGCTGGAAAAGAGATTCTAAAGGCCGCTATAGAGATGGCGGGGGCAGGTAGGTTATAGACGAAGTCCGGCCAGGGTCATCATAAGAAGAGCGAACCATAGAAGCACCATGTTAATCCTGAGACCCATCTTCACCTTTCTGAAGTTTTGGCTGAATTCCATGCCCCGAGTCCCTAGCTCCAAATTATCCTGCATCATCCGAAGCAACTTCTTTCCCCTAGGTTTGAAGTATATGTTGGCGTTGAGAAGTGCAGCCAGTGATGCCAGCCCACCCACTAGGAGCATCACCCCGTACCTCGTGCTTATGACTGTCAGCTGAAGTAGCCCCATGTAGAGGACTAGGCCGACGCCGCTCAGAATTGTGGCCAGGCCGATAAATGGGAACCACCGGAAGATTTTGGGGAGCAGTTCAATGGCCAGCCTAGACCTACTCTGCTGGTTCACCCTCTCAAGGGAGGGGAGTAGGAAGAGGACTATGAAGCTGTCGCCGCCCGCCCACACCATCGCACCTATTATGTGGATGTATTTGAGCGCAGCCAGCTCATAGCCTGACACATTATCGTCGACATCCAACGCCCCGCATAAATCTTTCGCAGATAGATATGGGCCAGCCTATTTATCCTTCCAAGTTTTCCGCCAAGCATGTTCAGGAAGGCTTTACAGGCAACTACCATATTGGCGGCCTATGTCGCATATACGTGGAGCAGGGTTTTCCTACCAGTTGTGCTTGTTGAGGTGATGCAGGAATTTAGGCTGGATGTCGGTCTGGCGGGCCTCCTCACGACGGTTAACGGTCTGGGTCAGGGTGTACTCAGTCTGTTCGCAGGATACATAACTGATAGGATTGGGTATATACGTGGTCTCCTACTCGGCATGGCTATAACGGCTGCAACAAACCTTGTTATCTTCCTAGCTCTTACACCTCTCGAACTCTTCATAGCTGCCGCCTCCTTAGGTGTGGGCATATCGTTCTGGACCGCGGCGAGCTACCCCCTCATGACAAGAGTTATGGACGGTAGGCTGAGCCTAAGCTCCGGAATGATTGTAAGCTCTTTCGGCCTTGGCATATTTACAGCACCAACCCTAGCCACATACATACTCCACACATATGATGGATGGCGATACCCATTCCTTTTCCTCACCCTCAGCACATCATCCTTCATCCCCTTATCACTAGCCTTATTGACCGACCGAAGACCCCAGGCATCCATTGGAGGAGTTGGGTTCAGCCGGGTAGCATATTCAGCGCTTTTCAAATTCATACCAGCGATAGCGGGCCTAGCCTTCATGCAATTCGCATACCTAGCCCTGTATGTGGCCTACCTGAGGCTGGCCCATGGGTTTAAGCCGGATGCAGCTGCCTTCGCTATTTCGCCCTATGGACTGGGAATACTGGTGGGCGGTGTTGTAGGAGTTTACCTCAGTCTTAGGGTTAGAGGGTATTGGATGGTTCTCATAACATCTACGCTTGCTATGTCCACCATGTTATTCATCTTCAATACTGTGCCAAGCTTAATCTCAGCTTCTCTCGCCAGTCTCTTCCTTGGAGTGCTATTGGGCGGGGTTATGTTCCAGACCTTGATAGTGGAAACTCAGCGTTCACTCCCCAGAAACTTTCTCGCATCATCAACCGGCTTCTTCTACATGGTGCTCTCATTCGCCTCGATACCGCCAGGATACATACTGGGCACAATGGTCAGCTACATGGGATGGCAGATGGCTGGCACAGTCTTCTACATCCTAACAGGAATCCTAGCATCATCAGGCACACTCGCCGGATATGTTAAAGACCGACTTAGGTGAGCACTGTACTAAAGCTGTATGACGGGGTTCACCAGAGTGCCTATACCGTCGAATGTGATCTTCACTATGTCACCTCCACGGAGCGCAAAGTCGTCGGGCGGGACTATGCCTGTACCGGTCATGCAGACGGTTCCAGGCTGAAGTGGGTTATCACGTTTGAGATACTCCAGCAGCTCAGACACCCGTCTCCTCATCCTTGAGGTATTGGTCTCGCCCCGATATACCGTATTGCCAGCCCTAATAATATTCATCTCTATACGTATGTTCGTTGGCTCCCCCACCTCATCGGCTGTGGCGACAGCTGGCCCTAGTGAACAGCTACCCCTGTATATCTTGGCCTGTGGTAGATAGAGGGGGTTCTCACCCTCGATATCCCTAGCCGAGACATCGTTACCCCCCGTATACCCTATAATATCCTCCTTGAATCCGACGATGAAGCAGAGTTCAGGCTCGGGGACAGTCCATCTCGAGTCGCTTCTAATGCATATGGGCTGGTAGGGACCTACACATCTCCATCTCGTAGCCTTCAGAAAGAGCTCCGGCCGCTCAGACTGATAGACCATGGCATATATTCCATGGGCCTTCGTCTCGAATTCCCTAGCGTCACGGCTCACTAGATAGGTTACTCCGCTACCCCAAACCTCTGGAGGAGCTATTGGGAGGATGATGTGTGGTCTGTTGGGAGAAGGGGCAGCATCCAGCTCACGGTATGGGTAGCGTCTGACTCTGCGGCGTCCAATCCGTCCTTCAACATATCGTGTTACACTCTCCCCCCGAGCCTCCCTAAAGAGGTCAAGAATAGATGATATTCGCCGGCGTCCAATCTCGGTTATGTCCACCACATCCCCATCATCAACAATTCCAACACGAACACCAACACCGGGTACACGGAAGCGGACCAGCAGCATAACACTAGCCAATGATCAATGACCATAAAAGATTTTTGGAATTGACGCCCCACAGTGACTCGAGACTCGGTTGGATAGGAAGACTTAAATTTAGGCCAAACCTAATTTAGGGCGTGCCTAAAATAATCTTGAATCATGTTGAGGCCAGGTACCTGTCTGAGATATATCGTATATTGGAGCGGCGTGAGATTGTGGCCACAGGCGTGTTGGCTGAGATGTTTCGAGTGAAGCCGTCCTCGGTCGTGGATGTGGTGGAAAGGCTGCGGAGAAAGGGCTTGATCGAGAGGCCCACTTGGGGTAGGATGATCCTCACTAGAAAAGGGTTTGTAGCAGCCTCGAAGATCATACATAATCACAGGGTTCTGGAACTCTATTTCAGGGACAGGCTCGACCTGCCACCAGAAGAAACCTGCAGTCAGGCCCTCCTTATTGACTATATGATCGGCGACCCTGTAATAAAGAAGATGTGTGAGAAGCTTAGCTATCCAACCAGCTGCATACATGGGCTGGAGGTGAGGCATCTGGGATGCAGAAGAAGCTGACTCTATTGGCTGTCTCCTTCGTTGCTGTGGCGGCGGCGGTCGCAGTCATATTAGCATCTTCTGTATCCCAGCCAAGCCAGACACCCTCGGTCGCTGTTACATGGGGGTTGTTGGCTGAGGTGGTCTACCGCTTGGGTGGTGGAGAGATAGAAGTTCACCAGCTACTGCCACCGGGGACGGAGCTACATGATTGGGAGCCAACACCTGAGACTGTAAACATTGTTGGCCGCTCACGCCTATTGATTTACACGTTAAGGGGGCTGGATGACTGGGCGGCTGGTTTGGCCGATACCACTGGGGTTAGGTCTTTCGAGTCCTCCCAAGGAATCCTCACAGAACTCACCATCATTGATGGTGGGCAGACGTTTGTAGACCCTCATATCTGGCTCAGCCCCCAGAACATGGTCAAGATTGTGAAAAATGTCGCCGACGAACTGGCCAAGGTCTTCCCCGAGATGAGTGGAAAAATAATGTCCAACGCAGAATCAATGGTCTCCGAGCTTGAGGACCTTGATAGGCTTATGGGAGAGAGGCTCAAACCCTATGTTGGGAGGCTCTTCATCACGCAGCATGACTCCTTCAGATACTTCGCAGCCTCTTACGGACTGAGAGCGTTTGGTATCCTTGGAATAGAGGAGAGCGAGCCGACTCCCTCCCGTCTAGCCGAGATACATGGTTTGATTAGAAGGGAGAGGATAGGTGCGGTGTATGGGGAGGATGGTATAATACATCCCATCTTGGAGTCCATCCAAGCGGATACAGGTGTGAAGATTTTGATGTTATACACCGGTGAGGGCCTCACCTTGGATGATGTAATGAAGGGTGTTGGATATACTGCTATGATGATGAAGAACCTCGAAGCGCTGGTTGAGGGTTTTGAGAATGGTTGAGCCAGTTGTGGAGTTTGAGAAGGTCACCGTATCTTACACACGTGGAAACCCTGTCCTGAGAGACCTCTCATTCAGAATCGATGAGGGCGAGCTGATCTTCATACTAGGGCCCAACGGGGGAGGAAAGTCAACCGTACTCAAGACCATAGTGGGTAGCACAAGGCTGGAGAGGGGTGTTGTTAGGCTTTTCGGCAGCGAGATGCCTAGATTCAGGAGTTGGTGGATGATCGGATATCTACCCCAGAACGCTGCGACCTACTTCGAGAATATACCGCTCAACGTTTCAGAACTGCTCAATTCAGCGAGAGCGATAGAACATGCTATGGAGCCTTGGGAGGCGCTAAGGCTAGTGGGTGTGGATGAGCCTCAGACACTTCTCAGTAAACGTCTCCTCGACCTATCTGGGGGGATGCTCCAGAAGGTTATGCTAGCCCTCTCACTCATCAACCGACCCAAGCTACTCTTGTTGGATGAGCCCACGGTCTACATTGACCAGCCAGGTGTCAGAGCCTTTATCCAACTCATCCAGGGCCTACACCGTGACTGGGGGTTGACGGTACTGGTTGCCACCCATGATGTTGCAGCAATCTCGGTCTTCGCCTCCCGTGTTATATGCATCAACAAGGAGGCCCTCTTTGACGGCCACATAGAGGAGCTGACAGCCTCAGAGCGGCTCTGCAACATATATGGGTTCCACGTATACACCATAAGACACGGGCACCAGTGGTCTGGAAATTGATGGAGGCTTTCCAGCAGCCCTTCATGTTGAGGGCTTTCGCAGCCGCAGCAATATCGGGTCTACTGCTTCCCCTTCTCGGAAATTTCCTCGTCCCCAAGAAACTGTCATTACTTGGGGACGCTTCATCACATTTCACTTTTGCAGCATTGGCCATAGGGGCGTTGGTGGGCTTTGTGAACATCGCAATAGCGTATGTGATGGCTGTACTAGCAGTTCTGGGAATACTCAGGCTGGTCAGAGGCTTAAGGTTGGCTGGAGATCAGGCTCTAGCCATATTCCTCTCCCTGGGTGCAGCGATAGCCGCCCTAGCCATATCCGTTGGTGCGAGACTCAACCTCAGCGCCATATTGTTTGGAAGTGTTCTGGTGGTTCAGGTGGAGGACCTAGTGGGAGGGCTGGCGGTCTCCATATTCACGGTTGTATTCACTGTAGCTAGGTTTGGAAATGTAATCCTCTACACGGTCAGTGATGAGCTGGCTAGGATTAGGGGTGTACGTGTCCAGCTCTATGAGTTTCTTCTGGCGCTGGCTGCAGGACTTGCAATAGTGAGCGGTGTTAAGATTGTGGGCGTTCTACTCATCACAGCTCTTCTCGTGATACCAGCTGCATCTACATCCCTTCTGGCCTCATCCCTGAAAAGAGCAATAGTAGCCTCAATTCTAATAGGAGAGCTATCACTCTTCTTAGGGGTCCTATCATCTTTCTACCTTAACATAGCACCGGGCGCCCTAGCAGTATTCATACTCCTATCAGTCTTTGGAGCGTCCCTAGTGGCATCACGCCTCGGACTTAGAATATAAAAGACTAGTTAACCAGCATTCATATAGGGTTAGCGCTCATGGTCGAAATATCTAACCTCCTAGGTAGGCTAACGATGCTTGGAGATAGGGAGATGGCCATCATTGCCACACATACAGGCCTACAGATATCGCTGCCACGGGAGCGTCTAGTCAGAGAGATCGGGGAGATGGCCATGCGGGAAGAGAGCCCTCTGACGTGGTTTGTAAGACTGCTAGTGAAGACCTTACCCGATAAAACTGTAAAGAAGCTTTTGGGATATGAGGAGAGTCGGGAAAAGTTATTGGAAAAGCTTGCCGCGAGGGTTGGACGCGGCATGAAAGCTTATAGAGACGTCAGTGTGGATATGTTGAGAGCTGACATCATCCTCTACTCATCTGAGATAGGCTCCTATGGCTCCCTAGTTCCAGCCCCAGAAATCAAGCATAGCATTACTGTGGTTACATGTGTGAAGGAGCCCGTGGAAGTTGAGGATAGAATTGGCAGGGCAATGAGGTTCGAGGGATATGTTGACAGAATTTACCTAGGCGCCAATACATATGCTGTGCTGGTCCATCTAGCCCAGAGGAGAGTGGAGTGGCTAGAGTTCATGGAACATCTCAACTCGATGGATATTGGGCTCGTGAGGCTGGACCGTGGCGGAGAGACTGTAGTGGATAGGCAGGCTGGTGTTCGTGGTTTTGATACGGAGAGGTACATGAGGCTGTTGGACGTCCTCACTTCGTCAAAGCCCTTCAAGAGGCTCTGAGACCTATGTAGTATGCGAGACAGAACCTAGTGTAAGGGAGTTCAGCTAGTAGGGGTACTGTCAACTAGGTATTACACCTGCTTCTGTCTTGGTTTTGAGTAGTGTGTTGTGTGTGAGGGCTATGGCTGTGGCTATCTCCTCAATACTCTTGACTGTCTTTATATAGTTATGGAACCTGAAGAGCCTAGACATACAATCCACGATATAATCGAAGACGTGCATGAATGGGAGAGCTACATCTCAGGCCATAGGCCTTTCCAAAAAGCTTAAGTAAAAGTTGACAATACCAGTAGGTAGCCCCGAAAACTTAATACAGCTCCTCCATATGGATGAGGCATGCCACATCACATCGAGCTCTTCGTCGGGGGGTGTCCTCTATGTAAGAAGGTTCGCGATATGCTTGAGGTCGGTAAGTGTTCTGGTTGCAGGCTTGATATATACGATTTGGCAGCCCAATATGATTCTCTCAGACAAAAAATTCATGACTATCATATTAGATGTGTACCGACGATAGTGATAGATGGGAAGATTAGGGTCGAAGGGCTTCCTCAATTCACCTTTGTCTGCAGCGATGAGCTCTACCGTCAGCTCGAAATGAACCATAGCTTCAGGTAAGACATTGATGGGGAAGAATCTAGAGGAGTCATTTTCGAAAGTACAGGGATCAGGAGCAGGATAATCGACCAAGTTGAGTTTAATCCACCATTCGGTATATTAAGAAATCAGAGCGGCAGGAACTGTTCAGTCTTCTCTAATCTTAGACCCGAACATTTTCGCCTAGGAACGCTGGCCCTATATCTTACAAGCGGCTCAAGAGGCGCCGCATATCCCTCATCACAATCGTGAGACACCTGTAGGCCCTGTACATGGAGACCGTTTGGCAGAAGCGGTCAGCCCCTCCAAGTGAATAGGTTGAAGGTTCCGCTGTAAGCCAGGTCTAGCGTAGGGGCTATCGTGGCTACCACCCTCTTGGTGTTTCAGAATCTCATGATGCTGCATATCTCCCGTCTGAGGTATCACTCTCTCCGGTATACCCACATGGCATCGATGTGGGGTAGCTGTAATAAACGCATGGAAGATTTGAAGCAAGCTGATACGGGGGGTTGTCATGAGATTACACATGCCAGCTTCAGAGATTCAAAGTTTTATTGTTTGAACAGGCTTTAATATGTGGAATGCTTTTTGAACGGCTTTTTTCACCCTTCTCATGTTTGGAAAATAAATCAGATGGGACGTGCAGCCGCAATCACTTGAGCCTATTCTTGGCAGTGCCTTACCGTCGTCAGCAAGCCTTGACGAAAGGGAGCATTCAAGACCAACCCTTCCCGTTAAAGTAAGTTGAACAGGCCTAGTCTCTGGCGGGGAGGTGATGTAGTCTATGTGCCAGCGTAACGGTTTATGCTTTCTGAGATGCCGTGCAACCCTTCTCACTAGATGTCGACGTCCCGAGCCCACGTAAACGTAGTAGCCCTTATCTAACTCCCTGTATCCTAGGCTTCCAAACCTAGTCCGCCTGCTGGAGGGTAGATGGATTACTAGAACGTATGTTCCCCGGTTTGGCATTGTAGGCAGAGCATAATGTTTCAAGTGCTTTTTTGAGCTTTTCCTTGACTGACTTGCCATAGTAGGAGCAGCCACACTTAACCGTTTTAGGTTTAATCTTCAGCTTCTTCAACGCTTTTCTCATGCTCGAAGGCGTGGTTTGGAGTTCTTTAGCCAGCTGGGATACGGTGAACAGCCAGCTTTCCGGCATGACACAAACTGTGTTCTGGCGGGGTATAAAGAATTCTGGGTTATTGTTCAACCACCTTTGTTCTGGCCTGCTCTCTCAGGAATGTTAGCAGATAATGTGGTCCTCCAACTCCTTTCCCCGTAGCGCCGCTTGCTTTCCAGCCGACGAACGTCTGGGCCCCAGGCCATGCTCCGGTTGTTGAGCCGCCCCTCCTGTTTGCATAGGTTACCCCGAACTGTATGTTGTTGAAGAAGTATTCGATTTCTTTCTCATCTTCGGAGAATATTCCTGCTGTGAGCCCATATTCTGTGTTGTTCGCTTCTCTGAGAGCCTCTTCTAGATCTTCAAACTCGCTGACAACAAGTATCGGTAGAAAAAGTTCCTGTTTGAAGAGAAAGTGATCGCGTGGAAGCTTGTCTATTATGGTTGGCTGGACATAGTAGCCTTTCTCGTATTCGCCGCCACTCAACACTTCACCGCCGTAGATTATTTCGCCGCCATCTTTCTTAGCCATCTCCACGTATAGTTTAAAGTTTTCTACAGCCCTCTTGTTTATCACAGGTCCCATGAAAACCTCTCTCTTACGTGGGTCACCTATCTTTAATGCACTCGTCTCTTTGACCAGCTCTTCAAGAAACTTGTTCTTGATTCCCTTTTGGAGATAGAGTCTGGAGGTTGCCGAACATTTCTGCCCGTCGTACCCAAAAGCAGATCTGATAACCCCAAGCACACCTTTCTTTATGTCGGCTTTATTCGTCACTATAGTTGGGTTCTTGCTACCCATCTCAAGCACCATAGGCTTGGGATATGGCTGCGATGAGGTAAACTTCCTGTAAAGCCTCGTTCCAACATCTTTTGAACCCGTGAAAGCTATGCCAGCCACATCAGGGTTTGTGGTTATCTCATCCTCGAAGACATCACCAGATCCTGTGACATAGTTAACGGCTCCTGCAGGAACTCCTGCATCTCTGAAGACTTTGTAGAGCAGAAGCGCTGAGAGAGGCGCTTCGCTGGTGGGTTTGAGGACGACAGTGTTACCGGTTATCAAGGCTCCCAGCATCATTCCGTTGGCGAGCATGAATGGAAAGTTGAAGGGTGAAACAACGGCCCAAACACCGTAAGGCCGGGCCGCCATCATACATATCTCGCCTGGTCCGCCTGGCCCCATCTCCTTCTCATAACCATTGTTCTCCTCCATTACACTTGCATAGTATCTCAATGCGTCTACGGACTCCCAGCACTCAGCCAAGGCCTCAAGCCTGTTTTTACCAGCCTCATAGGTTATCACCCCTGCTATCTCAAACTTTCTCTCATCAATCAGTCCTGCGGCTTTCCTGATTATCCTTACTCTTTCCCGCCAGTCTGTGTTTGACCATCTTTCGAACAGTTTCTTAGCTTCGTTAATGGCGCGCCGCATATGTTTTGCGCCTCCTCTTTGGAAATATCCAACGATGACCGATGTGTCTATGGGGCTTCTCTTCTCAAACTCCCCATCTTCGGAAAATACTTCCTCATCACCTATGTGTATCGGATAGTGTTTTCCGAGATATTTCCTCCCAACCTCCTCCAGAGCCTTTTCATATGCTGGATGCAGGCTTTCGTCAGCAAATAGGGAAACGTAGGTTATCTTTTTTCCAACCTGTTCAGCAGAGGGGGTTTTACTCGACATATCACATAGTCATACGTCCCGCCCCTAATTATGTTTTCCGAATTACTTTACCGTGAAAATACTTCCTCCGACACTGATCATCTGTCTTTTCTCCCTGAAACGACTTAGAGATCAATCACCGATACGGGGGTTAAATCAGTGAATCTGAAGAGGATGCAGTATGTATGCCTCAATTTACATTCACCGTAGCACGCAAAAATGTTGAGACGTTCTTACAGGGGCAGAAAGAGGTTGCAACTATATACCGAAGTTATGGAGTGATGAAGATGTGACGTTCGCACCCGTGGACTTGAAGGCCAAGTATGTTTGTTCATCATTTCCCGACACGTTCAGGCTCAAAGAAGGCAACGTTGTGTGTCGGGGAGGCACTCGATATGGAAGTGGGTTGTGTGGCTTTTTCTCATGGCAAATATTGGGAAAACGCCAGGGGCTACACAGCAACCGCCAGAGCATCACCAGCCTAGATCGTCTCCATAAGTCGCTAAATATGAGTGTATAGAGTTAGTATCATGCCTCTGACAGGTGTTGAGGAAGCTGTTTCGAAGGCTGTGGAGAAGGTGTATCCGAGCGTGGTCAGCATCAGCACGGTGAGAATCCTACACGACTACCTACTCAACCAGTTCCCAGTGGCTGGGATGGGTTCGGGGGTTTTGGTAAGCGAGGATGGCTACATCGTGACCAACTACCATGTAGTGGGTGCTGCTGAGGCAGCTCAGGTGATTTTAAGTGATGGCAGGAGGTTTGAGGCTATACCGGTGGGCGGAGACCCAGCCAGCGACATAGCTGTTGTAAGGGTTAGAGCAGCCAATCTCAAGAAGGCGGAGCTGGGAGACTCTGACAAGCTTAAGGTGGGTCAGATAGCGGTTGCGGTGGGCAGCCCCTTCGGCTTCATACTGGGGGGCCCGACTGTCACCATGGGTGTTGTCAGCGCTCTGAAGCGGAGAATTAGTGCTGGGAACGTCGTCCTAGATGACTTGATACAGACGGATGCTTCCATAAATCCGGGGAACAGTGGCGGTCCACTGGTAAACACGGACGGGCAGGTAATAGCGATAAACACGGCCATCATACCCTATGCTCAGGGCATAGGCTTTGCCATCCCTGTCAATACGGTTAAGAAGGTGGTGGAGCAGATTATGAGGTATGGACGTGTAGTAAGGCCGAAGCTGGGCATACATGGCCTCTCGATAACACCCAGCATAGCTGACTATTACGGCCTTCCCGTCGACTCGGGAGTCTTGGTGGTTAGGGTTGAGCCCGGCTCGGCCGCAGGGGACGCTGGGATAGATGAGTCAGATATCATAACACATTTTGACGGAGAGCCTGTGGAGGATGTGGAGAGACTCAGGGCTATGGTGGAGGGTAGGACAGCTGGGCAGAGGGCTGTCCTAACGGTGGTGCGGGGAACTAGAGTAGCTGAGGTGGCTGTAAATTTCTAAAGCCTTGCCTGAGCTGGGAAAGGATTAAAATGGTCGTTTTTTGGTTGGGTTTCGATGATAAGGGACAGCGCCCGCAGAAGCTTCAGCCATATGGGGTCGGAGCTCACCTACTACTCTCTGGACGCTCTGGAGGAGGCTGGGCTCTGCAGAGTCTCTGACCTTCCATACAGTATCAGGGTATTGGTGGAGAATATTCTCAGGAATGAGGATGGATTTGTGGCGGGCGACGAGGATGTGGAGAGGATAGCCCGGTGGCGGCCGGGCGCGGGGGTCGACGACGATGAGTTACCATTCAGAGCCAGCCGGGTTCTGCTCCAAGATTTCACAGGTGTACCGGCCATAGTTGACCTAGCTGCTATGAGGTCTGCGGTAAAGAAGTGGGGTGGTGACATTGGTGAGGTAAACCCTCAGGTTCCGGTGGACCTCGTGATCGACCACTCCGTTCAAGTGGACTATTTTGGCAATACCATGGCATTCACCCTCAACCTAGAAAGGGAGTTTGAGAGGAATGTAGAGCGATACCGGTTTCTCAAATGGGCGCAGAGAGCTTTCCAAAACCTCCGAGTGATACCGCCCGGCCGAGGCATAGTCCATCAGGTGAATATAGAGTATCTTGCCAAGGTGGTGGATGTGAGAAGTATGGATGGGAGGATGACGGCGTTCCCGGACACGGTTTTGGGGACTGACTCCCACACACCTATGGTGAACGCGCTGGGCGTGCTAGGCTGGGGTGTGGGCGGGATAGAGGCTGAGGCGGTCATGCTTGGCCAGCCATATTATATGACTGTGCCGGAGGTGGTGGGTGTTAGGCTTGAAGGCGAGCTCCCTGAAGGTGCCACAGCCACAGACCTGGTTCTGACTATAACTGAGATGCTGAGGAGGCATGGTGTGGTGGGCAAGTTCGTGGAGTATTTCGGCCCCGGCCTGCGAATGCTAAGCATACCCGACAGAGCCACCATAGCGAATATGGCTCCAGAGTATGGTGCTACGGTGGGTTATTTCCCGATCGACGCTGAGACGCTGAGCTACTTGAGGATGACGGGAAGGTCTGGAGAGCATATTGGTATTGTGGAGAGATACACAAGGCTACAGGGACTTTTCTACGACGAAGCCGCTGTCCCGAGGTACAGTGAGGTTGTGAGACTTGACATGGGTGAGGTGGAGCCGTCGATAGCTGGGCCTGCCAACCCAGAGGACCGGATACCTCTAAGGGAAGCTAAGAAGCGCTTCCTCAAGATAATGGAGGACTACTTCAGGCGTAATGGTGTGCAGGCTGAGGCGGTTGATGATACTATCTGGTTCTATGAGGGGGGTGGGGGTCAGGTGGTTAGGCGGGAAAGCCCCAAGTTCCATGTCAGGGTGGGTGGGCGTGAGTCTGAGGTGGGGCATGGCTCTGTCGTCATCTCAGCCATCACCAGCTGCACCAACACCTCCAACCCCATGGTCATGGTGGGCGCCGGTCTCCTAGCCAAGAAGGCCGTGGAGAGAGGTCTTGGAGTCGCAGCCCATGTCAAAACTAGTCTGGCACCTGGCTCGATGGTTGTGACTGAATATCTCGAGGCCGCCGGACTCGCATGGTATCTTGAACAGCTGGGCTACAACCTCGTGGGCTATGGCTGCACAACCTGTATTGGGAACAGCGGCCCCTTGCCAGAGCCTGTCGCAGAGGCGATTAGACGTAACAACCTATACACAGTAGCAGTTCTGAGTGGGAACAGGAATTTTGAGGGCCGTATACATCCTCTTGTTAGGGCTAGCTTCCTGATGTCTCCCATGCTGGTGGTGGCCTATGGTCTGGCCGGTCGGATGGATGTTGATATTCTGGGGGAGCCGCTTGGGGTGGACGGCTCTGGAAGACCTGTCTATCTCCGTGATATTTGGCCATCTATGGATGAGATTAGGAGGGTTGTCGTCGAGACTGTCAAGCCGGAGATATTCCAGAGGCGGTATGCTGAGATACTTGAGGGGGGAGAGAGGTGGGAGAGGCTTGAGGCTCCCACCAGCATGGACTATGTCTGGGGTGACTCGACCTACGTGCGGGAGCCACCCTACTTCCAAGGAGTGGACGCCAGCCCTGAGCAGCCTAGTGATATTGTTGGTGCTAGGGTGCTGGCCCTGCTTGGTGACAGGATAACCACCGACCATATATCACCGGCCGGAGCAATTCCGCCCAACAGCCCGGCTGGCAAGTATCTCATAGAGCATGGTGTTGACCCGGTGGAGTTCAACACCTATGGCGCTAGGCGGGGAAACCACGAGGTCATGATTAGGGGGACCTTCGCCAACCCTAGGTTGAGAAACTTATTGGCTGACCGTGAGGGCTGGTGGACCATCCACCTACCTGATGGCACTATCACCACAATGTTTGATGCCGCCGAGAGGTACAGGAGTGAGGGTGTGCCGCTCATCGTGCTGGCTGGGAAGATGTATGGTGCTGGCAGCTCGAGGGACTGGGCTGCCAAGGGGACGCGCCTCCTAGGTGTGAGAGCCGTAATAGCTGAGAGCTATGAGAGGATACATAGAAGCAACTTGGTGGGCATGGGGGTCCTACCCCTCCAGTTTGAGGAGGGTGAGGGGTGGAAGACACTTGGGCTTACAGGCCGTGAAACATTTGACATCCTCGGCATATCCGACGGGCTCGAGTCACGGAAGAGGTTAAGGGTAGTGGCCAGGTCAGACGATGGTAGCGTTAAGGAATTCTGGGTAACCGCTAGGCTCGACACCAAGATAGAGGTGGAGTACTATAGGCATGGTGGAATACTCCAGTATGTTTTGAGGAAGATGATGTCAAAGCGGACATGAACATGGTTTTGAGCCACATCTTGGGCATCCACCACCATACTTCTCGATGAAAGATCTCTCCAAGTCTATTTCCGCTACATTGCATAGGCTGAGAAGCCACGCCAGAACATCCGCCGCCTCCTCCTCCAGCCTACCCCCACCTTTTATGATTGCTTCAGCCATCTCCCCCACCTCTGAGGTGAGCCAGAGCAGTGTCCTCTCCACACCCCTAGCCCTGTCACGCGAACCGTAAACCTCATCCATCAAACTCTGCATAAACCCTAGATTCATCCACAGCCGGGCTGAGATACCGCTATATTATTCTTAGCTAGGGGCCAGCCGACACGCTTAGAATGGCAGCCTCATCATCGACTAGATGTGGATCATATATGAATGCATAACCTCTATCGTCTACCCTATCTTATCCTCCTCATCCGCATCAATAGATAACGGTGTCAATCTGTGATTTTGCTCCCTCAGCAAGCTCTTTGGGTTGGTCTAAGACATATGACGGGGCGGGGCAGGCCTACTCGAGAAAGATTCCCAACTATATATCGATGTTGAGTCGGGAACTGGCCAATCACACGCGATTTTCCGCGTCTTAAGTTAGGGTGTGACGCTACCGAGGACGGCTATAACCCTAGCATGTGTTCCGATACTCTCTGACCTACTGGATACTCTTCGTGAGAGGGTAGGTTCAGGACGGCGATTTTTCTTTATTCGAATATGTAGCCACAGTCATATTTCTCTATAGCATTGTTATTCGTGGTTGCCTTGTTTCCGCTGCTTTGATAATCCCTTAGAGGTGTGTTCCAAGTAAATCGATAGTCAGAGGCATGTTCCCCAATTATGCACTAGAAGCTCCCGAGTTTCCTGTGATAGGAGGCATACTTAGCGGTACATCATGCTCTCGGGGGGTTTGGATGAGCTGAGCACCGCTGCAAGCAGCTTGCTATAATCTGTTTGCGTGAGGGCTAGGGTCTCAGCTGCTTCTGTTATTGTGATGAGGCCTATAAGCTGCCTATCTTTATCTACTACTGGTAACCTTCTAAAGCCGTGCGCAGCCATTGTGAGAACAGCGTCTTCAAGAGCCGCATCAGGATCGATTGTTACCAAAGGATATGACATCACGTCTTTAACCTTAACCTGTGAAGAATCAATGCCCGTCGCTAGGACCCTGCGCACTAGATCCCTCTCGGTAACGATTCCTACCGCTTTTCCTTCTGAGGTCACGAGCAGACAGCCGCAGTGCTTCCTGTCCATAATGATCGCAGCCTCCCTCACCATCCTATCATCTTCGACTAATACATCTGCGCTAACCATGACATCTCTCACACGAGGTTTATCAAAGGTGGATCCCTCATACTCTGGGGAGGGCTCGCGCCTCAAGAGCCTCTTACGAGACAGATTAGACCACCTCTTCAGTAGCAGTGTGAGTTAGTGGTACCGACTCCTCTTGGTATCTCTCAATGACATATCTTGCAGAATCTCTTTCGAATTCAATTCTACAAAGAGCTGAACAGAAATAATAGGCATCATTGCAGAATGTCACAAACGAGTCTTTTCTCACATCGACATACATGCCACAAACAGGTTCTTCAGCCATACACAATAGCCTCCCATACCTCATTAGCGAGAAGACGAATATATGTCAGTACCTCACTAATATAGCCCATTTCCATACCATCTCACAGAGTGGCTGGCAACCATAAGCATCCTTTCACACGATGGTTTATTTAAGGTCTCTGCCTCAACCCTGCATCGGTCAGACGTTGAGAAGAGCACGAAATGCCCCACATCGGTTTTGCAGATTTTTTCATCCCTTTCCTTCTCACCGGTTCGCGGTGAGGATTATGATAAGGCACGGCGTCGGCAAGGACGACGATGTTACAGTGCTTACACCAATGCACCGGTCGGATGAGAGGGGTGTGAAGGCGATTGAGGCTTTGGAGGAGTTTGTGAAGCGGTATATCAATGGTGAAGGTGTGAGTCGGTACGCGGTGGATGTGGACGACTTCAATAAAGCTGTACCATATCTTGCAAACCTGTTCAGGTCGTGGATGAAGAGGCCTATCATCATCAACCTCAGCGGAGGCATGAGGCTGTTAATTGTGGAGGCTTTGGTGGCTTCGATTATGTCCAATCTACCCATAACAGTGGAGCTGGAGACGGAGGATGGGGCTTCGTTTGCAGAGTTTGAGACATCATACGTGTGGTTGCCTCAGATGGAGCCCCTCGACATTGATGTGTTGAAGCTGCTGAGAACTGGAAAGATGCCGCTGAAGTTTATCGCTGAAAATCTTGGGGTTTCAAAGCCAACTGTATGGAGGCATGTGAAGAAGCTGGAAGGGATGGGAATTGTGGTGGTGAATCATATTAGGGATAGGAGGAGATCTGGTGCCAAGATCGAGGTGTCCCTGACGCCTAGGGCTATGCTTTATCACAGCCTCATGGAGCCTAATATATTAGGCTTAAATTATTTTAATATAAGCTTAGGAATATATTCTGGCATGACGTGGTGGACAGGTTTAGGAGCCCTTCTTCTCCTGATATACTTGACCACACCGTTCCTAGTCGCTTTTCTCCTCATCTTCTACCTCTCGGTACGTAGGGGTGGTAGGCTTGGTGTCTTGGAGTCTGGCGGTCGGGTTTCAGAGGTTCTGTGGATACTTCTGGTGGGCGGTCTGTGGGCTGTGATAAATCTGGCAAGTATAGGCTGGCTGCCCAGCGGGTTAGGCGGGGTGGAGACAGGAACCGAGCCGTCGCAGACACTGACTGTTGAGGCTGGGATGTGGTTCTTCAAAGTGGGAGCAGATAGGCTCGCACCCTACACCCCCACGGAGATAGTGGCATGGAGTACCGACACCATGCATGGAGTAGGCATCTATGATCCCGAGGGGCGGCTGATAACCACAATAATGCTGATGCCGGGTATGAGGGAGAGGCTGGTGCTCACCCTACAGCCCGGAGAATATATCATCAGATGCCTTGAATACTGTGGTGACGGCCACGCCCTCATGATCGGCAAGTTCACAGTGGGGTGAGGGGGTTGTCGTTTTCCAAGACTGTCAGGACATCTTTGGCGGACATGATTACCATGCCCAAGCTGATGTTCTACACCTCGCTGTTCTGGTTTCTCTTGGGCGGTGGGGCAGGACTCTTCATGGTAATATCACACCTCTGGAGTGTCACAGCTCTTTCAGGCTACTATCAGACCATGACGCTACACGGCGTTGTGATGACGTTTGGAGGGCTTTTCCAGCTCATGATGTCCCTCTCACTGCTAAGGGCTGGGTTCTGCTATGGAAAGCCTGTGAGAGGCTCCCTGGTCTCAGCGGCATATCTTCTATTGAATCTCGGTCTTCTAATGATGTTCGCTGCCATATGGCTAGGTGTTAGGACCAGCTATACCCTGATGTTCCCCCTCCCAGCTGTGGGAGCTTTCCGGGGCCTCTGGACGGTGGATGCTTTGACACTCTTCGTATGGGGTGTGATATTCGTGGTGACGGTGGTTGTGGTCCTCTACCCAGCCGCTCTATCACGGCTCATCTTCTTCGGCAAGACTCAGGAAGCCCTGATACTTGAGAGGTTCGTGGGAACGCTCAACCCCTCAGGCATGGCCAGCATGCTTCCATACATTTTCATAATACCAATGCTGGGATCTGCAATACTTTTGGCCGCAGCGCTCATAGGCATGACCCTCATCAGACTAATACCCTTCGAGGCGGTAGCTTGGGTGCTCCACCCCATGAACTTCAACTATCCCTTCTGGATCTGGGCCCACAACCTAATGGAGGCCATGGGCATAATGGGTTTGGGGACTGTCTACTGGCTCATCCCAAGATATACCTTGAGGATGGAGAAGGCCGAGGATGTGGAGCCTAGGCTCTACAGCGAAAAGCTGGGCATCTTCGCCATAATCTTCTACGCCACGGCCGCAGTCATGGCGTTCCCCCACCACCTCTTCACCATGCCCACGTCACAGCCCGCAGGACTCAGCTACACCGGCCAGATCGCAAGTTGGCTGACAGGTTTCGCCGCCGCATTCTCAGTCTTCAACGTTTCAGCTACCTCATACAAGCAAGGGCTCCGGCTGACACCTGTAACACTCGCAGCCATACTAGGCTTCACAATATATATTGTGGACGGGTTCGCCGCCATGCAACTGGGAACGATCGGATGGGCTTACAGGCTCCACGGAACATACTACGCCACAGCCCACCTCATGACTATACTACTGGCCGTGACCCTCATCTGGATAGGCGCTGCATACCACAGCCACAGCCTCCTCACAGGGCGAAATCCATCCAACAGACTCGCCTATATTCACATAATACTAACAGCCCTAGGTGCGCTAGGAATATTCTACATGATGGCCTACATGGGAGCCGAGGGCTTCCCGAGGAGGGCCTACCCACTACCCTTTGATTCGAGCTGGCCCATGGCAGGGCTCTTGATATTCGGCGCACTCCTAGCGGTAGGCCAGGCAGCCTTCATCCTAAACATTTTCAGGGCTAGGGTTAGGACAGGGCCATAGCCTATCGTGGGTGCATGGTTATAAGGGGGCTGTCAGCTACTAAAACGGGTACGAGGAAGTGCCGAAGTCGAGCGGATTTAGGAGGAAGACTAGAAGTCTCCTCACTAGGAAGCACGGCTCCAGAAGCGGCCCTATCCCTGACATCTATCTCAGGGACTACAGGGTGGGTGACAGGGTTGTTGTGATTATTGAGCCGAGCGTCCACCGTGGCATGCCCCATAGAAGATACAACGGGCTGGTGGGTCGGATACTGGAGAGGAGGGGGAGAGGATATATACTGGAGGTTTTCCAAGGGGATAAACCCAAGAAGATATCGGTTATGCCCGATCATATCAGACCCTTGGTGGAGGCATAATGCCTAGGAAAATAATCTCCAAGATAGAGATACCCATGGCCACAGCGGCCAAGCTTCTCAGCGAGCATGAGGCTGGCTTGAGCCCGCTTCAGATGCGTGTTCTCAGCTATGCAAGGCGCTACTCGCAACTCTCCGCCGAGCAGGCTGAGCTGCTGGTTGAGAGGCTGGTGAGGGAGTTTGAGCTTACTAGGAAGGAGGCGGTGCAGGTGGCTGATGTATGCCCCACTACTGTTGAGGAGTTGAGGGCTACATTGAGCGGCTACAAGAGGCTTGTGGCTTCTCTTCTCTTCTCCGAGGAGAAGATGCAGAGTATCGTGAAGCTGGTGAAGGCGGCGGTTAGCGGGGAGCTGGTTTAGTAGGCTGGGGCTGAGGAGCCTATGCAGAAGTTGAAGGCTAAACGATATGAGGACTACGGATATGTTCTGGATGTCTTCCCAGCCTCCCAGAGGAGACCTTCACATGTTAGGGTAGCCATTGACAGAAACGAAATTATTGTCCACCTTCTTGGAGAGGAGTACTTCACACTCCTCGAGGCTGCGGTTTCTGAGCGTTTCAAGCCTCAGATAGGAGTCCGAGTATATATTGGACGTGATGTCCCACGTGAGATATTGAGGATCATTAGACGGCTAGATGTGAGTGAACTGTCCGATAACGGTCGTAACAACCTTGAGCCGATTATACAGAAGATGGTGGCGGATAACGAGGGAAGGTTCGTGGAGTTTTTTAATAGGAGTAACCCGATAACGCCCCGTCTACACGCATTGGAGCTTATACCAGGCATAGGTAAGAAGATGCTCCAGAAGTTTCTATCGGAGAGAGAGCGCGCATACTTCACCAGCTTCGAGGATATAAAGAAGAGGACTGGCTTGCTCAACCCCGCCGAATCCATAAGCAAGAGGATACAGGAGGAGTTGATGAACAGGGAGGAGAAGTACAGGATTTTCGTCAGGGAGCCCTCACTCACATAAACTTATTTAGCGGCGGCTGGATGGGTCTTCAGACATGAAGGCCAAGAACTACAGGCGGGTTGACGGCATGACATATACCAGGAATGAGTATATTCATGGACCGCCAGCCTCGAGGATAACCAAGTACACTGCAGGAGCCTACAGGCAGGACTACACCCACGAACTCACTCTCGTCCCCGAGACCACGCTACAGATAAGAGATGTGGCCATCGAGTCTGCGAGAATAGCTCTCAACAAGGCTCTGACCGACAAGCTTGTGGACAAGTTCTACGTGGAGGTGACCACACACCCCCACCATGTCATCAGGGAGAATAAGATGATCTTCGGAGCACATGCTGACAGGCTTCAGGAGGGTATGAGGAGGGCTTTCGGCAAGCCTGTGGGCAGGGTGGCTAGGGTTGAAATGGGTGAGCCGGTTCTACGGGTGCTGGTCTATGCTGATGGAGTCAGGAGTGCTAGGGAGGCCCTAGAGTTGGCTGCCAAGAAGCTCCCCAAGAAATACCGTATCGTGGAGAGGCAGCTGGTGACGGAGAAGACTGTCTGAATCCCGTTCGAGTGGGGTTGTCCGTATCTATATTGACGGTGCCGCAAGGGGCAACCCAGGACATGCAGGGGTCGGCGTGGTCCTGGTGATGGATGGTGTCGTGAGGCGGTTCGGAGAGTATGTTGGTGTGAGGACGAATAATGAGGCTGAGTATGTTGCGTTGATTAAGGGTTTGGAGCTGGCTTTGGAGATGGGGTTTCGGGAGACTATCTTTTATTCGGACAGCCAGCTTCTCGTCCGGCAGATAAGGGGTGAGTATAAGGTGAGGAGCAAGAAGCTCATGACGCTTTATGGGCAGGCAGTAGGGCTGATCTCGGCTCTATCATCATTCAAGATAGTCCATGTGGAGCGTGTAGAGAACAGTGAGGCAGACAGACTGGCCAACCAAGCTATTGACAAAAAGTTGGGAAGGTTTAGAGACTGAGGGTTGCTGGTGCGAGTTATTGAGCTGCTGTAACCATGTGTTAAGCCGCCGCTCAATGTTCCTATTATTCTTATTATCTGCTGCTTGCACTCGCAATCTCCGTCGTTCAGCTGTCTTCTCTCAAACCTGCCTTCCATAACATTGGCCCCGCTTAAATGTTGATGTTGTCTCCATGAGCTTGGACTACGAGCAAACTGCCTTTCTAAGCAGCTACAATCAATTAATTACTAGCACGCTAGTTACAATGATGTCAGGCCTTACACATCCACGCAAACAGTGCTTTACAGACTCTGTTCTAAACGCATTGACATAGGCCTTTGGCGGCGAGGGGCATCCACGGGATGGCCTGCACCTTAGCTCCGAAATAGGTCTGGCTCTTAAAACAGCTTGAAAGGATGGGGCGGAAACGTGTTGCTATTTCAAAGTAAAGGTGGGAATACTTGTTAGATACATGGCTGCATACATCACGAAAAATACATTTTCCAAGCCATACTCAAAACAGGCTCAAGCTTCAAGGACGAAGTAAAGGATGGGTACTGGTTGCCATGACACATGGGATAAGGATCACCTCCAAACCGTTTACAAACCCCTCGACATATGGATGGCTTGCATACCTCAGCCTAACACTTCCTCCAAGACCTTTTATCAACACTATCACATTGGTCAACACTTGCTCCGCCTCAAGATTCAAAGAGAGGGGGCGTAATACTTGTTGACAGTACAGACGTGTCATAAAAAATATTAGTCCCCCATTAACAGCTAGGGAATAAGGAATGGCTGTGAAGCGGCTGGCTATTGGATATTTCCTCTCAGCGTTTAACGCACTCGTCTTCATCCCGTTGTTCACACTCTACGTCTTATATCCTTCGCTGGTAACATATCCTATCTCCATTGTTTTGAGGGGGTTGGGTTGGCTTGGACTTAGGCAGAGGCTAGGCTTTCTAGGCTACTCATACATAGCGCTCTGGACATTAGGCATCATCACCTTCATATCACTCATACTATCCCTCTCTGAAACGTTTAAGCCCGCAATATTCATAGCGGTCGCTGCTTGGACGTTCTACTCGATCTTTGAAGCCATGCTATACATCGTTGCTGCTAGAAATCTTGGGACAATGGTTTTCTACATCTCGCCTGTTAGCTTGGTTGGCGTAGCCTCGACAACCATACTAGTCTTAACTCTATCACCTGTAGGGGCCTTACCTCATGGAGGGGTTTCAGGTGTGTGGGGGAGCCTTCTTTACGTTGCGGGCATATCTCTGTTCATTTCAGCAACCTCGTCGGCAACCGCATCTCTGAGGATATCGTCCCCACACCCCTTGCAGCCACCTTCACCCAGCCGTTCATCACTATTGCAAACAACGCATCTGAGAACACCTGCTCAAGAAAAGCCAATTGCTGGAAGGCCTATGCAAGGACCGCTTATCCAGATACAGGTTCTTAGCCTAGGCAATGCGCTTATATGCAGTGGTTGTGGAACTGCTTCACCGCTTACCGCGTTGACCTGTATCTCATGTGGCATCTCCTTCAAAAAAGCTGAAACCGGTCTGCGATGTCCGGTATGTAAAGCGCCGTTCTCAATGGCTAGCAGAATAGGGGAGAGAAATTTCGTCTGCGGCCAATGCTTCTCAGACCTAATCATTCAGCAGAAATAGCTCTGACGACTGGGTTTGATGTGGGTCGTTTCATCGGAGACATTATCTCCTCCTTTTTGAGATGGATGTTAACTAGCTACTTCTCACAAACAGTATCGCTAAAACACCTGATAACGCAACCATGATGAGTACTCAAGTTGAACACAGATGTGCTGGCCAGAGCAGGTAAGGATAAAACCTGAACAGCGGTGGATGTAAGCTTAACGGAATAGATTGTGGCTGCTTTTTCACCCGCTAACACAATACTTGAAATGGCCAAGACCAATACATAGGCTGGTGAGACAGGTATGCCTTGACGTCCACCCTGTCAAAACAGCGCTTAGCGAGTTGTTTGTAATGTGGTTTATCCACAGTTTTCCAGACTGGTACAGTGGAGAAAGCTGGGTGAACAGCAGCATAATAGTTACGAGTCGGCTGTTAGCAAAAGCTCAACAGACGACGTGCGTCCTGTAAATATACAGGGATTATAAATTATAAACCTAGAAGGCCATCAATCGATATCTGCCCAGCACCTGTGGTAAGTAGAAGCAACGCCACACCTAAGATTAGGAGGTCTAACTCCCATCCCCCGACACCTGCCATAAACCCTCTCATGAAACGTCGGGAACCCGAAACCATTTGATGAAGCATCTCAGGAGGGGGGATAATCTTTCCCAGTTTAGACAGATATAGGGCTGTTGTTCCAACCATCTCAATGGCGAAAAGCAAGGCGGCTACGCGTGTCAAAACACCCAGTATCAAAGCTATGCCGCCGACCACTTCAAGCAAGCCCGCAAGGTCGAACAATGGGCTAGGTATCCCGAGCTGCGCCATCCCACCCCTCATCTGCTGCCTCATCGGCCCTGATAGCTTAGGCATTCCATGCA
>JAWAEB010000012.1:0-28365 GCA_038891515.1 Nitrososphaerota archaeon | reverse complement strand
AGGCTAACAACGGGAGAGAGGTCAGAATAGCCCTATGGGTTGAAGACGGAATACCATACTTCAGCTATAAAGAACATGAAGAGCCCCCATTTATTCCATCAGGCCATCAACCCCAATATGACAGGGGAGAATGGTATTGTGGCAAATGCTGTCAAACCTTCCCCAACAGAGATAAATGCCCCAACTGCAACAGAGTATTGAGAAAGAAGCCGAGAAAAAGAAATACAAAATCACATAAAAATCTAACATATGCTCCGGCCGGGATTTGAACCCGGGTCTGCGGCTCGAGAGGCCGCCATACTTGACCGGGCTATAGTCGGCGTGTGGGTTACACACTACCGGAGCCTAGGTTTTCCGGAGCAGTTATGAGTGGCCTGCACGTCTATTTGTAGATGCTGTTTGGAGTTAGTCATATATTTGACCGTATTACGGTACGAGGACTCGTGGTGGTCAAGTCTCTCTTGCGTAAATGCTTATTATCCCCCGGAACTTTAGTCGTGTGTAGAACTCTGTGGCTATTTCGTTGAGGGAGGGGAATTCAGCCGTGATTATCTCTGCTCTATCTCTTAGGAGGTCTATGGCGTATTCTAGGAATGCTGCTCCTAGTCCTCTTCTCCTATATTCAGGCAGTAGGTAGAACTCCACTATATTGCCCTCCATCCTAGGCTTGTAGAAGATTCTCTCTTTTATGTCAGCCTTGAGGAAGCCCACCACCCTTCCATTATCCTCGGCCACCACCACCAGCGAGTTGCTGGACGACATGGCCTCGCTCAGATATTTCTTCGAGATCTCTTGGATATCATCCCTGACCTTAAGGAGTGGGTCAAACTCCTCATTTAACCTCTTCAGCCTCATGTTTAGGTCTATAAGCCTATCCAAGTCGGCGGGAGCCGCTCTCCTAAATGTTAGCTCGGCCACGGCTACTCAACCTTCGGCAGGGGGGCTATGATGTTCTCATTCATCAGGGCCTTTAGAATCCTCCTAGACCTGTTGATTATCTTTCTAGCCCTCACCAGCGCCTCGTCATATGAGAGTGGGTTTCTAGCCACGCCCTCACGGTCAGCATGCTCGGCCACCGATGCCGCCACATAGACGTAGACCTCCCAATCATCCATCGTCGGAATAATGTAATCCTCCGAGAGCTTATCATCAGGAACATACTCGGCCAAGGCCTTGGAGGCAGCCAAGACCATACCGTCAGTTATTCTTCTAGCCCTCACATCTAGTGCACCCCTGAAGACCGAGGGGAAGAGGAGACTGTTGTTGACTTGGTTGGGGAAATCGCTTCTACCCGTGGCTACAATCCTAGCACCAGCCTCCTTGGCCTCCCACGGCCACATCTCAGGAACGGGATTAGCCAGCACGAAGACTATCGCATCGTCGGCCATTGTCCTAACCCACTCCTTCTTGATAACACCTGGACCTGGTCTGGACGCTGCTATCAGGACATCCGAGCCCTCCAGAGCATTTTGAAGCTTCCCGGTTAGCTTCTCCCTATTGGTCTTCAGGCCCAGCTCATACTTCCACGGGTTCCGGAGCATCAGTTCATCCATGTCATGCCTCTCTGAATGGAGTATGCCTCTACTATCAACAAGAATCACATTCCCAAGGTTGGCCCCAGCTTTCTCCAGAAGCCTGGCCGTGGCTATGTTGGCAGCACCGGCACCGAAGAGTACAATCTTCAGGTCGCCCAGCTTCTTACCCACTATCTTGAGGGAGTTTATCAAGGCGGCTAAGGTGACTGATGCGGTGCCGAGCTGGTCATCATGCCAGACAGGTATCTGGAGACTATCCCTTAATACATCCAGTATCCTAAAGCAGTCAGGTGACGAAATATCCTCCAAGTTGATTCCACCCAGTCCAGGCTCCAGTGACTTGACTACATCAACAAACCTTTCTGGAGTTTCAGCGTTGATACATAGGGGGAATGCATCGACCCCGCCTAAGTACTTGAATATTAGGGCCTTCCCCTCCATGACGGGTAGTGCCGCCTCAGGCCCTATGTCTCCAAGCCCAAGAACCCTAGTCCCGTTGGTTACCACGGCGATGGTGTTCCAGCGGCCGGTGTAGTGGAGGCTGAGGTCTGGCTGCTCCTTGATTGCTCTACACACTGCTGCCACACCCGGTGTGTACCATACGGAAAAGTCCTCCAATGAGCGGACGGGTATTTTTGGGACTATCTCCAACTTTCCGCCATATAGAGGTGCGAGGGAGACAGCCAGCTTGCCATGTTTCTCGGTCTCCTCGGCCATGTCATGCTGTGGGTCTGCCTGATATTTAAAGCGGAGCGGGTTGGACTCCCTCAATTTGGCCAGTGACATGCACACCGTAGTGGAGTCGCTGCAGACCTTAAGAACAGTGGGTCCTCTCGCAGTATTTTGGGAGCTGCATCGGACGCCTTTGTAGGATTTGGTCGCGACTGTGAGCTGGAGGTTTCCACATCTCCTGCACCGAACTATCTTGGTGGTCATCAGCTCTCTGCCGGCGAGGTTGTGGTATAAGCTCTCATATGAGCAGGGCCGCAAAACCTAAATGGTCAAAGTAGCATCTAGGCTACACGTTGGAGACGCCCTTTAGAGAGACCTACACGATTATGCCTGCCGGCACGGACTTGATCATGTATATTGTCCTCATACCGTTTGGGGCCGCGCTAGTTTATGGAGTTTACCGCCGCCTTAGATTCTATGGTGTCAGAGACGTGTGGCAGGAACTTTTCAGAGACATGCCTGAAAGGGTTACAGCCACAGTGAGATATGCTCTCCTCCAGAGAAAGGTCTTGGCCGAGAAGACGGCTGGGATTATGCATGTGGCGATATACTCGGGCATTATAGCACTCTTCATAGGCACAGCCCTAGTCTTCATAGACTATGACATACTCCGTCTGCTGGGAGGCTCCATATTGCGGGGAGAATTCTACCTCTTCTACGAATTTATCCTAGACCTGATGGGGCTAGCGCTTCTCGCCGGCCTGTCCATACTTGTCTTCAGGAGACTGGTGGCAAAGGAGGGGAGGCTGAGGCCAAGGGCAGAGTATATTCTCACACTTGCAGGTCTGATTTTCATAGCAGTCACCGGCTATCTCCTCGAGGGGCTGAGGCATAGTATCCAGCCTAGAGGGTGGAGTGGTTTTAGCTTCGTGGGATATTCGTTGGTACCATTGATGGGTGGGTTGGGAGGTGTGGAGACACAGATTGCTGTTTATAGGGGGCTGTGGTGGAGCCACGCCATAATAGCCTTCACCATGGTGGCCCTAATACCCTACACCAACCTACTCCACATCTTCACAACAATTGCCAACATATACTTCTCCAACATGAGACCTGACAATCCGGGCAAGATGCTCACACCCTTCCGCCTAGACATGCTGGAACCCTCAGCAGAGATAACGATAGGCGCTAGGAGAATCTCAGAGCTGAGCTGGCGGCAGAGGCTGGGCTTAGACGCATGCACAGACTGCGGTAGATGTGAGGCAGCATGCCCCGCATATGAGGCTGGTACACCACTGTCGCCTAGGATGGTGGTGCAGAAGCTGAAGGTGGAGATGTGGAATGGTGGGGGGAGGGATTTTTTCGCCGATGGTGTGTTGGGTGAAGATGAAGTTTGGGCGTGTACGACCTGTGCGGCATGTGTTGAGGCATGCCCGGTGCTCATAAGCCCTCTTGAGTACATCCTAGAGGCTCGGAGAGCCCTAACCTTCGAGGGTAGACTTGAGAAGAAGAAATCATCTATGCTGATGAATCTGGCTAGGGTTCAGAACCCATACGGGCTTCCCCAGGCGGAGAAGGCTGAATTCATTAATGAGTTGAGGGCCATGGGAGTCAAAACAGTTTCGGAGAACCCCGGGGCTGAGTACCTATATTGGATTGGATGCACCTCCAGCTATGACGCGAGAAGTAGAGAGATCGTAAGGAGCGTGGTTAAGATACTCCAGGCTGCGGAGGTCTCATTCAGTATCTTGGGTGAGGAGGAGGGTTGTACGGGAGATCCAGCTAGGAGGATTGGGGAGGAGGGCAGGTTTCAGGAGATGGCCTTGTCCAATATTGAAAAGTTTAGGCTTCATAATGTTGGTAAGATAATTGTCAACTGCCCCCACTGCTACAACACGCTCAAGAATGAATATGGCGACTTGGGCGCCCAGCTCAAAGTGATACACCATACCCAGCTTATCGGCGAGCTGCTAAGGGAGGGTAGGCTAAAGATACGGAGTCCGCTAGCCTCAAAAATTACCCTGCACGACTCTTGCTACCTCGGTAGAATTAACAACATCATAGAAGAGCCCAGAGCCATCCTCAGGAGCTCGGCGTCTGGCTTCATGGAGATGGTGAGGAGGGGTAGACAGAGCTTTTGCTGTGGAGCTGGTGGCAGCACCTACTGGTATGAAGTGCCTAGGCGGGAGCGGGAAAGCGTGATAAGGCTCAGGGAGGCGGTGGAGACTGGCGCAGATACGCTAGCTGTGGAGTGTCCCTACTGCCTGCAGATGTTCAACGACGCTGTCAGGATTTCGGGTCTCGAGGAGAGGGTGAGGCTGAGGGACATAGCTGAGATAGTGGCGGAGGCTCTCTAGAATGGCTAGTCTAGAGTTTTTTAGGCCCCTACATGTGTGGGAAATGGGGTGTAACAGGTGCCCGATATAGTTGTGTGTGTGAAACAGACGGTTGACATATACCAGCTGAAACCCCATCCTGAAACACTGGAACCCATGTTTAACCAGACCCAATCCAAGATAAGCGACTTCGACCTTAACGCTCTCGAGGAGGCTCTTAGGATTAGGGAGAAGCTGGGCGGCGGAAAAGTGAGTGTAGTAAGTGCAGGCCCATCCGTCAACCAGCTTCTCATAAGAGAGACACTGGCCATGGGTGCGGATGAGGCCCACATAATCTCACACCCACTCGCCAGCTCTCCCGACGGCCATGTAACAGCTACCCTCCTCTCCAAACTGGTGGAGAAGTGCGGGAGATGGGACCTTATTCTTTGTGGAGAGGCATCCCTAGACAACAGCGACTATCAGACAGGCCCTAGGCTGGCCCAGATATTTGGCGTCCCACACATCGCCTACGCCAGCAGACTGGAACTGGAAGGCAGTAGGCTGAGGGCGTGGAAGGTGATGGAGGAGGGTGTGCATGTGGCTGAGTGTAGTATACCAGCCGTGGTCACTGTTGGGCTTGAGATAAACACACCCCGTCTCCCAAGCCTTCTCATGATTAGGGCAGCCTCAAGGAAACCCATCCACGAGTACAAGCTCACAGACCTAGGTCTCTCAGAGAATATGCTTCAGCCCACGGTGGAGCTGAAGGAGCTGAAGGCCCTCAAGGTTGAGAGGCGTAGGCAGAGGCTGGAGGGAAGTCCGGAGGAACTGGCAGCCAAGCTGGCCGACATAATCTTAGAGGAGGGGATGGCTAGGAGATGACCATACTGGTCCACGCCGAGAACACACTCCTGGCTTCACGGTTAGCAGCCGCAGCGGCTAAGCAATTCTTAGGCTCTTCCATCAACATCCTGCACGTAGGTGAGCCCGACCAACAGAGCCTAGACCTTTACGGCCGGGCCGGCGTCTCGACGGTTTATACAGTGTCAGAGGAGGCGGCTGCTGGTGGGCCAGCCGTTATGGCTGAGGCGCTGGGGAAGGCGGTTGCAGAAACCGCGTCCACCATTGTCCTCCTCAGCAGCACCAAATATGGTAGGGAAGTGGGGCCGAGGGTGGCCCAACTAGTAGGGGGGAGCTACGCCACTGAATGCACCCACATGGAGATTGTGGGAGATGGGATACTGGTGAAGAAGCTTGTGCTGGGAGGTGCATACCAGGCAACTCTTCTACTGAAGATGCGGCCCTATGTGGTGGGTCTCCAAGCAACGTCGGGGCCTGATGAAAAAAACGGCCAACCGCCTAGGGTGTCGAGGCTAGAGGCAGACTTCACCGGTCCGAGGATTGGTCTTTTGGAGGTCTCGAAGCGTGCTGAAGGTCATGTGGAGCTGGAGAGGGCTGACTTCATAGTTGGTGTTGGCCGTGGTTTCAAGAAGAAGGAAGACCTAGCCATGGCTGAGGAGCTGGCACGTATTCTGGGGGCCGAGGTTGGTTGCAGCCGGCCGATATCCGGCGACCTGAAGTGGATGAGTGAGGATAGACATATAGGACTCTCGGGAAAGAGGGTGAGGCCTAAGACGTACTTAGCTCTAGGAATCTCCGGTCAGGTACAGCATCTAGTGGGCATAAGGGACTCCAAACTAATCCTAGCCATCAACACAGACCCTAACGCGCCAATCATGTCCGAGTCGGACTACGCAGTAGTAGCTGACATATATAAGATACTTCCACCACTAATCCAAGAGCTGAAGGAGAGGCTGGGAAGGCGCTAGCAAGGCTATGGCGCAACGATCATACACAGCTGCAGTAATGGCCAATATGGGGCCGAAGGGCCTTCTGAGGATAGACGGTCGACCCATGATAGAGTATGTTCTCGACTCGATTCCCGATGATGTCGACGACCTGGTGGTTACATGTGTGGCCGATGGCATGGCTGACTATGAGGAAGTGTGTGAGCAGTATGGCGCACGGGCTGTGCCAATACCTCCTGAGACCGCTGATGTGAGGAGCCAGCTGGAGGGCATCTTTCAGGCATCTAGAGGAGAGAGACTACTGCTACTGAGGTGTGATACACCGCTCATAACGAGGAACCTAACAACGTTCCTCTTGGAAATCACCAGAAAATTCACAGCCGGTATACCACGTCCACAAATCGACAGGCCTGAATATGCACCTGCATCCTACCAGGTCAAACCCTTCCTCGACACCATGGCGGTCCATCCCAACTCACAGATGCCTGAGATACTGAGGAGTGTGAGGAATATCCTCTACATCTCTGCGGAGAGCCTCAGAGTCTTCGACCCCAAACTCCGTTTCCTCCAGAGGGTGAACAGCAGCGGAGACGCGTCTAGGGCTGCGGGGATACTGCGGGCTTGGCGTGAGGCCCAAGAGTAGCTGGAGACAAGGATATGAGGAGGCACCGAGTTTACCTACCCACCGGCAAGCTACCTGAGGATATTCTCCGTAAAATGGTCCTCACCCACGTAGGAGGGCGTCGGAGAGATGTGGTTTTGTGGCCCGAGTTCGGCGAGGATGCAGGTGCAGTCCATCTTAGCAGTGGTATTTACATTCTCTCCATAGATCCCATAACTGGCTCGAGGGAGATGGTGGGCTGGCTGGCCGTACATGCATCAGCCAACGACGTGGCCGTCTGCGGCGGAAGGCCGACTTGGTTCTCGCCAACAATTCTCATGCCTCCCAAGAGCACTGCCTCAGATGTAGGGAAGATTGCGAGGCAGGTGGAGAGGGCCGCCAATTCTATTGGAGTAGCGATAGTTACTGGTCATTCGGAGATAGCACCATACACCTTATCCCCAGTGGTCGTGGGGCACATGATGGGCCCACTGGTCGCCCGCCGGCTCGTAACTTCATCTGAGGCTAAGGTAGGTGATTGGATCTTGATGTCTAAGTGGGCTGGGCTGGAGGGGACGGCGATCATAGCCACGGATTTTGAGAATACTCTCAAGAAAAAAGGTGTGAGCAGCTCGGACATAAGAGCTGCGAGGGGGTACTACAGGTGGATAAGTGTGGTGCGGGAGGCCCTCCACCTATCGGCCACCAGCACTGTGAATGCTATGCATGATGCAACTGAAGGCGGCGTCCTAGGCGGATTATACGAGCTGGCCAAAGCTTCTGGGATGGGGTTCAAGGTCATGGCTGATGAGATACCGGTGACGCAAGTAACACAGCGGATATGCCGGGCCATGGGGCTTGACCCACTTAGACTCGTGAGTTCGGGAGTCCTTCTCGCCACCACCCCAACCCTTAATCCTAGGATGTTGAGGAGAATGGGGATCAAGCCCATAGGACGTATTGTCAGGAGACGGGAGGGCAGACTGCTTATAGGCAGGAATAGCATAACCCAAATTGATGAGCCAATAAGAGATGAGCTCTGGAAAGTCTTAAAATAACTATTTCCAAACGCTCTTCAGAGGGTAGTTTAGACATCAACAGCATTATTCCAGCGGTTAGCATCGACAACCCCTCCTAACATGGCCAAGCCGTCTAAAACATTTAACAGTTATCCCGTTTTCCCATCCATCATGGAGAAAAAATTACATGCTTGTAATTTATCCGTCTCAGCCCATCCTCTATAATAGGCTAATTCCAGAATACGTGATTGAAAGTATAGCAAGGGTGTAGTGTTTGGGGTCTGAAGCTGTTATTGCTCAAAGGCGGCATAAATAAGTAATAGCTGCCAACCGCCCAACACATGGTCGGATTAGGATTATACGCCACCATACTCTTCGTGAAGGGGCGGGCATCCTAATGTCCAGACAATGACTCGGAACGGCTTAGCCTTCCAGCCGCCTCAACAGACAAAAGCCTCATGACTGCCTTCTTAATACCGCGTCTTAGGGTCTCAGAGTAAGACGATGGCGATAGGCCGAGCTCCCTTGCCAGCTTGACCAGTGGTTTTGGCCTTGGATAGTTGAAGTATCCCCCCAGATACGCATGAACCAGAGCCGCCTCTTGCCTAGAGGTCAGTGTTTCAGGTGTTCGTGGCCTACCAGCCCTGATAACCCTAAATCCTACATTGCCCCGTCTCAACCTATCAAGTATGTAGTTGAGTTCACGCTTATCGGGCAGCAAGAGCCTCATCACTAAGAAACTCCCGGTGAAAGCTATTTCTAGAATGTGGTTTTCAGATAATCCCAGCTCCCTACATGGGCATCTGGATGATACAACCATCCCAACACCAGTCCTCTTTCCCAGCTTCACAAGTGAGCAACCTACAACATTGGAGCAACGCTTTACATGGGCCGCTAGCTCAGAGGGGGAACCATCCATATCAAACATCACCACAGCACTAGACCCACTGCCCTCGAAGACAGGCCTGCAACTGACAAACCTCATCGTCTTCACCCTCTCACTAAGAATGTTCATCCATGGGCAGATGGGTGGGAGACGTATAGTAGCCTCAATCATACGGTACCCGCATATGTACGGGACTACTTATCGTCGTGTCTACAAATGTATGCAATTATATACACAGGTTAAAATTAAAGGCTGGGAGCGGCTCCGGCATGAGAGGCGCCTATGTACTGGTAGCCATACTAGTGGCAGGTTTCCTCCTAGGCTATCTCTCAGCGGTCTACGGTCTGCCCAGATGGTTTCCGGAGCTGGTGAAGGTTGAGGCCCAGCCATCCAATGTCAGAGAATACACCATAGTGATAGAGCCTGCTGAGATAGAGCTGGCTCCCGGAGTCGTATGGAAGGCATGGACCTACAATGGAACGGTGCCGGGCCCAACCCTATACGCCAAGGTGGGCGACATCATTAGGGTGAGGGCTATCAACAAGCTGGACCTAACCCACAGCCTGCACCCGCATCTACCCTTCTATGACCTTAAACATGATGGAAGCCAGGTGAACATAGTGACAGGGGTTGGCGCAGGCTCTATGATTCCCCCCGGCGGCGAATGGGTCTATGAATGGCCCGCTACCAAGGCAGGTATCTGGTATTATCATTGCCACTCGGCAGATGGTGGGCTCAGGATTGTGGACCACATGCTGATGGGGCTCTATGGGGCGATAATAGTGGATGAGATTGATGAGCCGCCTGCGAGAAATTTCGTCATCTTCATGGCTGAGACACCTGCGGTGAAGGATGCCATAGTGGGAACGGGGCCGAGACCATTCTACATAATGGACGCCATGGGTATCCCCGGTGGTGAGCCCGAGCTGGAGAAGGTATTTTTAGGAAAGAGCACCATATATCCCAACCTTAAGGGTCTCGAGGGGGTAAGCCAGCTCTTTAACAAGACACTACCAGTATTCAAGGCTAAACTCGGTGAAAGACTGAGATTTCACATCATCAACATTGGGGACCTATACCATAGCTTCCACGCACATGTCGGCGACCACAAATCACAATATGTCTTAGCGGGTAGGAGCTGGCCGGCGCAGATAGTCCCACTAGTGCCGGGAGCGGCTGACACCATACTGCTGGTCTATAACAAGCCAGGGGTATACCTGTTCCACTGTCATGTGGTCAGTCACGCCGACGCAGGAATGATAGGGCTTATCATCATTGAGGAGTAGGCTAATGCAGTCCAGAGCCCTACTGGTAGCCGTTACAATAGTTGCGGTTACGGCAGCAGGGCTGGCCATCCTCTATTACCCCCAGCCCTCCCAACCACCACATACCACGTCAACGCCCCCCAAAACCACTGGCACATACACTACCAACCCATACACCGCAGCCGCTCCCAAAGAGGTCACCATCGTCAACCCAGTGGGTAGCAGCACAGACACCAGCAAAACTTTCGAACCCCCACATGTGAAGCTGGTGAGAGGTGTGAACAACACGGTGATATGGGTTAATGAGGACATAGTACCCCACACCGCAACCAGTATAGATAGGCTATTCGACTCTATACTTCAACCAGGCCAACGGGCCAGCTATACCTTCAATAACATTGGAGTGTATAGATATAGCTGCACGCTCCACCCATGGATGAATGGTGTAGTGGAGGTCATTGCGTAGAAGGTTCCTACTGATTGTAGGAGGGGGGCTGGCGCTAACCGCAGTCCCAGCCTTTCTCATCGCCTCTAGACTGATAGTGAGAAATGCATGGCCATCACCATTGGGAAGGAAATGCGCATATTGCGGCATGGTCATAAATAGTGTGAACCTCTCCGCATACATACAGGTGGACGATGATATTCTATACTATGATGACCTTGGCTGCATGCTGATCCACTACCTCTCCTTCAAGAGATTCATCGAGCCTGTGCAGGGTGTGTGGCCGACTGCTAAACTAGCAGCTGTAGCTGCCCACGACTTCGGGACAGGTTATGTTATCGATGCTGAAGAGGCTTGGTTTGTGATCGACTCGGACACCCCAACCCCTATGAAGCATGGCATCGTGGCGTTCGAGAAGCTAGATGCGGCTCTAGCTCACGTGATGGTTCACGGTGGCTCATTGATGGGGTGGGACGGCGTCATACAGTATTTACGCCAAAAGCTAGGCGGTGTTGAGCATGAGCGTCATGTCCATGATGGACAGACACATGGTGATATTCTAGGAATAGGTTTGGAGAGCATAGGGGGGAGAAGATTCACGTTGGGTGAGGTCTTAAGAGGGGATAGGCCAGTCTTGCTCGTCTTCTTCGCAACGTGGTGCCCAACATGCAGCAGAAACGTCTCAGCTCTCTCGAAGATCTATCCAGAAATACGTGGAAGGATAGATGTTGTCCTGGCGAGCTTCGACCCTAGCGAGACAGTTGGTGAGATAGAGGGCTTCCTCGGAAGGGTTGACGCACCTTCAGAATGGCTGGTGGCAAAGCCCAGCATAGAGCTTCTCCTAGCCGCGCACGTGGTCTCTCAGGAGACTGTATTCCTCATATCCCCAGACGGAGAGATACTTTATGAGAAGAGGTTTGGAGTCCTCACGGAGGAGCAGTGGTTGGAGGTCTTGTTGAAGTATTCCCATTTTCAGACAGCTCTCCCATTATAAATAGGACACATCAACAACATCCAGCGTGATGGGGTGGCTCCTCGACCTACATATATCGAGAAGCAGCTCTGCAACTCTCTGGGTTAAGGACAGGCATGGGCATGTCACACAACACAATGTGAAGTGGATGCCCAAGCTTTATGTGTCAGGCTCCCACAAGAGACTTGAATGGCTTGGGGGAGCTCTAGCCGATAGATATGAGGTATGCGCCACCAAGAAGATTGTCAGGCCAGACTCGCAGCCTATCAGGGTTCTGGAGATATCCACTCCAGCAGATGAGAAGATACGGCTGGCCAAGATACTTTATGGCCTTGGAGGACTGGAAGTCTATAATGTGGACTTGCCGCCAACCCAAGAACTCCTATACCACTTCAACCTCCATCCAACAGCCCTCATAGATTTGAGAGATATGAGGGTCTTAGATAGTGTGGAGGATATAGAATATGACACATCAGTCTTCACGACTGCCCACCTGGATATTTCTGTGGAGCAGGAGGATTTAATGCCAAGGTTTTCCGACAGGCTCGTGTCAGCTAGGCTTCGGCTTGGTGATGAGGTGGTGGTGCTTGACGGTGGGGAGGAAGATATTCTGGTGGGTCTGGAGAAGATGTTGGATGACGTTGATATTCTGCTCACATCTGGGGGTGATGGGTTCACCCTACCCTACCTCCACCGCAGGGCTGCAGTCAACGGTCTCAGAATAAGGCTGGGACGAGCTGCTGAGCCTGTGCATAAACCATCATCCACCACATATCTCAGCTATGGTAGAGTCTACCATAGGTTCAGAGCCTTCAAGCTAGTCGGCAGGGTACATATAGACACATCTAACTCACTACTATATGGTGAGACAGGGTTTGAGGGCGTCGTGGAGGTGGCTAGGACAGCCCGTGTGCCGTTACAGGATGCGGCTAGATATACGATAGGTAGCTGCATGACATCCCTCCAATACCACCAAGCCTACATCCACGACATCCTACTGCCTTGGAAGAGTGGTAAGCCATCCTATATGACGGCCAGACATCTTGCCATAGCTGATAGGGGTGGATGGATACTCGACCACATCCCAGGAGTCTACTGGAATGTGGCTGAGCTGGACTTCCAGAGCCTCTACCCCATGCTCATGCTGAAGCATAACATAAGCGGCGAGACTGTAAACTGTAGATGCTGTAATGGCGTTGATATACCGGAGCTGGGCTACCACATATGCAGGAGGTGGAACGGCATAGTACCCAGAGCAATAGAGATACCGCTACGTAAGAGGCTGAGCTACAAGAGACTCTACAAGGAGACAGGGCTGAAGATTTACAAGCAGCGGGCCGACGCCCTCAAATGGATACTTGTAACATCATTCGGCTACCTAGGGTTTCGGAAGGCAAAGTTCGGCAGCCGTGAGGCCCACATGACTGTCTGCTCCCTAGCCCGGGAGACTCTTATGAGAAGTGTGGAGACTGCTGAGGAGCTGGGGTTCCATGTGATACATGGGATAGTTGACTGTCTATGGGTTGTAAAAGATGATGCAAGTGACGAGGATTACATGGGCTTGGCCAAGGCAATAGAGGATAGGGTTGGGCTTCCGGTGAGCTATGAAGGCCGGTATAGGTGGATAGCCTTCCTACCATCAAAGACGCATCAGGGTAGGCCTGTCAACAACCGATATTTCGGAATCTTCACAGACGGCCGAATAAAGTACAGGGGTATAGAACTGAGGAGGAGGGACACTCCACAGCTGGTGAAGATGGCTCAGATGGAGATGCTCGAGAAGCTGGCGCAAGCCCACAACCCTATGGAGTTGAGGGCGAAGGCCATGGAGTGCTATGAGATTCTCCGCAGATATCTGGAGCGCATATACTCAGGTGAGGTAGACGTGAATGAGCTGGCAATAACCAACAGCCTCTCTATGAAACCCCAGCAATACAGCCACACACCGAGATACGTGACAGCCGTCAAGAGACTACTCTATAGAGGCTTTGAGATAAGGCCTGGCCAGCCCATCACATACATAATATCAGCTGGAGAGGGGCCGTTCAGGGCCACCCCCATACAGATGGTCAGGGGGCGCTACTACAGTGCGGACATCTATGCAGAGCTCCTGAAGAGTGCATTCCAAACCCTCATCAACGTCTATACTTTTCCCACCACTACTCCAGCTCCAGACCCAGACCAAGCGTCACCCCAATAGGCGGTGATAAGAACTAGGTATAGTATCTCCCTGTCGCTGAGGCCCACCACCCGACTCGTCCACATCATCCTTAGTCACTTGTGATGGGTTTCTGGCCAGCTTCTCGGTAAGTCAGCATTAGTCGCTACCTCAGAGAGGGGCTCGATGTTATATTGGTTGAGTGCTCTCTCATGGTACGTGACACAGTATCCGCAGCCGTTGAAGCGGCTCACAGTTGTAGCTACGGGCTCTCTCACACCCACTTGGTAAGCTCCCCCGCATCACAGCCATGTAGAGGTCTAGATGCCTGACCATCGCATCGGGGTTGAGGCTAAGGGCTTTGTAGATGTTGGCTACGGTGTCCCTAGCCATCTTCAAATGCTCATAGGCAGCAGCCCCCTCACCCTCAGCCTTGTCTTCATCCACAAACCCTATCCAAGGCATGCAAACTAGGGTAGGGCCATGTAAGCAAAAATTCCTAGGCTGTCTGTAGTCTTCCATTGCTGTAGGACTGATGATTTGCTTTACATGGTTTCGAAAACATCACGATAGAGGATGTGATAATAGAGCTGGCTGGAGAGGTTTTGCGAATGGTTTCAAAATATTATAAAGAACTCAAGATAGAGGAGAGGAAACCAGCGAAGACGATTTGGCTCTGGTAGGAGGTGAGTTCAGGAAATTTTCAACGACTCTGGTTTGGGCAGCTCTTTGCTTGACAGAATTTTAGAGGCAAGTTCAAAGCCGTCGAAGCTTTTTCACACAGTAGCCGATATATCCGGCCTGAGGAGGGATGATCTATATACAAATGTATGAAAAGATATTCAAACAAAGAGACGATATTATATAAATGCGTAAGATTACAATTGTGTGATTGAACAGTCACGAAGAGACTTCCTAAAAACAGCTTCAACAGTTCTTTTGACGGCGACTGCCGGTTTAACGCCAGCGGCTACACAAAAGACCACCAAAAGATATTCGATGTTGGTCGATGTGGAGAAATGCTACGGCTGCATGGCCTGCGTAGTCGCATGCGCAGCAGAGAACAATGTCCCGCTCGGAGACTTTAGAACTTGGATAGAAAATATAGAGAAACCAAATGGAACTAGAATCTTCGTGCCCAAGCAGTGCAACCACTGTGAAGACCCACCATGTGTTCCACCGTGCCCAACTGGGGCAACGTATAAGACGGCTGAAGGGCTTGTCCTAGTGAACGACGAGCTCTGCATCGGATGTGGTGCATGTGTGAAAGCCTGTCCCTATGGAGCCCGGTTTATGAACCCAGTTAAAGGAGTTGCAGATAAGTGTACCTTCTGTAACCACCGTCTTGTGTATGGTCTTCTCCCGGCATGCGTAGAAGCCTGCCCCACAGGTGCTAGGGTATTCGGCCTTCTAGAAGAAGAGAACGAACTGACAGAGATTGTGACTAGTAAGCCAACTCAAGTCCTGAAACCATACACCGGCGCCAAACCCCAGATATACTACCTAGATTTGCCTGACGAGGTGAACAGGTGAGATGCTGCCAGGATATTATTTCCCAAACGAAGCCGCTGAACCGCTTCTCTGGCATCCAGTCCTGTTTACATACACTCTGCTGATATCTGGAGCCGACCTCCTCATTCTCGCCTCTCTAGCCTATTTATCAGGCTCTCTCAGAAAAGCCATTCCCCTGATGACGATGCTTGGCATAGGCTTCTTCGCGGTAGTGCTTCTAGGACCATTGGCAGACCTCCGCTCAGCCAATAGGGCCGTCCTGATATTCACGTCGCCACATCTATCACCTACCCCAACAAACCCAGGAATCTCGTTGACAGCCTTCCAATCATGGGCTTGGGTTATAGCGTTAATCCTGTCCATAATATTCGCGGTCCTAACATTCTCTTACCATTCCTACCATGCATCGCTGAGATTTACCGGCGTAAAAAAGAGAGTATACAATTTCTTCAGCTTGGGTATAACTACTTCTGAGAATTATCGCAAGGCAGAGCTTGTGGCTAAATTGGTTGCAGTTGCGATGCTTGTGCCTCTTACGTTGTGGGGAATCTACCCGGCTTCGATGCTAATCACTCAGACATGGAACCCTGTGTGGAGATGGTGGCCGCTGCTTCCAATAATATATTTCGCAGACACATTCGTAGTGGCCACAGCGATTTTCATACTTGTCTACTATCTCTGGAGGCTGAAATCGTTGGAGCGTGAAGTCCTCATACCTATTCTGAAGATACATGCGGCAGGCTCGCTCTCGGTGGCTGCGTTGACAGGGTTGCAGATGGCTGTCTGGTGGTTTTGGTCACCCTCAACGGCTGAAATGGTGACAACACTCATACCACTCTTTTATACTGTAATAGCACTGCTAATGGTATCATTCTTCGTATCCATACTTTCCATTCGATACCCAGCCATCAGCATAGCAGTATCATTAGTAGCGTTAGCCGGAACATTCGCCAATAAGTGGAACATTCTCATCAACGCTCAGCTAATATCCAAGACTGGACTTGCATTATTTGAAGCAGAGCTTCACGGCCTATGGATTTTGGAGACGATCGCCCCGGCGGCGGCAGGCATAGCCCTCTTCATTCTGCTCTCAATCGTTTTCCCGCTGGAGGTGAGAGAAGTTGGTCAGTAGAAGAACGGCTGTTAAAGGGGTCGTAGGTGCGGCATCTCTTGGCGTCTTCCTAGCAGGTTACTGGAACACGATTGAAAAAATCATAAAACCATCATCAGTGCTATACAAACCCGACAAGCTCACAGGAGCCGGTGTCAGATATGTGTATTCATCGTGTTTAGGCTGTAACGTTAGATGTGGGATAAGGGTCAGGGTGGCTGTCTATGACGGGGTCGAGGTTGTTGACAGAATTGAAGGTAACCCATATCATCCATACAACAGGTACGTATCAGTAAATCATCAACGCCATCGCTACAACGCTTTAGACTACAAAACACCTGCACACACATCCCTGCTGGTAACCGGAACACTTTGCCCACGGGGCCAGGATGGGATACATTACGCTTACGACCCCTATAGAATTGTGAGGCCTTTGAAAAGAGCCGGGCCTAGAGGTAGCGGTAAATGGAAGGAGATAAGCTGGGAGCATCTTATAAAAGAGATTGTAGAAGGAGGGGCTATAGAGGAGACAGGTGAGAGACTACCGGGCTTGAAGGAGCTGTTTGTCTATGGGAAGTTGCAGGATGCGGGATTTGAAAACCCAAACGAGCTCTTAGCAAGCATCAAGAGAGATGTCGACGGATTGCTGGCCAAGGCTGCTGACCAAAAGGTGACGGCTGATGAGTTGGAGGTTCTGCTGGCCTCATTCAAGGAGAAATGGGCCAAAACCTTAGGTGAGAAAGGGCTTAAGGTTGAAGACGTTTTAGTGGATCCTGACAACCCAGACCTAGGAACAAAAGCCAATATGCTAGTCTATATGAGGGGGAGAGGCCAGGACAATGCAGATGTTTTTACCAACAGATTCATAACTGCTTTTGGAAGTGTAAACTGGCTCCGTCACACATCCTCATGTCAGCTGGCTTTCTACGCCGGCAACTACCTGTGGTCAGGTTATTATGACATTAACCCAGACGTAATGGGGGCGAAAGTCATAATAATGGCGGGTGCGGCGATGGGCAGACTCCATCCCGGAGCCACTGGGCAAGGCCTTCTAGTTGAAAGGGCGGCGGAGGTGGGGCTGAAAGTTTACTATGTTAACCCCTTATCGCCGAGAACAGCGGCAGGCGGAAACATAGTGTGGGTGCCGATAAAACCGGCTACGGATGCTGCGTTTGCCCTCGCTATAGCACAGATACTTATTCAGAACGGCTGGATCAACAAGACTTTCTTGGAGAAACCGTCCAAGAAGGCGGCTGAACCATTAGGCTACCCATACCACAGCAATGCTACTTGGCTCGTTGTGATGGAAGAAGGACACAGCCTCTATGGCTCAGTTCTCACAGACAAGATGCTGGGATTAGGTGAGGAGGGTAAACCGGTTGTTTACACGGTGGAGGGGATAGTAGTCAACGAGAAAGTAGACAGGGCGGAGCTGGAGTTTTCAGGCAAAGTTAAGCTATCGACAGGTGAGGAAGTACTGGCAAAAACAGCTTTCACCATCTTCAAGGAGACAGCCTTCAGCAAAACCGTTGAGGAGTGGAGCAGCATCTGCGGTGTACCAGTAGATACAATTAATCAGATAGCAAGGGATTTAGCCGAAGCAGCTCCAAGAGCGGCTACATACATACATAGAGGAGCGGCCATGCATACCAACGGTGAATATACAATCTGGACACTACGAGCACTGGACATACTTGTCGGAAACTTCCACAGGTCAGGCGGCTTGCTGGCAAGACCATCCACAACAAGCTATAACAGCTATCTATACAACTGTGGAGCCAGCGGGTTCGGCGAACCACCAAGGTGGGGACCGGCCATAGACAGACATAAGGCCGAGTATGAGAAGACATTGATGTATTACAGATTGGTTAAGAAGGGTGAAAACCCGTACCCGGCGAAGAGGCCATGGTATCCTCTGACACCCGAAGAAAGCTACACCGAGCTCTTCGCAGGCATCTACCAATCCTACCCATATCCGATAAAAGCTTTGATACTATACTTCGCCAACCCCATCCTTTCAATCAACAACGGTGTTAGAGCTGCCGAAGTTTTGAAGGACACCAAAAAGCTGCCGCTATTCATCGGCATAACCACAACTATTAACGAAACCTACATCTACGCCGACTACCTCATACCAGACACAACATATCTTGAAACAGGCACCAACGGAATCCAATTCCTCTACAGCAGTGGAATGGGGTTGCTTCTAGCTGAGGCGTGGAGATCACCTGCGATAATGCCCTTGACCGAGAGAATTACCGACACAGCCGACGGCAAACCACGCTATGCCTCGATGTGGGAGTTCTTCATCGACCTGGGCAAAGCACTAAAAACACCTGGATACGGTGATAAAGCAATTCCAGGGGTTAAGGGAAAGAAGTACGAAGGGCAGTGGTTCCCGCTCCACAGCTTCTGGGACTACATCATGAGGGTTTATGCAAACGGCGCCGTCAACGCCTTTGACAAGGGTATAGTACCGAGGGAAATACCAGCCGACGATGTCAGGTTTGCTGAGGAAAACTATCCCATCGCAAGGTTCAAGAACATACTCCCAGAGAACGAATGGTGGGCTGCCGCATACTGTCTGGCAAGGGGAGGGGTCTTCACAAGATATGAGGAATCGTTCAACGAGAAAGGCTTCTCGAAACGCGGAGTTCCAGGAACAGGCGTACTTCAGCTTTGGTATGAAAAACTTGCCAAAATACCTAACAGCATAACAGGTAAAAAGTTCTGGGGAGGGCCGGGATACTTCCAGCCAGCGACATACGCGCCGGTTGGAAAGAGTTCAAAATCGCTCACCTTCGCAGGAACAGTTCTCGACGAATTGTACCCTGCGAACCAGTACCCGTTCAAGCTAGTCTTCGAATCGGGGCCCTTCTACACAAAACACAGGAGTGGTGGCTATTACTGGATCAAGACAATACTGCCTGAGAACTTTGTGATGTTGAACGCGGCAGATGCTGAGACATTGTCCTTGAAGACGGGTGATATTGTGGTTGTTGAGAGCCCCGTTGGATCTGTTGAAGCGCCTGTCGTAGTGACCAGGGCAGTAACGAGGGGTGTTGTAGCCGTTCCCTATGGTATGGGGAGATGGGCTGAAACAGTAGTTGTCAAGCCAAGCTACCTTAAGCTAAAACAGGGGATGAACATTCTGGAAGCATTGCCGGAGAAGGTTGAGATACCCGAGTCTGCCGTGAATCCTGTCAAGGGTCTTCCGCCCTTAGTCAAGAAAATCCTCTTCACAAACAGGCCTGCTGAATATTTCCAGAACGGATTAGCGGTTGATGAGTGGAGGTTTAATGGCGTAACACCGAACGTCATAATGCTGGGTGACGAGTCGCTCGGCGGCTGGCCCCTACTGTCATGGCTTGGATCCTCCCAGTCATACTACACCAACCCCGTAAGAATAGTTAAAACAGATAAAAAGAAGAAGCTGATGCCGCATCAAATAGTCTGGTGAAAAATTGCTGGAGCTTGACCACTTCCAGAGAGCAAACCTCTATGTTTCAATACATATATTTTTTGAAAAGCTGGCTACTGGGGACCAGCCGCCACCTGAGGTCAAGAATTTATTAGAGAGCCTAGGGGTTGAACTCCCGTCTTTCACAGATGAAGAGCTTGAGCTTGCATCAAGATATCTCAGCTCCTTAAGGGCTAGTGATGTCAGACTAGACCTGCAGCAAGCCACCCGAACACATCTTCGCCTCTATATCAAATCCTTCATAGAAAACGCCGGCTACATTGTTCTAGGGCCTGCCGATAGCATCACATCAATGACAGCCTTCGCAGCTCGCCTTGCAATAGAGATCTACATAGACCAGATGACCGATGGGAAAAAGTACCAAAAACTCGAACGCCTCCTCCACCGCTTTGTCAAAACCCATCTAATACCGGTCTTAACCAACGCAAATCCGCAGAACAAACCTCTCTCAAAAACAGTTCAGGAGTTAGCGATGCTCTTAGAAGAAGACTGCGACACATTATTAAAGCAGCTGACCAGCACAGGTTCAGCGGTTTAAGCATACCCGATATCTTTCAAGATACTCTTTTAAGGCGGCCGTATTGTTATGCTCAACGTCTTTAGCAGAAAAAAGAAGCGACATGCTACCGTATGTCCTTTCTTTTTCTAGATTGTTTCTAGGAGATGCTTTTTTGTTTCAAGCTCTTTAAAGTAACGTTGTTTGAACCTATTCCATTTTGCTGGATCATGGCCAAACCATTTCCTCAACGATGTGGTGGGGCCACATCCCCTAACCATAGCCCTATACTAGCCTCATCCCGCCTCAGCCCACGGAACCAGTCTGTCAACTAAAATCCTGAATCCATCATCGGGCGAGGGGTTGGGGGATGTGGGGAGGCCGGCTTTTTTCAGCCGGATATGCCTGCCCGTTGGACTGTTCCCCGGGCTTGGAGACTTCTAGGAGGTTGAGGGTTTTGTCAAATAGCTGGATGTGGGCAGGCATTATCTGGAATTATCATACGTCTTCTGTCCCCCATCCACACACCCGTCAGCCAATCAGCCGGCAGGACGTGTTTCAGTAGGCTTCTGCCTGGACTGCCTGCCCGTGCTACATATGCCGCAGACCCTGGTAAGCCAAACAGCCGGCCCAAGGCAGAACCACCCAAACACCCCCCTCATTTTTTCCAAACGAACAATGTTATTTATTCTATGCAGTTCATATGGGTATATAGGGTTCTGCCCCCCAACAGAACTCCATATTCATTAAATGTTTAACTGTTTAAGTGATTCAAAAATGTTTAACTCATCAGTTATGATCACACCTTTTTGAATCACTTCCTCCACCATAGGTGTTTTCAGCTTTCTTTGTCTTTGAAACTCCTGAGGAGTTAACGGCATTATCTCTAGGCTAGGATACTTTTTCAACACGTTGGCGAGCTGTTCAAGCCTGTTGAGAGGGTTTGGGGTGAAGTTCGGCGATACTACTAGAAGGTCTATGTCGCTCCACCGGTTAAAGTCTCCTCTGGCGTACGAGCCTATGACAGCCGCCGAAACTTGGCCAAGAATTTTTTCTATACATCTGACCGCTTCAACAGCAGATTCGACGGCAGCTTTCTTCATCAGCCTTCTTTCTTCAGCGACTCCCACTTCTGCCTCACCCAAGCTAGAACATTCTCAGCCCTCTTGATAGCCTCGCCCGCCTCGTTTTCAGAAAAATACTCTTCCGGCATGCCCGACTCCCAAACGTCTGGATATCTAGTTGCCGTGTAGTACTTGTCAAGTCTCAAGCAATCCTCTAGAACCTTTTCGTCTCCGCCGACGAGGGTTTCCAACGCCTCATACAGTTTTTTGAGGCTATGGCCGTAGCGTGGGTTGCCAGAACCCCATAACAATGCTTTCAAAGCTTTCTCAGCTGCTTGGTGGGACTTGAAGCATGCCCAGTTGTAGTCCTTCCCCGTCAAGTCTTTGACGGCGGAGTTTAGGGTTGTCTGTGCGCTTGCCATCCATCTGCTGTATTCGTCTTCGTCCACGTTGTACACCCTGCCCAACTATTAGCCAAACCCGTTGATAAAGATAAAACACAAAACCTTGGAAGCAGCTGCGGCAGCTATCGACGCAACATGCTCCCGAGGCTAAGGTGCTAAAACAGTTCACGGGACTCTACCATAGCTGTAACCGTACCCAGTATATCCTCCACCAGTCTTTCGCTCTCACTCTTTAATGGGGTTCGAAGCCGTCTCGTCATTTGGAACCCAATACTCTCCGAGCTCCATTACAGTCGGCTCTAGCTAGCCTTTAAAATATCTTTTCAACGCCGCCGAGACCTCGACCGCAAGCTCAGAGTTTAATATCACGGGGATATTGTGGTCCACCGCCGACCTTCTTCTAACCTCATAGTCGATCTTGGGAATGTAGCCCGAACTCACCAGCAAACCTATCCTCCTCATTCTCAGAGCCTTGGCGGCCGTTTCAGACCTTATCCCACGTATTCCTGGGATCGGCGATTCTTCAAGCGTCAGAACCTCATATCCAGTGTTTCTGAGAGTTTGAGCGACTTTTCTGAACAGTTCCAGTGTGGTCTTATTATCAGGATAGACTAAAACGGGTGTGTCTAAGGGTGGTATGAGTTGGGGGTGGCTGAGAGCCAGCTCTTTAAAAGAGCTTCATGGAACTCAAGACCCAATGCGGCAACCTCCCCACTGCTCCTCATCTCCGGTCCGAAGAATGGACAAGATCCACGTATCTGGGCCCATGAAAACTGTGGCGACTTAACCCCCCAGACAAACTGTAAAGGGGTGTAAACCTCTTTAGATATCTCGACAAACCTGTTGTTATCCACTGCTAATCTTTGAGACGTTAGCACATCCGATTAGAAGAACAATAATAAAACATATCTATGAAAACATCGAATCCTCGTATTCTGACATACTTCGCTCCTTGAACATTGACACTGGTCATCTCAACTTCCACCTCAGAAAATTATATGGCCTCACCGAGAAGACGTCGAATGATACATACCGTCTGACGGAGAGAGGCCGTAGGGCTTATCATTTGATAATAGTAGCCGAGAGGCTAATGCAGATAGCTCCTTGCATGGGTACAGGCTACACTTCTCGAGAAGGGCTGTGGCATTCCTCCTAGATTTCGGCATACTGTTCTTCTCCCTAGGCTTATTCTTGGACCAGAGGGTATATTCCCTATTAGGATACTTTTTCGAACTTGGCGATTGGTAATCCTAGACCTTGGTTTTGTCTTAGAACATAGGATGGAGATTATTAACCTCACCGTATCATATTATTCAATAGTCTTCGTGGTGACGTTCATCGTCCTATCCTCTCTAGAGTCATATAAGGGACAGACACTCGGCAAATATCTGATGAGAATTAGGGTTGTGAAAACTACAAGCCTTAAGGTCAGCCCCATGGAAGCTGTAATAAGGAACGTTGGAAAGATCTTCCTGCTCCCCATAGACTTGATCCACGGTCTGGTGATATACCGACGGAGAGGCTTTCTGAGGTTCTTTGACTACTACACCCAGACAAGGATCGAGAGGGTCTATACGTGAGATTTTCTCCCGATTATGCGGCTCATCGCCTCCCTATCATCACCCACCATCACATCTTCGCCCACCACCAGTATGGGACGCTTAATCAAGTCCGGGTTCTCTAGCATATCCTCAATAATCTCCCCTCCCCCATTTTCTGAAAACGCCCAGCACTATAGTATTTGCTACATCTTCTCAGTAGGTTTCTAGCCCCATATCTGGCTGCGAGCCTCTCCAACATTTCACGGCTTGGCGGTCTCTCAGTCAAGTTAACGAGCCCGACCTATGAACCAGCCGCCCTCAACCCCTTAACCACATGCCTGCATGTCTGGCATGTAGGCTTCCAGTAAACCCTAACCCTCAAACCCAAGCTATTATACAGCCCCTCTAACCTAATATATGCTATTGACGGTCTGCCCATGCTGTAGGCAATATCTCCTCTGACAGCAGGCATGACCCCTAGATACTGGGATAGCTATAACCTCCAGCTTTATGGAACCACAGCCTAACAGACTCATGGCTTGCACAGAACCCCAACTCAGAGAGAATAGTTGAGACCCTACAAGGCTCAACCCCTCAGCATAAAGCCTTACAGCAAGACCTCTAACATATGCGGTAAACCTACGCCTAAGAAAGACATTTCTATCACTGAACAACCTAATCACATGGGTCGGGTCTACTCCCATATGAGCTCATACATAAGGGAGGAGGCTTGGCCTTAACTTGACAGTGCCGGTTCAACGCAAATCTAAGAAACTCCTAACGGATCTCGCCAATCCTTCACCACAGGAGAGCCCCTATCCAGCATCAGCGTCTTCCAGCTATGTTGGGTATGTTCCCAAAAGCTTAGAAGGCGTCTTTACGCTCCCCCTCAGACGCCAGAGGATATAGATGTTTCCTGCCCAGATCATCCCGATGCTAGCCCACATGAAGGTAGGGGGCATGTCCAGAACGAGTGCAGTAAACCCTAGGCCAGCACCTCCTGACCCCGCAATCAATGACAGTACATATAGCCAGAAGCCGCAGCAGCCAAGCTGTGTCAGCGGGAGGAAAGAGACAAAGGATGATAAGGCCGAACCACCTATACTCATCAAACCCAATGAAGATCTCTTTATGCTGCATCTTGACTGTGATGCTTTTGCCGTTAAGTAATCCTGAAAACCTAGTGAGGCAGTTAGGCCGATTAAGAACCATGCGTTCACCCTGATGGCCGTGGTTGCGGCCGTGACTGGATGCAGGTTTGGTGTTGTGAGTATTACTACTAGCAGGTAGGCCAGGAGGGCCGCTGAGGCGGTTACAACCCCTCTGAAAGTGTGTTTTCTTCTCATCTCACATATTACCGGAATAGAGCTTTAGTGAGGGAAAGAAGGCTACCCACGCAAACCAGAATCCGGGAAAGACCACGATTTGTTGCAGGCTCTTTCCCTTCAGCGGGCCGGCGACAGCCTCACCATATACGCTCCACTCGCTGCCAGTTTGTTTATCGAATATTTTATCGTCCCTCCACTCAAACTCAAGGACATGTCCGTCGACCACCCTACTGTAGGCCCGGACGAACTGCTCCATGGGGCTCACCACGAGTATAGGCGTCTCAGCAACATTATCGTTCATGAGCTTAGCGTTTGCTATACTCTTTTCCTCGTAAACTTTCACCTTTCCACCTATGATGATTCCGTGGACAATCGCTTTGGGGTGGAGCCTGTCATCACGGTTCTTGACCGGGAACCAGATTTGAGTGTCCGTGTAGTATCCGGTGGCCGCGTAGGGGTCTCTGCCGTATGGTCTTGAGAATCCAGTCTCGGTTGTGAGAACCTCTGTATCTGGATGCAGGTTCTTCCACTTTTCCCACGTCATTACATCAACCTGAATACGCTGTAGAGCCTGGCCCGCAAGCTTTCCAAGAATCGCCACACCCCATATCTGGCTCCAGTAAGTGTCTGTCTTTCGGTCGTACATCACTAGGTCGCTGTTGTACAGCTTTCCTGAGACACCGAACTCCACAGGCTCACCCTCAAGAACCCTGATGAAGGCTGTCGAGGTGTAGCAGAGGGGGCAGTAGGTTACAACTATTGGGTCGCCTGCCACAACATCATTGACTATCTCATGCCAAACCAGAATCTTTAATGGGTAAGCCCTCGCAACTCCCTTATGATACAGCCCGACAACTAATTCATCCGCCCTCATGAAGCTCTCCGCCTGCTCAGCTGAAGCGAACCGAGGCTTGTCTATGGATGGTATTCCGTCCTTCGGCGGGCCCCCCGAAACAATCTCATCGGGAGAAACCACATACCGCAACTCAACACCGCCCGCGAGTCTTGTCGTCATAACAGTTACTTGTGCTTGAGCGACAGCCTTTTCGGTCTTTTCGGGTTGGGTTGCAAGTTTTTCAAGAGAGGTAGTTATTTTAGGAAACTGCGGTACCATTGCTACAAATAACACTGCCACAGCTACGGAGGCTACGATGAGCGGTATGTAGAGGGGGCGCATATCCCTACTTAGTCCTTCCATGCCTCCTTAAAGCCTAATCCCTTAAACTTTCAACCTATACCGGCCAGAAGCATTCTACCTATATCTGTTATCCTAATCATTTGGCCTTCCCCGCGCTTTCGGGAGATTTCGACGAGCCCAAGCTCCAAAAGGCCCTTTGAATCCTCAGAACCGTTGATGTGGTAGCTTAGCAGCGGCTTTCCATATCCGGTCAGCTTGCTCATCTCCGTCTGGTCTCTGACCGAGCCTCCAGCCCTCTCCAATGCCTTAAGGATGTTCAACTTGGCATCAGAAATTACATCTTGGTAGCTCATCCTTACGATGGGGAGAAGAACCGGCACATTACCATCGACTGCGATCGTTTTGAGGCCGTTGATGAACGCTGCTGTGAGGGCTGCGCAGCTAAGCTGCTTGTCGCCGCTGCTGACGTTTACAATAATGTCCTCGTATCTGCTTCCCTCCCTTTCCAGAATCTCCCTGAACAGGATTAGGGTGTTGTAGAGTAGGGGTTTCCGAACCTCGTAGACCTCTGTCTGCAGTTTGAGCGTTTCGCCAATACGCCCAGCGAAGATGGAGGCAGCCTCCTTAGACCCTTCCATCGTTATAAGTATCAGCTTGCTTACGGGTAGGTACCTTATCCCTACAACTATGGCATCTTTATCTTCAGCGCCGAAGGTAACGATATGGAGGGTTTCCCTAGCCAGCCGGTGATGCCGCGGGTTTTCATTGATGTTATGTATAGGCAATGGCCCTTCCGACCCATCCAGCTCCTAGCGGGCCTCGGGTTATATATCCTTAATGCGTGACTTGACCATTTCTATGAAATCGGGGGTTGGCCTCGCGCCATGATGCTTCTCTGCATGCTCAACAAACTTTTGAACGGTTGCCTCCACAGAATCAGCCCTAGCTTCGAAAGGACAGTCCGCACCCATGTCCTTGCAACCAACTACTTTAACCATGAATCTATTGGCGACTGCTCAGATAAAGGGCTTGCCTTGAACGGTTCAAGCCGGTGACTAACAGTGTTTGAGGAGCTCTCTCATTGGTATGTAGTAACTGTCCTTACTATGGATCCAACCCCCTTCACCTTGCCCTCCCTGAAGACGAATATATCCCACTCACAGCGGTATTGATGGCTATCTGTCGTCAGCTGGCGGGGCCCACGGGCCCCGCCAGCATGGACACCAATACACAACTTACCACTCAAGGAAGGGGTGTAATACCTAGCTTACAGCACCGTTTAGATGGTATGTTCGGCACTATCAACTTTTATTCAGCGTTCGGGTGTTTCAGGGCGGCTCTGTCAACCCATCACCTCTGCCGTGCTCTGGATTATATTGTGTCTCATGTTGGCTGAACAACAGGGATTGGTTCAGCCATCTCCAGATATGCTCTAGCATGCTGCCCCGTCAACCAAGAACATTGAGACCCCGCACCCCAGCCTTGAAGAACCTCCTGAAGCTTGGTAGACGTCGAACCCACCTCCAGACAGAACTGAAACCCGAAACAAGATATAAGCCGTAGAATGCCAAAGAATATGCCCCGTCCCCAACGAACATAGGAGAAACAGAAGAAAAGCCCGGCCAAAGAGTTTAACACCTAAAATTATCAGAGCCTTTCCGGATGTCCGTAAAGAAAGTATGTATGAGCGGCTTTTTCGGAGGAGTTTTACCGTTGGCCCAATCTTATCAGTCTAGGTGTGAGGTTGTTTTCGCATCATCTTCTTTAGATAAGTTGGGGGTTGTGAGCATGTCAGTCTCCGCATTACAGGATAGTTGGCCTCTCACAGCCTTTGACGTTTTAAGGGATGTTGCGGAGGGGTCATAAACCCTGAGGCACGGCTTCAACCTATCACCCACACAGGCGAGTTGTACACACCACCTGCATTTTTCATGCTATTTAAAAGACCACCCCTCAATAGAATGCATGGGCTCCGTTAACTTAGCCATCTTCATCACCCCTTTTATGCTTCTCATCAAGCTTAGTGTCTCCGGCTGGCTGAACAGCTGGAATAGGTTGAGCCATCTCCATACATGTCCTAGGGTACAGTTCTTCCTCCTGCATGGGTAGTGGTCGTCGAAGCTTTCCGTCCTATCCTTGAGTGTCTGTATAGCCCTCTCCATAGCCAATCCCCAAACCTACACCTATGATACCATGGAGCCCCATCAGTCCAGACAGGATGCCTACCAAAAGCCATCACAAGACTCTCCAGGAATAGCCCAGCCTGTATGCTGTTCCTATTCCAGGAGAGCCAGAATCCAAGCATCCTATTGCTGAGAGGCTCGTAGGCAACCCATACCCATGCCATGAGCCCTTTAACGATGACAGCAGTCTCATCCACAAGGAATAGGGACACCCTACACCCAGCCCTGAACACCCTCCTGAACCCTGGAAGCCTCTGAAACCATCTCCAGGCAGATACGTGGCTCCTATCGACAAAAGGCCTCAAAACCTTAGAGACACCCCCAAAGCTAAGACCCAGGAAGACTACATACAGGACTATGGGAAAGCCTGTCCTCCCCCTCAAAAACATACAAGATAAAAGGAGAAGACTAGGCCAAAACCGTAACA
>JAWAEB010000011.1:0-28464 GCA_038891515.1 Nitrososphaerota archaeon | reverse complement strand
ACACCCCGCCATAACGCCTCCACATCCTCTTTCTTCCTTAGGGGTGGGCTGCACATGTAGTATATCCCCCTCCCAGGTGGGTCGAATGTTTCATCCGTTAATACCAGGTAGTGGGGACAAGTCTCCACGAAGACAGGCAGTCCCCTCATACGGTATGGAGCCACTATCTCATGCCCCTCACGGGTGGATTGGTGGACGATGTATGTTCTCGCACCTGTTATCTCAGCTATGTTCATCGCCATTAGAATAGCTAGGTTCTCCACAATGTTAGGCTTGGCTTGGCCGTGGTATCTGGGTTCTACCCTCCCTTCATTAACGAACTCCTCCTGCATCCCCTCACCTATGAAGCCGTTCTCAGCATGTATAGTAACGATGCCTCCCAGCTCCCTCGCCTTACGCATCACTTGGAAGAGAATCCAGTCATCAGCCATCCAGCCCTGATGCCTATATATCATAAAGACCTTGAAACCTGGGACACCATAGTCCATGGTCTCCTTCATACCCTTCATCACTCTACCCATGTCAGAGAAGTCGCTGATGATCGGCTTTGTGGTGAAGTCTATCACTGAGAGCTGTCCAGCCCTCTCCATCTGCTTCTTAGTGGCGTCGAGCAGGGACTCACCCCTCTCCTGGGGTGCAAAGTCGATTGTGGTGGTTGTACCGCCAATGGCAGATGCTATAGTGCCGATATCCCATGTCTCCCGAGGCTTCGCACCCATAAAATACAGTTCATAGTGGGTGTGAGGATCTATCCCGCCGGGTATGACTATTTGGCCACGGGCGTTGACATTCTTCTCAGCGCTAGCTGAAGCAAGACTACCTACATGAACGATTTTTCCATCTGAGACGCCGATATCTGTTTCAGCAACCCATCCGGGACCGACTACAGTCCCACCGGATATGACCAAATCCAGTCTAGACAAGACCGTTCATGACAATAATTAAGGGCTCATATAAAACTTATTGTTTGGGTCAGACTGCCCATCGTATATCACCGCTCATGATGGACATTTGTCATCATCCCAGTTCAGTGGAATACTAGGCAGTTTATAGGCTTAGCAGCTTATGACTCGGCCGACTTCTTGGAGGGTGCCGCCCTTCGGAGAAAGTTTAAGCGGTTACGCATCCGGGGGAAGGGCGATTTCCGCGGCTTAGCCTCTAGCTTGGGTGTCTGGCTCCTCACCTTCCCAGCCTTTGTTATGCTTCCGTGGCTTGGCATGTATGTCCATGCTCCAGCCTCCTATTTAGCTCTTTGATGAAATGCACATTACACAGCAAGTATAAGCGGATAACGTGGAAGCTGTCATGCTGCTCACCGCCGTAGGGCTTGCGGCCTGCGATATGGAGGGTAGGCTGCTGACCCTGAAGAGGCTGGAGGGCGGTGTAGAGGATGTGGCCTCTAAGATATCCGGTGTGAAACAGGGGTCTGCCGACCTTCCGGAGATAGATGAGTTCCTCAACAGACTCGGTGAGATGAGGGTGAGGAGGCTCAAGATACTTGATGCGGACCTATTCAGTGCCTTGAAGGAGAAGGCGGTGGCTCGGGGGTTTGAGGTGATTCATGAGCCAGAACTTAAGCTGGATGTGGAAAAGGTTCTCACGTCATCAGGTGAGGTGAGCTTGGAGGAGTATAGACATCTAACTGGCCAAGTCTACCTGCTGCTGGCTAGGGAGGGGGTCAAGGCGGAGGTCACACGCAGGGACCTACACATAGTCCAGGCGGTTAGGGCTTTGGATGACCTGGAGAAGCAGAGGAACCAGATTTATGAGAGGGTTAGGGACTGGTATGGCATACATTTCCCCGAGGCCGCCGATCTTATCCCAGACCAGATAGAATACCTTAAGCTGGCGGCCCAGCCCCTCGTCCGGGAGGAGGTACTGGCAGGCCGGATGCAAGTGCCAGAGGTGAAAAGGTCATCTGAATTGATTGGGCTTATGGAGAGGTCCATGGGATCCCCTATAACGTCTGCCGACGGCGAAGCTATTGGGAGGCTGGCGAGACTAGGGCTGGAGATAGATAGGCTTGTGAGGCAGATGGGTGATTACATACGCGGCCTCGTCTCGATGGAGGCCCCCAACCTGACAGCGGTCGTGGGCCCCATACTGGCCAGCAGGCTCGTATCGCTGGCCGGCGGGATAGAAAGGCTGGCTAGGATGCCTGCCAGCACCATCCAGATGCTGGGGGCTGAGAAAGCTCTCTTCAGGTTCTTCAAGACCGGCCGTGGCGCTCCCAAGCATGGAGTCATCTTCCAGCATCCATATGTGCATAGTGCCAACAGGTGGCAGAGGGGTAAGATAGCGAGAGCCCTGGCTGCTAAGATAAGCATAGCAGCTAGGATAGATTATTTCACCAAGGAGGACAGGAGCGCCTACCTAGTGAAGTCCCTTGAGAACAGGATTGAAGAGATTAGGAGAAAATATGCTGAGCCACCTCCCCAAAGAACTCCCCCAAAGATCTCCAAGAGGCGTAGAAGATGACTCGGCATGTGGAGCCCCATGATAGGTTTGAGGGTGTCTATTGGGTGGAGGTGGAGGGTAAGAGGCATTTGGCCACCGAGAACCTCACACCTAGTCATATGGTGTATGGAGAGAGGTTGGTGAGGGAGGGCTCCCGTGAGTTTAGGCTCTGGTCCCATCATAGGAGCAAGCTGGCAGCGGCAATCATTAAAGGAATCCCCGAAATCTTCATAGGGAGGGCCTCGAGAGTTCTATATCTAGGCTCAGCCACAGGAACGACGGCAAGCCACGTCTCAGACATAGTGGGAATAGAAGGAATGGTCTACGGTGTCGACTTCTCACCCAAGGTGATGCAGCAGTTCATAAGAAATGTATGCGAGAGGAGGCGTAACGTAGTGCCAATACTTGCGGACGCCAACAATCCAGCCAAATACGTGGGCATCGTTGGAGCCGTGGATGTGCTCTACTGTGATGTAGCCCAACCTGAGCAGGCCAAGATCGTGGCTGAGAACGCACGGTTGATGCTGACCCGTGGGGGTGGAGCGCTTGTAGCTGTTAAGGCACGGAGTATAGATAGTGTGGAAGATCCGGCTAGAGTAATTGAGAGGGAGGTGGACGTTCTCAAGGGATATGGTTTCAGGGTTATGGCCTCCGTGGATTTGGAACCCTTTGAGAGGGACCACGTTATGGTGGCTGCGGTTTACGGGTGACAGGGACCGGTGACCCTATGCGGCGTGGATGAGGCTGGCAGGGGTGCCGCTCTTGGGCCGATGGTTCTGGCCGCCTACATGGTGGATTCGGAGCTGAGAGACAGGCTGAGAAGGGCGGGCGTGGATGACTCAAAGACTCTCTCGAGAAAGAGGAGGGAAGAGCTTTACGAGCTACTGCTCGAGCTGGGTGGAAGATATAAGACTGCCACGATTCCGCCGACAAGATTAGATGCTGCTCTCCGTAGAAATGGAGGTCTTGGCATAAATCTGCTGGAGGCTAAGATGATCTCCCGACTGGTGAACTCGCTGAAGCCTAATAGAGTGTATATTGATTCGCCGGACAGGGACACGAAACGGTTTGCCAGACTAGTGGAGACGGGATTAAGGACAAGAGTTAGGATAGTCTGTGAGAACCGTGCTGACTCCAGATATGTTGTGGTTTCGGCGGCCTCAGTAATCGCCAAGGTGACGAGGGATAGGCAGGTGGAGAGACTTCATAGAATATACGGTGACTTCGGCTCCGGATACCCATCAGACCCCAAGACCGTCAGCTTCATCAGGACATGCATAAAGTCTGGAAGGATCCCCATAATAGTGAGGAGTGGCTGGGCAACAGTCTCGAGAGCGTGTCAAGTCACCCTAGACGAGTTCAGAGATGGCTGAAGGATTAGTTCTGCTCACGGGTAGGCCAGGGGTGGGTAAGACGACTGCAGTCCTCAGAACTGTCGATCTGCTGCGGGCGAGGGATGTGAGGGTAGGAGGGTTTGTAACCGTGGAGGTAAGGAGGGACGGGAGACGTGCGGGCTTTGACATCGTGGATATTCTTAGCGGCGTCCGACGAACTATGGCATCCGAGTCCTTGAGGACACAACTGATGGTAGGCAGGTATGGGGTTGACCCAGCCTTCGAGGAGATGGCTGTTAAGGCCTTGGAGAAGTCGGTAGAGAAATGCGAAGTCACGGTGGTTGACGAGATAGGGCCCATGGAGCTGAAGATGCCGGGACTGGCCTCGACTCTAGGTAAACTTCTTGAGCGTGGCCGGCTCGTCCTCGCTACGGTGCACTATGCTTCCAGACATCCCGTTGCTCGGATGGCTGTGGAGAGGGCCGGGCCGCATCTCTATGTTCTGAATGAGTCAAATAGAGATAAGCTGCCCATGATGTTGGCGGAGCTGTTGATGTCTTGGATTCGCCTGAGATAGAGCTGGGCTTCTCCCACAGATGGTATGAGGAGGGCCGGGCAAGGTTCATCGCACCCATATTTGAGGCCACCAGCGCAGGCGAACCTAGGTCGCCGACCAAAACCCCCGTATTCTACAACCCCTACTCTAAGCTATCCCGCGACCTCACCATATTAGTCCTCAATTCTATGGGAGAGGGTGGTCTGGTGGCCGCGGAGCCTCTCGCTGGATGTGGCGTCAGGGGAATACGGCTGCTCCTAGAAACCTCAACAGTCAGGCTTGTCCACCTGAATGACATCAACAGCGACGCCGTCAGAATCATGACCATGAATAGCCACTTTAACAAGGTTTCTGACCGGGTTCGGATAACCCATGGAGACGCCAACATCTTCCTAGCTGAAAACAGCCCACATGACAGGCGGTTCCACTATGTGGACATAGACCCCGTAGGCTCTCCATCGAGGTTCATCGAGAACGGGCTCAGGGCGTGCAGGAGTGGTGGGCTAATAGGCGTATCCGCCACGGACCTAGCTCCACTTGTGGGTAGGCATCCATCCACATGTTTGAGAAAGTATGATGCCGTATCCTTTGTCAGCGAATTCTCGAAGGAGCTGGCCCTACGCATACTAGCGGGCTTCATCGTGAGAAGAGGCCTACCACTAAACATAGCAGCTATACCAAAGCTCGCCATATACCACAGGCATTTCATACGGGTTTTCCTCCTCGTGGAGAGGGGTAGGGGCAAGTGTCTTAGATTGCTGAAGGAGATGGGCTGGCTCCAGTATTGCAGGACATGTCTAAAGGTTAGAAACTACAGCATCGCCGAACCAGTTGAACGTCTGTGCGGAAAATGTGGTAAGCTAACAGACCTCGCTGGCCCACTCTGGCTGGGCACCCTACACGACCCCGCACTCGTGGCCTCCATGAAGGCGAATTCCAGGGAATATCCTCATGCAGGGAGAATTCTTGCCAAGGTTTTGGATGAGGTCAACCTACCCGCCTTCATCAGTGTTGGCACACTGGCTAGCAGGTTGCACCTCAAACCTGTTTCGCCCAAGAGGCTTGTGGAAGCCCTCAGGGAGAGAGGGTATCAGGCATCCCTTACACATGTGTCCCCCGACGGTGTGAAAACAAACGCCCCTCTAGAGGAATTGCGTGAGGTTATCGCTGACCTCTGAAGCCCAGATAAATCTGGAATATCTCGGCGCTGCCCTTGGGTGACGCCTTGGGCACCAGTCTCTCCAGTCTGTGAAACCTACGAGCTGTCTCCCTCTCAAACTGTCTCATCGCTGGATGCTCAAAAGCCTTCATAACTAGGTGCCCACCCTTCTTCAGAAGTTGGTAGGCTATCTCTCTGGTTCGGGTGAGGAGTTCCAGCTGCTGCATCACCAGAAGTTCAAAATCTCCGGTGTGCTTGGGGGAGAGGTCTGCGATTATAGTGTCGAACAGTCGTCCGCCGCTCACTTCCCTAACTCTCTCAATGAGGTCTTGGGAGAACAAGTCGGACTTGAGCACGGTCACATTGTTTCTGTCGCCGACCTTAACATCGGCAACATCAACAGCTACCACCCGGCCCCCGCCACCAACCTCATCGGCTGCCACTACGGTCATCCCACCTGGGGCGGCCCCCAGGTCGAGCACATAGTCACCCCTACGTATGATCCGCCACTTCTCCTGCACTTCCAATAGTTTGAAGGCAGCCCTTGACGGCAGCCCCATCTCCCGTGCCATCCTATAGTATGGGTCTTCACGCCGCTGCCGGAGCCAGCTCATTTCTTCTCAACTTCGGCGACTGTCTGGGACTTGGTAAGCCACTCCTCGATAAGCATACACTGTCTATAGTGGGGTTCTCCACGGGGCCCGCATACACCCTCATATACACATGAGGGGCATGGGATGCCGTCTAATACACTGACATCCATCTGTGTTATGAGTGGGACGAGGCGGCGGGTCCATCTATCGTTGGCGAAGGCTTTGACCCGCTTCACAAAACCTTTCTTCTCCAGCTTAATGCCAATGCGGGAGCCCTCCCGGCTGGTTACTCCCAGCTTATGCCATAGCTCGGATTGAAGTATCCCCTCCTTCTCATACTTCATCAACACCTTGAGCGCCTTCTCCTCCAACTTTGACATCCTAGCCGGCAAGTAAACCCCTACCCGAATATATCCCAGCGGCCTGTCTTAACCTTATCTCTGTATACCATCAACACCAAGGGCAGCCTTAACCAGTTTCCTCAGCGTGACATATCCCACACCTGCGGCCTCAGCCACATGGGAGGCCGGTATCCTCATCCCCAGCCTCCTGCAGGCCATGTAGAGGGCAGCTGAGGCCACGGCTTGGGGTCTCCGCCCGGCAGTAATACCTGCCTCCCTAAGCTTCAGATATATCCTCCCAGCTTCCATGCAGACGGTGCTACCCAGCCCCAGAGTCTGGGCTATACGGAGTATAACGGCCTCGGGCTCAAGCTGCCTATTCCTGACTCCTAAGCTGAATACGAAGAACCCTACATTTCTTGAGATGGGTCCGAGAGGTGTGTCCGAGGCGGCCGCCACCTCATTCATGGTTCTGGCAAACCCCATCTCCTTCAGGCTGAGGTAAACCGCCGAGGCGGCCAAGGCCCTCGCCCCACAACGTGGGACGCCCCTAGAAACAGCCATGCGGCACAGCGACGCCGCCCTCTCACTCACATCCCTCGACACTCCAAGCTTGCTGGAAACCCATAAAACCTCACTTAGGAGGCGTCTGAGGACGGAGCTCTCCCTTTTTGATTGGAGCCTGCTCGCCCATGTCATGTGGTACTGGCTGCCACGTCTGACAACAGTTCCCAGCCCGCCGTCTTCAAGAAGCTTTGTAAGCTTGGGTCCGAACCTGCCATCATCGCCGAAGAGCTCATGCGGGGTCGGCGACGTGGTGGGTATCTTATCACCTATCACTAGTCCACATCTGGTGCAGCAGAGCTCGCCGCTCTCCTCATACTCCTTTACAATGCCTCCACATTCAGGGCATATCATCCCCCATCCTCCAGATATAACTTCTCACCAATCTTGGGGATGGTCTTGGATGTCAGCTTAACCACTATGTGGGGTGAGGACTCCGGTCCTAAGACGTTAGAGACATAGCCCACCCCCGCACCCCGCTGGTCATATACCTTGGTGGAGAGGTGTGGGATTCTAGCAGCATTCAACAGGACTTTCCCCTTCCCAGCCCTAGTGACAACACCCAGAACCGCAAACCCTGACCTCCTCCTTCTACCCACCCCTTCGCAACACCCCCGCAATTTGTTTCACAGCATCACTCTTACTCAAGTGGCCAGCCCTAACCACCACATATCCCGTTCTACGCCACCATGTAGGAGGCCAACTCCCAGCATATTTCTCAGCCTCCCAGCCGAACCTCCTACAAGCCTCGATTATCTGCTCACAGGTAGGCGATGTGATGGCGAGCCTAGCTGCTACCTTCCTTCCCCTGCGCCTCGAAACCCTTGAGTCAAAATATCCTGGCCATATGACATATCCTACTCGTCTTATCAGGAGGCGCCACCCTTGAGTAGGACGGCGTCAACTGAGCCGCTCTGGCCAGGTGATGAGGTTACCACCGCTTGGCCGAGAGGGGTCTCTATTATAGCTCCCTTGGTTATCACCTTCCTACGTTCGTAGTCCCTGTTGCTAGGGTTGGAGATAACCCTGATAATCTCCACCCTCTTGGCGCCGCTCCCCGGAACCGCTAGATTGACGTACTTGGTTGACTTGACCGCATACTTGTAGAACCCTCCCATAGCCCTGCGACCAGCCACCTCTGGCTCGCCCAAAGACACTGTGTTTATCTCACCACCCCTCTCCCGCCTCCGCCTACCACGGCTGGGCCCCCTCTTCCCTCCTGTCTTCTTCCTCTTGTGGATGGAAGTATGCCACTGAACCATGCCGGACTAGAGAGTGTTGACGAAGCTTTATATGTTAACCTACCCACCCTCTTGGAGAAGATTCTTCATCATGGCGCGGATAGCCTGTGGCGTGTTCTCGACTCCGAAGAGGTCTGCGAAAAGCTGGGTAGTCCTGAGCATCTGGTTTCTTCCACTCTTCTCAGCAGTAACTAACCCCCGATCCATCAGCGTCTTAATCTGCCTATATGCGTCTTTACCACGGACTGCTACGATGTTAGCCCTTGATACTGGCTGGTGATAGGCGATTGTGGCCAGTGTCTTCAGCACTCCAGGTGTGAGGACCTGCCTCCTAGCGAACCTTTTTACAGCTTTGTTGAGCTCCGGTCTCAGCCGCATAAAGTACCTCCCACCCTCCAACTCCACAACCTCTATGGCCCGTCCGCTGTAGTCCCTCTTCAACTCCTCAAGTAGTCCTAGAACCTTGTTGGTAGACCTACTCTTCAAGGCTTTCTGTATCTCCCTCACCCCGAGGGGTCTGTCCGATGCGAAGAGCATGGCCTCGGCGAGAAGCTTAGGGTCGTCAGCCGTCGACAACTCCAGCACCTCCCACTATCATGTCTGGACTCTCATCATTCTGGAGCAGCAGTATCCGGCCCCGAGCTGCTGCGAAGAGGAGCAGGATGAATATCTTGGCAGCCTCGATCTTGGGCTTCCCTCTCACAAGCTCGGAGAAGAGAATTGTGGCACGCTGGGCTAATACGCTGTCCAGCAGGGCTAGAAACTCTTCCAGCTCCTCCTCAATTCTGATGAGGAAGTCTGAGAGGATTAGCCGGTGTTCCTCGACTTGGGGCTGTATAGTGTCGGCCCTTTTCTCACTGGCTTCGGATAGGGCCTTATGAAGCGCTTGAACTAGCTCCTCAATTGTTGATGTTATGACCTCTGGTTTGACTGGGAGTGTTATGGCCTGCGGTATGAGAAGATCTGGCTTGGGTTTGGGGGCCGGCGGCTCATCCCCCTCCAGCAGCTTCTCTGTCCTGACCCGGTGTATTGTGGCGGCTGATAGAATGGCTATGCCTGCTGCGCTGAGGTCAACATATCCCCGCTGCCTCAACACCTGGGTGAACTCCCTCAGAATAGAAGTGAGCTGTATCTCCCAGACCTTCACCCTATCCAGCCTAGTGACGTCGAAGAGTATCTTCCACGGTGTCTCTGTCCAGAGCTGTCTATCCAGTAGCCATCACCTCCTCGAGACTTGTCTTAACGATATTGGAGACACCGTTAACCATGTAGACGCCAAATAGGGCGTCAGCCTTCTCAGCAACCGCATCTTTTAGAGTAACCACGATGATCTGCCTGTTTTCAGACATTTTCTTGAGTAGGCTTACCAGTTTGGTGGTGTGGTTAACATCTAGGTGAGCGTCTACCTCGTCGAAGATGTAGAACTGGGCTGGTGTGATTCCTTGGAGTGCGAGGATTAGGCTTATGGCTGCCACGGACTTCTCGCCACCGCTAACTGCCGAAGTTGAGCGAACCTGCTTGCCTGGGAACCTCACCATCATCTCCACGCCAGACTTGTTGGGCTCCTGAGGATCCTCCAAAGTGAGATAACCCTCCCCACCTGTGAGCTGTGAGAAGAAATAACCGAATGAGTCAGAGACTGCGTTCATCGTTCGGTTGAATGTTTTTGCCTCCTCCTCGTCTATGGACCTTATGAGGTCTAGGATGTGCTGCCGCTCCAGCTCCAACTCATATATCCTGCTGGCCCTCACCTTGTAGTTGGGTATTACGGCCTCATACTGGGATGGTGCAAGCTGGTTGACCACTGGAATCTCCGCAATCTCCTCCTCCAGAAGCTTTAGGAACTCATGCGGCAAACCGTCGGCATACTCTGCCCTAGACTTTAGCCCCAAGCTGGTGAGGCGTTCATTCATAGCCGAGAGTGTTGTCTCAATCCTAACCCTCTCAATGCGGAGCGTCTGCTCCTCCTTCTCAAGCCTTGAAATGGATTCGCTGAGCTCAGCCAAGCTTTTCTCAGCGATCTTCACCTCCTCCGCTATCTTCAGCCTCTCAGACTTGAGTGTCTGAAGCTCACCGGTGAGAGTCCTCAGCCTTGCACTCGATTCCTCTATCCTAGCCCCAACCACCTTCAGCCTCTCCCTCAGCTCCATGAGGCGGGCCTCATACTCACCCATCCTAGCCTCATGCTCCCGCATGTCTGCTGCGTAGGCCTCTGTCTGAAGTCTTAGGGCATCCACCTGTCTCAGCAGGCCGTCTCTCTCACTCTCCACCTGCCTGATTCTAAGTTGTAGTTCATCCCGCTTCCTATTGGACTCGGCAACATGTCGGGTTAGTGCCTGCATCTCGGCCCGCAGTTTCTTAACCCTTATACGGACTGTCTCCAACTCGGATAGCTTGGGATGCATCAGTGTGAAGTCCCCCTCTAGCTTCTTCAGCTGGGATTCCAGCTCTTCCATAACATTTGTGACCTTCTCAAGTCGCTCGGATAACTCACTTTTCTTGGAGAGCATGGCATCTAGTGATGTCCCTAGTTTTTGGAGATGAGCAGTTAGGAGGGATTGTTTCCGCAGTTTTTCCCCTAGTCCTTTCGCTATCTCATCCCACTCCGCCTCCAGCTCCGCCTGTCTGGTCCTAAGCCTTGCCAACGCATCCTCTAAAGCTGTCCCAAGCCTTTTCAGACGCTCCAACTGTATATATAGCGCCTTGTTGACAGCCCCCCCATCTCCATGCACAACTATTCGGCCATGCTTGTCCACATATACGCCCTCGGCCGTCACCACGTTCCTCACACCGCTGTGCAGATGCCCCATCTCGACAATCCTCACATCACCTATCAACTGTCCTGACACAGTATCACCCCTCCGCACAGGCATCATCATGGACACAGCTTCGGACGTGAGAATCTTCACAGGAATTTGGGCTGCCGACGCCTTACCAGCTAGTTGCAACCCCTCACCCAAGTCCCTGACCACTATGGCGTTAAGCCAGTCGCCGAGGATGGCTGAGGTTACGGAATCAATCTCCTCAAGTCTGTCTCTAAGAGTTTCGAGCCCTTGAGTGTCTTGACCGCCCTCTCTTGAAGCGATCTCCACTAGCATCTCCACGTTGGATTTCAAGGCGTTCACTTCAGCCAGCTTCCTAATGGTCTCACCGGTCTTGGCGCCGATCAGGTCCAACTTCTCCTTCACCCTCGTACTGGACGCCCTCATATCCTCCATATGCTGCTCGAGAGATTGTAACTCAGCCGAGGACCTCTCAACATCGCCCCTCGTCTCTTCAATCCTCCCCTCGAGTTCTCGGAGCGCATTTATGGTTCTCTCTTTCTCCCGAGCAGCCTCAGCGTACTCATCCTCCAGCCTCTCCTTGAGCAGTGACCGGCCATCCTCGGATATGTTTAGGTAGGTGAGTTCCCGCATCAGCTGGCTGAGTCTCTCCTCCTCACTCTCAAGCAGAGGCTTTACCTCATTCGTTGCTGTTGTCAGTTCTTCAAGCTCAAGCTCGGCTTTGTATAATTCATGCCTTAGGGGCTCCAGCGCCTGGCCAAGTCCATTAGCTCTCTCATTCAACATATCTATCTTCTGGGTCTGCTCCTCTATCCTCTCCCGTAGGGTACTTCTCTGCCTCTCAGTCAGTTGGAGATTTGATTCCAAGTTGGCTATCTCCGCGGCTAGCCTTGTTGCCTCGGCCCTAACCTCCTGAAGCATCTCTTGCATCCTTCCATGTTCCTCCGACTTCGCAGCCTCCTGTCCAGCCAAGAATTCCTCCCTTCTCCTCAGCTGATCGAGAAGCTGGATGACCCTATCCCTAGCACCGGCGTTCGCCGCAATTTTCTCTGCTAGTTGGGTCAGCCTCTCGTCAAGCTCGGATAAGGACTGTCTCAGCACCTCAATCTCTCTGGCTATGCCGGCGGTCCGTAACGTGCCTATGTATGTCTCCAGCAGATTCTTCCGGAGAAACTGGTTCCTCTCCAATGCGAGCTGGCGGAGCCTGTTCCTCACTTCCGAGGTTCCAGCGTTGGCCACATCCAGATTCTTCTCAGCTACTTGAAGCTCCTTCTGTGCCTCCTCCCTCCGCTTCTTGTACGCAGCTATGCCCGCCACACCTTCCAAGACCTGCCTCAGCTCGGCTCCATCCATCTCCGCAACATCCACTACGGAGCCCTGAGTCACTATATTCAGGCCGTCAGGAGCTATGTTGGCGGCTGAGAGTATTGTGAGCATCTCGTTTCTCGAGACCTGCCTTCCGTTGATGAGGTATTCGCTCTCTCCAGATATGTTAAGCTTACGGGTGAGAACCACTTCATCTGAGTCAACGGGTAGCTCCCTAGCGGTGTTCTCAAGTGCCAGAGACACGTATGCTGCCTGAGCCTGTTCCGCTGGCGAGTCATGAAGAAGTCCGGACAGTCTGCTGGCTCTCAGGTTGTGGGCGCTTAGCTCGCCCAGTGCGAATCTCACAGCATCTACGATTGTGGACTTGCCCCCTCCATTGGGGCCCGTGATGACCACCAGCCCGGGCGGTAGCTTGAGCTGGGCCTTTTTCCGGCCGAAGGATTTAAATCCCTGAATGGATATTCTCAATATCTTTACCATAATTCTCCTACAGCCCAGTTTCTTAGCAGGCCTTAATAGTTATCCCATGTGAGAGTTGTGTGGATGTATTGGGCTAGTTGCTGCGTAATACCGGAGACCACACCCGATCCCTAGGATGTTGGGCGAGAGGTGGATAATATATAGCAGGATGGACGGCTGAAACTTGTATGTCCCATGATTTCGAAAATAGGTTCTGGAGGCTAGTCGAGGCAATAAGAGCTAAATCTCTAAGCGGGGTTATCCTAACCTCTCCTGCCAACATCTACTACTTCACAGGGCTCAAAATCAAAGGAGTTCTACTGGCCCTGTCCGAGGGCTCTGCCACACTCTACTCTTCAAGGGTTTACGGCCCCATCTCCACCAAGCTGGGGGAGGTGGAGGTCTCGCATGTGCGGCCCTCTAGGGGTGAGTTGACCCTTATGATTTTTGATGAGCTCAGGGATAGGCGGCTGGCAATTGGATATGATAACCTAACCGCCGAGACTTATCAGAGGATAGTTAAGAACGCACCAAACATACTACTAGCCCCCTTTAGCGAGAGCATTTGGGAGATAAGGCAGCCCAAGACCGATGAGGAGATAGGGCTTCTGACCAAGGCGGCGAAGATCACATCGTCGGCAATTGAGACGGTTAGGGACTTTATATCGCCGGGCGCTACCGTGGGTGAGCTGAGAAGGTTTCTAGCTGAGGAGATTTTCCGGGCCGGTGGAGAAGGGCTCTCCTTTAACCCCTCCATAATGGTTGGGGATGAATTGAGGTACGGTGTCGAGTCTGATACAGATAAGAGTCTTAGGAAAGGTGATATTGTCTCGATAAAGGCGGGGGCAATAATTGGTGGATACCACTCATGCATAGCAAGGACATACTATCTAGGTCATGACCCGCCAGAACCCCTCTTGAATACCTACAAAGCAGCCCTGAGTCTCATGGAGTCCTACGAGAGGCTATCCGTGTCTTGGACGCCTGCGCTAACCGTATATGAGAGGATGGTGGCGGCTGCGAAGAGTGCGGGCCTAGACATCTCCCACGTTGATGTTCATGGCTTCGGCCTTGGTCTTGAAGGATCTGAGCTACCCGAGATATCTTTGGGTAGTGCCGACATTCTCAGGGAGGGGTCGGTTGTCTCGGTGGAGGTTGGAATCTTCAGCCCCACAGCCCCCTCCTACAGAGTAGGTGATATGTATGTGGTCGAGGGGAAATATCCACGGAGGCTTTCGGAACTGGGTAGGGAGCTTGGGTTGCGCTAGCGGCCGAACCGCCTGTTTCTCTGCTGGAATGTTCTGATGGACCTAAGTATGTCTATAACCCTAATGTCGGGGAAGTTGACATCCTGGAAGATCAGCTCGCTGTAGGCGGATTGCCAAAGCAGGAAATTACTTACTCTCACCTCGCCTGAAGTCCTTATTATCAGCTCAGGCTCGGGATGTGGCAGCCCCTGAGTATAAAGGCACTCCTCTATAGTCTTCTCATCTATCCGATTTATGTCGAGCAAACCATTCTTCACCCTAGCAGCGATGATCCTCACAGCGTCAACTATCTCAGCCCTGCCACCATAGGCCACGGCTATGTTGAGGAAGTGGTCCCTATAACCAGACGTTACAGTCTCTAGCTTCTCCAACTCCTTCCTCACCTCACTTGGTATCAGGTCCCTACGTCCGAGTATCCTCACACTCACCCTCTCAGAGTGGATGAGCGGCGATGTTATCATTCTCTGAGCCCTTTCTCTAATGAGTTTAAACAGTTCACCCACCTCCACCGGGTCCCTTCGGAGATTTTCTGTGGATAGAGCGAACAGAGTAACAGTCTCTACACCCAGCTTCACGATATACTCGAGTATTTCTTCCAACCTGTCTGCGCCAGCCCTGTGCCCCAGCCACACTGGCCAGCCCCTCTTGAGGGCCCATCGCCTGTTTCCATCCACTATGATAGCCACGTGTTTGGGTAGTGGTCGGCTTAGAACCACGTGTCTAAGCCACTTCTCGTATAGCCAGTAAACGCCTAGGATGCGTAGGACGAGAGCCAGCATCTAGTGCTACCCCCTCTTCCCTCGCTTAAAATACTTGCCATAGAGCCGGACAAGTGTCCTAGTTAATGCAAAGGTCACTCCTAGTGTTACGACCCCCATCACTCCTGTGATCAGGAAGAGCTGCGTGGCTGGGTCGCTGGGTGTTATGGAAGGCCCGCTCTCCAGAAGTATCCCCGCCCTCTTCAGTAACGCCCACAGCCAGATGGATACAACGCCTGCCTGTATGGTTCGCCAAAATCTATAGTTTCGTGTAAAGAGGTAGTAGAGCATGTTGGAGATGACTATGACTAGAATACTTACGGCCACAAGGTCTATACTGTTGGCTAGGAATACGCCCACGAGTGGAGGTACGAGGGAGACGATGTACCCAATATCCCTCAGCATCTCAGGCTGTATATGCAGTGTGTTGTATTTCTCAGCCACAGCTGTGGTGCCCACATAGAGGGCTACTAGAAACGTGGCTGTAGCTGTCAGGGATGCGAATAGTCTCAGCTGGCTTATGGACGGCATCTGAGCCAGCCTACTGAGGCCTGAAAACATCCTCGAGAGAGCCAGATCTATTCTAAAGCCCCAGAGGATGAAGAGGATGCCGACGGACAGAATGACTATCGCAGGGTTGGCTAGGCCGAAATAGTACAGTAGTCCAGTTATCGCAACCATGATCCCTGGCACACCTACCAGAAAACGAGCATAGCGTGGGTCGGTCAACCCCAGCCTGAGGTACTTGCCTAGGAGTAGCCATGACTGTTCAACCGAGTGGCTTTGACGTACTGTAACCCTGTGAACAGAGGCTATCGGCACTTGGCTGGCCACTATTGGTGTGACCACCGCGTCCGTCACCCCATCGCTCACGAATATGCATCTGTTGGCTGGAAAGTTCTCTAGGACCAGCCTCAGCTGTTTGAAGACCTCCATGTCAGCCTCAACACCCTCCACCGGCGTACCTGTGACCGTGGCCACCTGTATGTCCTCAACCCCATACCTGCTGACAAGCCCGTCAAATAATTTGATGGCGGAGAAGACTGCGTTGGAGTCTGGATCCTCCGGATCTGCTAGGGCCAGCTTCACCGCTGCGTCGAGGTTGGCCGCCCTACCCACCACCGGGCCCCTTGTACCGGTCTTCACTCCCAAGTCGTCGTCCCTGTCCACCACCAATATGAGGAGCTTCTCGCCGTCTTCAGCCATCCCACTAACAAATATGGGCTGGCCCACCGATATAATGTTATTGGCGTTAAAATTTGTAGAACAGCCTCCCTAGGCGTCTTCAGCCTTCTTCTAGAGCTAGAATAATGGGGCTAATGTCTAATAGTCCCGTCACCTAGGATGGTTGGTGGCTCTTGATGTCTGAAGAGAAGCCTGCCGAGGATGTGGGGAAGAGTCTGATGGATGAGAACAAGAGGCTTAGGGAGTCAGTTCTATATCTACAGGCAGAGCTGGCCAATATGAGGAGGTTGTTGGAGAAGGAGGCTGAGAAGGCTAGGCAGCTTACTCAGGAGAGGATTCTCTCGAGGCTGTTGCGGGTTTATGAGGACTTGAAGAAAGGTGTGGATAGCCTCCAGAGTTCTGACAACCCCTTCACCGTGGCTGAGGGGTTCTCCCTGATTTTGAGGGAGGTGGAGTCGCTCCTACAGTCCGAGGGGGTTGAGAGAATGGATGTGGTGGGCAAGCCCTTTAACCCTTTCGAACATGAAGCTGTGTCATTTATAGAGGGGGGTGGTGGTGAAGACACTGTAGTTGAGGAGGTTGAGCCGGGATACAGGCTTGGGGAGAAGATACTACGTGTTCCCAAGGTTAAAGTTGCTAGGAGGAAAGGTGAGCAGTAATGGTGTATCTGCTACGCTATACTTTAATTTGGGAGCAACCCCCATCTAGCCAGGATTATCAGACTAAAGATATAAGGAGTCGGGTTATAAGGTGAGCTGGGATGGCTGAAAAGATAATCGGGATAGACCTAGGTACCAGCAACTCTGCAGCGGCCGTCGTGATAGGTGGAAGGCCAACGATAATACCCTCCGTAGAGGGTGTAACCCTCTACGGCAAGGCCTTCCCCTCCTACGTGGCCTTCACCAAGGAGGGCGAACTCCTTGTGGGCGAGCCTGCCAGACGACAGGCTGTACTCAATCCAGATGGAACGGTCTCTGCATGGAAGAGGAAGATGGGCACCGACTACAAGTATAACATATTTGGGAAGGAGTATACGCCCCAGCAGCTCTCTGCCTTCCTCCTCCAGAAGATTAAACGGGATGCTGAATCGTTCTTGGGTGAGCCCGTAAAGAAGGCGGTGATAACCGTGCCTGCATACTTCAACGATAACCAGAGGCAGGCTACAAAGGATGCCGGTGCAATCGCGGGGTTGGAGGTGGTGCGCATCATAAACGAGCCCACGGCGGCTGCTCTTGCCTATGGTCTGAACAAGCTGGAGCAGGAGATGCGTATCATGGTCTTCGATCTAGGTGGCGGCACGCTGGATGTTACGTTGATGGAGTTCGGCCAGGGAGTTTTTGAGGTGAAGGCCACATCTGGAGACACTCAGCTGGGCGGCACAGACATGGATAGGGCTCTGGTGGACTATATCGTGGATTCTTTCAAGGGGCAGACCGGGATTGACCTTAGGAAGGATGCCTCGGCGATGAACCGGGTGAGGGAGGCGGCGGAGCGTGCCAAGATAGAGCTTTCATCCACCACTGAGACCGAGATAAACCTACCCTACATAACCTATGACCAGTCTGGCCCGAAGAACCTTTACATGAGAATCAATAGGGCTACGCTTGAGCAGATAGTGGCGCCCATAGTTGAGCGTTGCAGGCAACCTGTCATGCAAGCTCTTCAGGATGCCAAGCTTAGGCCGGAGGATGTGGATAAGATAATCCTTGTTGGAGGCCCGACACGGATGCCTGTGGTACAGGACTTCATCAAGAGGATTATGGGAAAAGAGCCTGAGAGGGGGGTGGACCCGATGGAATGCGTGGCTATGGGGGCCGCCATACAGGGTGCCATACTGGCGGGTGAGCTGAAGGACAAGGAGATAGTCCTGCTGGACGTTGTGCCCATATCACTTGGTGTGGAGACCCTTGGCGGAATATTCACCAAGATAATCGACAGGAACACCACTATACCGGTGAAGAGGAGCGAGATATTCACAACGGCCGCCGACTTCCAGACCAGTGTTGAGATACATGTCCTACAGGGTGAGAGGCCGATGGCAGCTGACAACGTCTCGCTGGGACGCTTCTCTCTAACAGGCATCCCCCCAGCACCAAGGGGCGTTCCCAAGATAGAGGTGACGTTTGACATAAACGCTGACGGTATACTAACCGTCACTGCGAAGGACCTTGGAACCGGCAAGGACGTGAGTGTGAAGATAACAGCTCCCCACAGGCTTTCGAAGGAGGAGGTGGATAGAATGATTAGGGAGGCTGAGGCATTCGCCGAGCAGGACAGGAGGAGGAAGCAGGAGGCTGAGCTGAGGAACGAGGCGGACTCGCTGGTCTACACTGTGGAGAAGGCGCTGGCCGAGTTCGGTGACAAGGCACCACAGGACGTCCGCCGGGAAGTGGAGGAGGATCTGAAGGCTTTGAAGGAGTCGCTTCAAGGCAAGGACATACAGGCTATCAAGTCGAGTTTGGAGAAGCTGAGAAAGTCGGCTCAGAAGATTGGTGGGGCGATTTATGGACAGGCTGGTGAGGCTGGTGGGAAGAGGGAAGGCGGTGAGGATAAGGGACGATGATCTGGCATGGAAGCCGACGGTAAAGACTACTACGAGATACTCGGAGTCCCTAGAAATGCCTCGAAGGAGGAGATTAAGAGGGCCTACAGGAGACTAGCCCTCCAGTATCATCCGGACAGGAACAAGTCGCCTGACGCCGAGGAGAAGTTTAAGGAGATAAGCGAGGCCTATGCGGTGCTGTCCGACGATGAAAAGAGGCGTCTCTACGACATGTACGGAAGGGCCGGTGTGGCGTCCAGCTACACGCAGGAAGACCTGTTCCGCTCCATGAGGTTTGACTTTGATGAGCTCTTCCGCGACCTAGGCTTCGGAGACTTTGAGACCATCTTTGAGAGATTCTTCGGGTTTGGGAGAAGGGGTAGGGAGAGCGAGGCCACACTAGTAGATGTAGAGATATCACTCGAGGAGGCTTTTAGAGGTGGGGAAAAATCTCTCACGCTCGACTTCACGGACGTGTGTGACAGGTGTGGCGGCTCTGGCGGCGAGCCGGGCTGGGTTGACAGATGTGGTGTATGTAATGGGAGTGGCCAGCGCGTTGATAGGCGCCAGACGGGGTTCATGTTCTTCACAACAGTCACCACCTGCCAAGCCTGCGGCGGATCAGGTCAGACGGTCAGGAAGCGGTGCGGGAGGTGCGGGGGTGAGGGCGTAGTACGGAAGCCTACCAGCCTGCACTTCACCATCCCAAGGGGAGTGAGGGACGGTGATAGTGTGGTCCTGAGAGGGATGGGCGTTATTGGTAGACATGTGGGCCGGCGTGGCGACCTAATTATCAGGTTACATGTCAAGCCCCATCCGATCTTTGAGAGGGTGGGTGATAATCTGATTGTTGTTATTCCTGTGACTGCCAGCGAGGTCGTATCTGGCCGTAGAATAACTATCCCCACTTTGGATGGGGTGCTGGAGCTGAAGCTCTCACCTGAACTTGTTGGTAGGCCCTATATAGTCAAGGGCAGGGGCATGCCCAAGCCTGATAGGGGTAGGGGAGATTTGGAGATAAGAATCAAGCTCACCTTGCCCCACAACCTCAGTCCCGAGGTGAGGGCCATCTATCAGAAGCTCCTAGAGTATGAGGGCGCCCTGATGGATGATGAGCGTAGGAGGCTCCTCCACAGCTAGAGCCTTCTAATCTTGGAGACATATGCCAACGGATATCTCAACTCAGGTATGTACCTGACCCTAGCCTCGACGCTGTACCTGCCATAGTCTGTAACCACCCTAGCCTCAATATCCTCGGGTGTGAGTGTCTGATAGTCGTATGGATGACGGTGTCTCCTCCTGCTGTGGAGTCTGATAACCACCTTTCTACGGTGGGGTTGGAGTAGGAAGGCCCGCGCCATGGCCCTCTCCAAGATGCTCTTGAGAGATGGCTTGGATGCGAATGGTATGCCTGCCAGCGCGTGTAGGATGGAACCCATAGCCACGCCAGCCTCGAATATGGCCCGCTCCCTATCCGTAAAGTCTTTGGGGAAGACAGACCTCACCAACCTCTCCCGCGCCGAGGACAAGAACAGACACCATTGTCAAGTGAAGGTTGACCTGCCCCGCCCCTTCATGAGCTGGTATAGATAGTAGGGGCCGCCGGCACCCGTCCTCGTCGAACCACTCCATAGCCATTTTCGCATGTTTCCGTAGCCCTCTCTGGAAATACCGCAGAACCGGCCTACTGTCACATGGCGATCGGTCTTCAGACTCCCGACTTCTGAGAAATACGTCCCACAACCTATGTAGATTGGGTGGTGACTTCCTAGCATGCCCCTAACCGATGATAGGGCCTCCTCATATTTTCTGTGGAACTCCCCCCCTCCGCCCACTCTCATCATCCGTCCATATGTCATCTCGTTGGCGAATCCACAACGCATGGTCAACATTCTCAGTCCTGTGGATTAAATCTTTACTCATAAGCGGCAGCCCAGCTGGGTAATACATTTAACCACCCGTATTACTAATAGGTGACATGAAGCTGATATCGGTCAAGATGCCTGAGGCTCTGATCGACGGTATGGATGAGCTTGTGAAGAAGGGTGTCTACCCCAGTAGAAGTGCTCTCATGAGGACTGCTGTGAGGGACTTGCTGAGGAAGGAGCTTTGGAAGCAGTAGCTAGAGCTTGAATGGGAAATTCCTCACCGGGATAACCCTGCCATAAATATACCTAGCGTCGGAGACATGCTCCCTAAACTCGATCTTCGGACTCTCGCCAGGCATGTACGCTAGGAACGGAGCGCTCACTGGGCTGTGAGAAACAATGTAGCAGAGTATGGGAAGCGCCATACTATCAAAATACTCCATCAGCATGTAGAAAACCGCCAATATGTTACGGCCGCCTCTCTGGAAATGCCAGATGGGAGGTGTGGAGGTCTCATCATTCATCGCAGCCACAAGTCGCATGAGCGAGTCCAGACCAGTAAGCTTTGTGGAAACTGGTATTGGGAGGGCTTTAGACCCTCTCCGAAGCGCCCTCAGCATGAGGGGTGGCGGCTCGTCCAGCCTCACCACTGGGCATGTGAAATATTTTCCTGCCTCGGGTCTTGATACGGGCAGCACCTCCTCCCTCTCAAGGTTGGTATAGGCTAGGAACTGGGGTGGGCTGGCTCCGACTGTGGTGTATGCGAATAATGGTAGGCTCCCCCTCAGAAACGGGATGGAAAGGAAGAAGGAGATGAGCTCCCTCCCACCATATCTGAAACTCATCATAACAGGCGGATAGTCTGTCCTAGAGGTTGCCAGCCTTACGAGGGATTTGAGGTCCACCACCTCAAGCGGGACGGGTGACCTGTTCTTCAACCAAGACTATGCCTGCAAGTCCGTATTTAATAGTTTATAAGAGTCTTCACAAAGTATATAGGGGATGTCCTCAGCCGACTCCTACACGCTCGCCAAACAGAACATCATGAACACCATCAGCGGTGAGATCATATTCTCCAAGAGACCGGGTGAGGCATTGAGGAAGTGGAGGGTTCTCTTCGAGGTGAGCCAGTCCGAGCTCGCCAAGTCCATGGGCGTCTCCCCCTCAGTCCTGAGCGACTATGAAAAAAATAGACGTATCTCACCTGGCACAGGCTTCATTAGAAAGTTTGTCACATCCTTGGTAAGCCTCGACGAGTCCAGGGGTGGGAGCCACATACGCCGGTTCGGCGGCACTGTGAAAGACCTCAGCGGTGCCATCCTTAAAATAGCCGAATTCACCACGCCCAAATCGGCAGTCCGTATAGCTGAGGCCATGGACGCTGTATGGCTCTCCGGAAAGAGTCAAAGCCAGACACCCATCTATGGCTACACCGTGGTAGACAGCCTCCAGACCATACTCAACCTCGACTCCTACGACTTCATGAGAATACTCGGGACCAACACCATGAGGGTGGTTGTCTTCACAGGGGTTACAAGGGGTAGATCACCCATAGTAGCTGCCAAAATATACCCCATCAGGCCGAGGATGATAGCCATCCACGGGCCGAGCTCAGTCCAGAACGTCGACAGCCTATCCATACACCTCGCAGAGATGATGGGAATACCCTACGTCCTATCACTTAAGAAGGATGTCCAGTCACTGATAAGATCTCTCAGCGAGCTCTAGGAGGGCTGGCCTCCTTCTTCTCAAGCCTAGCATTCAGAATCCCGTTCACATACCGCAGCTCCTTGAGAATGGCCTCGAAGGGCAGCTTAACGGTCCTCTGGAAGCCCATACCGCCCTTGAGAACGAGCCGTCTGCCGAAGAGCTCGACCTTCACCTTGTTCTCCGGGCCGGGAACCTGGGCTGTCAGGTCTATCAGGTCACCCTCCTCACGTATCTCTAGGAGAAAGTCCTTCCAGCCATCCCTCCTCAGACTCTTGTTGATCTCCATTAGCCAGTATATCGCTAGTCCAGCCGCCAAGGCTCCCAGCACAAGTCCTAGAAGCCCTGTCGAAAACCTTAGGACCACGCCGAAGACAGCCACTATCACCAGCGCTACTATTAAGTAGCTGATGAGAGCCGATGGGAACCCGGCCGATGCTTTCACCCAACATTCACCTCAGGTCTATTACCACGTATCTCAGCACTACCACTCCGCCTCTGCTATATATCACGCCTAGATTTAAGCTATCTCCGGAATCCCACCTCACCAGTAGGCCGTCAGCTGCCACATCCAGCCAAACCTTCAAGATCTCCTGAAGGCCTGAACTTATAGAGGTCAGATCATCGGGAGAAGTGAAGTTGAATGTCTTCTCCCTGAATGCTAGGTTGGCGTTTATCTCCGACGGTCTCTCAGGTCTTAAACCATGCTCCTCAAGGAGCTTGTTGATGGCTGCCAACTTCTCCTCTCTAGTCAACACCTCTGTGGGCGGCCTCTCCAGCCCAGCCATCTTGAAGAGCATGGCTCTGTAAGCATCCTCAGCGGTGTTGCCTAATCCTACGAAGTACTGACCCGTGAAGGCAGCTGCCACCACGGCTACTGTGCCCAGCTGGGTGACAACACCCTCCCCCTCCCTAGCCGTGTAAACGGGTATGTAGTAGACTGGGAACTGGTCTATCTCGTAGAAGATGGTCTCGCCGATTCTCGGTGAGCTGAGTAACGTGCTCAAGGTCCTGTAGTCGGGGTCTCTCTGGAGGGCCTGAAGTGCTGCAGAAGGTCCTAGGAGCTTGGTGGGACTGTCTGTTGGTACACGGTAGAATATCATCTCACCAGTCTTGGGATAGTCATTCCTCACCACCATATACCCGGCTAGGTTGAGACCCTTGGCACCCCTCACCTCAAGCGACAGCAGGCCTACGAACTCCATCTCGCTGGAATTGGGCAGCCTAGTTATCACATAATAGACATCCAGTCCAGCGGGAACCTCGTAAAACTCCCGGGCCTGAATAAATATGGCCGGGTCTCTCACATGGTATATGTTGAACATGCCCACTCTATATGAGAAGAGCTCAGCCGGGTATCTCAGCTGCTCCCTCAGCCATCCTGGCACCTCCCGCGTGACATGCTTAGCATATACACTCTCGAAGAGCTTTGAGAAAAAGTCATCACCCACCAATATGAATTGGAAGGCCCCGTCGTAGGCGTCCACTAGAGCGAAACCCGTCAGCCTGGCGAAGCTGTTGCCGTTCGACCATGGAAGCCTCTCTGTGGGCAGCATAGTGATGAGTGGCATTAGCCAGTAGGATCTAACGCCGTCTGTGACTGGAAGCATATCGACTATCTGGCCGCCGACCTCATATGCAAAGTATGGCATGACCTGGCTCACACGTATGTGGACATCCCTGTATCTTAGGAGGTGGACAGACCTGTCGGGAAAGCTGAGGAAGAAGGTGACGTCATAGAGCCAGGTTAGTGGGGGAGCCACCGTCACACCACCCCTACCCGTGTAGCGTACATCACCTATCTCATCGGGCCTCTCCCTCCCCTCGATAACTGCGGCCCATGTCGTCTCAAAGAGGCTTCTATCACCACCCTCTCCATAGTAGATTTGCCTCTGCTGGAAGTATGTGCTGGAGTCCACCACCTCACCTGTGTGGGCGTCGAGCATGAGGAAGCCCTGTGGAATATGCGTATAGACGAGATGCTCATTATACCATCTGTCGGCAGCCGTTACCGCTGGCGGAAGTATGGGTTTGAGGGATGCACTCCAGTATAACGTGCCGTTGAACCTAAGTATGTCGGAATCCTCGAAGTCCACGTAGGGTATTAGACCTATCTCCGGCTTCAGCTTGGTGAAGGCTGCCCCCCAGTCCCAGAGCCTTATTCGCGAAAGGATATCGCTGTTCCTCGCCACAACTTCTCTAGGCGGGGTGGTGGACAGGGAGACTTGGCTGAAGTTGTACTGAAGTATCTTTATTGAGTTCAGGTCAGCCAAATAGCTGTTCACCTCTACCTCCTGCATCACATACGGCCCACGCCACTCCAGCTTTTGGGCGTCCGCTATCGAGTTCTGGATCGTGACCACGGAGCCCACGGCAAGCGCTATTATCACCACCAAGCCAAGCCTTAGGTAGAAACTCCTCATAACCATCCTACGCCTCATGTCGATATATCCGAATAGGGCGAAGATGCCGGATATTAGGAAGGCGGCCAGTATGTATACGCGGGTATTATAATCGATATAGCTGCTGAAAAATAGGGTGAACCCTGTCCATGCGAGTCCTAGGCTTATCAGGAACTCGATGATGGAGGTTCTTATCGTCACGACACCCTCCTCATAGTAGGATGAGACAGCGTATGTGAAGACCTTCACCAGGTTTGTCAGCCCTACTAGTAGAATGAGCCTAACTGTTATCGCTCCCAGCACAGGTGGAATAAGAAGTATGATGGCGGGCGCAGCCGACACAACCGTCTCAGCTCCTGCAGTGCTGTCTATCCTGAACTGGGTGAATGGGAGTGTGAAGAGCTTGGCGATGTTGCTCAGACCCGAGTCCCAGCCGTTGGCAAGTGCTAGGATGCTCATCCCAAACAAGGCGTTGGAGAAGATGAACATTCCTATGAGGGTCTTCGTGGCCTGCCATGCTAGGAAGGTGGGTATGGAGAGTCTGAATCTGTTGAAGTCGAACTGACGGGGGTAGAAGCCTCCACCGCGGAATACGACGAGCAGCGTCCTTATCAGCCATATGGTAAGGGACTTCCTCGATATCAAGTCAAGTCGGAAGAGTGCGATGAATGATAATAAGAGACCGCCCACGAGGGAGAAGTAGAATGGCCTTATGTATAGCTCGCCGAACTCCTGGATGTTGAGCCAGATGTTGAGGGTTTGCCCTCCGACCAGGGAGAATATTAGCACCACTATGATGAAGGCTATGACTATCTTGACAGCTGCCTTTCTACCCGAACGCCTTGACTCGTAGCCCACATCAACCGCTTTCTGGGTGAATGTAATAAATGTTGACCATATTCTTTATCTTTTCACAGCATCATTCCAGAGGTACTCGAAGTAGTTTTTTGCAAACCTAGCCAATCCTGTGTGGTCCGACCAAATGGCTAGGAGGGGGCTTCCCGAGTCATCGCCCGGGAAGACTATGACCACCTCACGGTTGTCGCATATCACTCCGCCTCCGAACATCTGACCCCGAGTCCTGACCTCAGCCACCTCAGCTATCTTTCGAGCCATAGCCGGGTCCACGGTGGAGGAGAGCATCACCTGGACCTGGCACCCCCTCGCCTTCGCAGCCACTGACAGCGAGTAGAGCATCTCGCCGAGGGCTGGTGGGAGTATGGGTGCAGCCACTAGAAGCTCAACCTCACACCTTGCGGCTGCATCCCTTATCTTCTCCCATACGCTCATCTCACCCCTCAGTATGTAGATGTCCGGCTTCTCCCTCCCACCCTTCCTCTCATATATAGGCATCAGCTCCTTAACCACGGTCTCAGCCTTGGACTTTAGCCCCCGCTCAATCTCGTGGACAAGCCTCTCCACAGCTGACGCGGGCGACTTGGCGGCATATTTGGCAGGCCTACCCTGAAGCGTCTCCACAAAACCCTTCCCGCTGAGGGAGCCCACCACCTCATAGACCTTGGAATATGGGACCAGCTTAGCCTCACTCAGCTCTCCAGCCGTGAGAGGCCCCCTCTCCACCAGCGCTAGATAGGTCCTTATTTCATATTCAGTAAGTCCAAGGTCCTGCAAAGCCTTCCTAACCCTTTCACTGGAAAGCAGTGGTGGAGTTGACTCCAACTCCACTCTCCGTCCCCTAACCATCTTAAAAGCCTTCCAGCCGGGATATGTGGGCTAGAATGGCTCCCGGCTCAGATATTTTGCCGCCGCCTTGGCCACGGGATAACCGATAACCATTATCGAGATGATGGAGCCTGTCAAAACCCCAAGCCAGCTGAAGACTATCCCAGGAACCCTGAAGCCCAGGAGCGGTGTCTCAGGTATGTTGACAAAAGCCTGTATATATGTTCCCACAACGAATGTGATGAGGAGCACCTGGAACGCGGCGGCGAAAAGCCATCGCCCCCTGAAGTTGAAGTTTCTCGCCATCTTCCAGGCTAGGTAAGTGGCCACAAGGTTTGTAAGAGTGCCGCCCAAGAGATCCACAGCCCCGAAGGGGCTGAATATATTGGCTACGAATGTGCCCACAGTCAAACCCACCACAGCAGGCATCCCAAAAACCATTGAGAGGGGTAGGAGGGCGTCTGAAACCCTCACCTGCGCCACCTGGAAGCTTAGGCCGGGAAGGGCTATAACACCACCGGCATATAGTGCTGCAAGAAGGACGGAAACAGCTAGGTCCCTAGTCCTCATATCCGCTCTACCGGGACCAGCGGCGAAATAAACCTTTCCACCTTGTTGGCCATGATTTACAACGTGTATTGGTTGGAAAATGCTTATATCAGGAGATGAAGGCCGACAGCCATGGCGCTAATCACAGAAACCGTTGAAAAGGCCAAGAAGAAACTGGTCACCAAGACCAGAAGCATATGCCCAGAATGCAACAGGATACTACCAGCAGACGTCGTAGAGGAAGACGGCAAAATCAAGATCTACAAAACATGTCCAAAACATGGAGAGTTCGACGACCTATACTTCGGAGACGCCCAGATCTTCTACAGGTTCGCCCAATGGCTCCACGACGGCAAAGGAACAGGCAACCCCAACGTAGAGATGCCCAGATGCTCCTGCCCAGCCAACTGCGGCCTCTGCAGCAGCCACCTCAGCCACACAGGCCTCTCCAACCTCGTAATAACCAACCGATGCGACCTCCACTGCTGGTACTGCTTCTTCTACGCTGAAAAAGCAGGATACATCTACGAACCCACCCTCGACCAGATACGCGAGATGGCCAAACAGCTCAAAGCCGAGAGACCAGTCCCCGGCAACTCAGTCCAGATAACAGGCGGAGAGCCGACCCTGAGGGACGACCTCCCCGAAATCATCAGAATACTCAAGGAAGAGGGAGTAGACCACATCCAGCTAAACACCAACGGCATCAGACTCGCCAACGACTTCGAATACTTCAAACGCGTCAAAGAAGCAGGCGTAAGCAACCTCTACATGAGCTTCGACGGAGTCACACCACGCACCAACCCCAAAAACCACTGGGAAGTACCCAAAACACTGGAGAACGCCAGAAAACTAGGAGTGGGGATAGTCCTAGTCCCCACAGTCATCAAAGGCGTCAACGACCACGAGCTCGGAGACATGATACGCTTCGGCTTCCACAACATAGACGTAGTACGCTCAGTCAACTTCCAACCAGTCAGCCTAACAGGCCGCATGCCAAAAAAAGAACGGGAAAAATACCGCATCACAATACCAGACTGCATCATCAGAATCGAAGAACAAACAGACAACCAAATCCCAAGAGAAGCATGGTTCCCAGTCCCAGCATGCACACCACTAACAAACTTCATCGAAGCAATCACACGCAGAGCACAATACGAACTAAGCATACACTTCGCATGCGGAGCAGGAACATACGTCTTCAAAGACCACGACAAACTCATACCAATAACAAACTTCGTCGACATCGAAGGCCTAATCAAAACCCTCCAAGACAAAACCGAAGAAATACAAACAGGCAAAAACAGATACTACGTAGCACTAAAACTCCTAGCAAACATCGGCAAACACATCAACACAAACAAACAACCAACAGGCCTAAACCTAAAACAACTAATCTACAACATACTCATCAAACACAACTACCACACCGTAGGCGAATGGCACCGCAGATCACTCTTCATCGGCATGATGCATTTTATGGATTGTTATAACCATGATGAGGAACGCTTGAGAAGATGCGACATCCACTACTTGACGCCTGACATGCGTATCATTCCCTTCTGCGCTTTCAACGTCATACCGCACTGGTACCGTGACAGGATTCAAGCTATGTACGGTATGCCCATCACTGAATGGGAAAGAAAGACCGGCCGGAAGCTTAAGGACGACTTCTACAAACGACAGCTG
>JAWAEB010000010.1:0-29031 GCA_038891515.1 Nitrososphaerota archaeon | reverse complement strand
TCGAGACCCGCGCCACAACATCCATAGCAAGGATAAGCCCACACACCCTCAAATACCACCATCAAGCGGACACTACCAAGTAGCATCGTCAACCAGATAATACAAGTGCAATACCATGCCAGTTATTTCGCCTCAGCGAAGGTTCACTCGCCGTTAAAACTTATATGCTAAGAAAGCTTAAATAAAGTTAACAGTGCTTTAACGCCGTTAATGATTTTTAAATATTACGCTCTCAGATAATTCTGAGATGGATTGCGATTACGTTGAAACCCTTGACACAACACTGCGGGATGGCGCCCAGACTAGAGGCGTCACCTTTACACTGCATGATAAGCTGAGGATAGCTGAGAAGCTGGACGGGCTTGGTATAGACATTATTGAAGGGGGTTGGCCCGGCTCCAACCCCAAGGATGAGGAGTTCTTCAAGGCTGCGAAGAACTTGTCCCTGTCTCACAGTAAGTTGGCGGCGTTCGGTAGCACACGTAGGGCTGATACAACTCCCTCCAGCGACCCATCGCTAAACGCGATCATCAAATCAGATGTGGGGTTGGCGGTCATATTCGGCAAATCCTGGGCCCTACATGTTAAGGAGGTTCTGAGGACATCTCAGGAGACAAACTTAGCCATGATAGCCCAGACTGTGGAGTATCTGAGAACGCATGGGTTGGAGGTCGTCTTTGACGCCGAGCACTTCTTCGACGGTTACAAAGAGGCGCCGGAGTATGCTCTAGAGGTCCTTAAGACAGCGGAGAGTGCTGGTGCTAGGACGCTGGTTCTCTGCGACACGAATGGTGGAACACTACCCCATGAGGTTTCCAAGGTAACCGCGGCCGTTGTTAAGAACGTTCACACTCACCTAGGCGTGCACACCCACAACGACTGTGGCCTTGCAGTGGCCAACACATTAGCAGCGGTGATGGAGGGTGTCCGCCATGTGCAGGGCACGATGGTGGGGTTGGGTGAGCGATGTGGGAACGCTGACTTGAGCCAGGTTATACCCAATTTGGTGCTTAAGCTGGGGTTGAGAGCCCTGAAGACTCGGGAGCATCTGAGCAAGCTGGGCGAGGTGGCCAGCTACATAGCTGAAGTGGCTAACATGCCTGTCAGCCCCAACCACCCATTCATAGGCCGTAATGCCTTTGCCCACAAGGGCGGTGTCCACATAGATGCCATGCTCAAGAATCCTAGAACATACGAGCATATAGACCCAGCACTTGTGGGAGGGCGGCGAACAATATCCGTCTCGGAGCTGGCAGGTCGCTCAGCCCTCCTACATCATGCGGAACAGATAGGGCTTAGACTCGGCAAGGAAGAGGTCTCAAAAGCACTGGAGGAGATAAAGGCGTTGGAGGCGGTTGGCTACCATCTAGAGCCCGCTGATGCAACGGTCTCGCTGATAATCCTCCGGGCGGTTGGCAAGTATAGGGAGAGGTTTAGGGTGAGGACATGGTGGGTCGAATCCCTTGATGTCGGCCGCCTAACATCCAAGGCGGTTGTTTCACTTGACATCGATGGCGAGGCTGTCACCGAGTCCGCCGAGGGTGTTGGACCGGTCCACGCCTTGGATGGCGCCATCAGGGCTGCCGTACTACGCAAATTCCCAGAACTATCCAAGACCCTGCTGGTCAACTACAAAGTCTCCGTAATAGATGCCAGGGATGCCACAGCCGCAGGTGTCAGGGTTTTCACAGAATTTTCAGATGACGGCAGACAGTGGGCCACCACGGCGGTTTCACGTAACATATTGGAGGCCAGCCTGAAGGCGATTGTGGAGGGCTACATGTACAGGTTGACCCTGCTGGGCCGTGGAAGGTTGGAGGAAAAGGAGATAGGACGGCCTACTTGACAGCCACAATCATATGGCGGCCCATAATGGACCAATACTCTACGGTGGCTCCCGGCTCCAGACGGCTTCTCAGCTCCTGATCTCTCGGTAGGGGTACATCCACCATTTGGAGAGTCTCGCTATCCATAACACTTGCCGAATCCGATGAAATAGAAACTATCTGCCCGCTCCTCTTCTCCACTATTGGGACTTCGACCCTGTTGTCAGCTGGGCCCACGAGACTCCTCTTCACATCATCGAATATGCCGATAGCCACCAGCCTAACCTTGGCCGAGCCATGCTTCCCAGGCTTGCTCTTCTCCAACTCGACGATACGGCATGGCTCACCATCAATTATGACGTTATGCCCCTCCTTCAAGGACCCTAGATCAACTGGCTTGCTCAAACTCGTTCTGCCTTGATACAGCCACAATTTTAATTAAACCCGCAGGAGCCTGCGCCACACATTTATATCTGGCTATTGCGCCCAGCGGTGATGTCCAGGCTAGCCATAGCTGGTGGTCGGCCCGTGAGGACCAAAGCGTTTCCCAGCTGGCCGGTCTATGATGAGACGGATGAGAGGGAGGTTCTGGAGGCGCTTCGCAGCGGCCGATGGACTGTGGGCTCGGATAAGATTAGACAGTTCGAGGAGCAGTTCGCAGCTTTCCAGCAAGCTCGCTATGGTGTGACATGCTCCAGCGGCTCAGCCGGCTTACTCGTTTCTCTCAAAGCCATGGGAGTAGGGCCTAGTGACGAGGTGATTGTCCCCGCATACACATTCCTCGCCACAGTTACAGCGGTTGTAGACTGTGGCGCCAAACCGGTCTACGCGGACGTGGATTGGGATACGTACTGTATATCGGCTAGGGATGTGGAGAGGCTTGTCACCGACAAGACCAAGTGCATAATACCTGTGCATTTGGGCGGGTGTCCAGCCAACCTTGACGCTATCACAGCCATAGCACGGAGGAGCGGACTGCAAGTTCTAGAGGACGCAGCTCAGGCCCACGGCGCTGAGTGGAGGGGGAGAAGGGTTGGTGCTATCGGTGATATGGGGGTCTTCAGCTTCTACCAGAGCAAGAACATGACTGCCGGGGAGGGTGGGTTCATAACTACCAACGATGAGAGGCTGGCTGAGCTGGTTAGGTCTCTTCAAAACGTGGGCCGTGACCTGAAGACCGGATGGTATGAGCATGTGAGGTATGGGTGGAACTTCAGGATGACCTCACTCCAGGCGGCTCTACTCATAGCACAGCTTAGGAGGATGCCTAAACTCATGAAAAAGCGTGAGGAGCTGGCCAGCATCCTCACGTCCAAGCTACAACGCGTTGATGGAGTCAAACCCCTGAAGAGACCGGGTGAGGTGACATCCCACAGCTATCACCTCTACATCTTCCGAGTCGAGCTGGAGAGTTTCGGATTCAAGGATAAGGGGGAGTTTGTTAATGCGCTCAAGGCGGAGGGGATACCGTGTAGCAGCGGATACAAGCCAGTGTATAGCTACCCATTCATCGTAGAGAGAGGGGCCGGAGCATCCTCACCCCTTCCCAACACGGAGAGAGCCGCTTACGTTGAGGCTGTCTGGCTGCCACAGAACGTGCTACTGGGTGAGAGGGATGACTTGGAAGATGTCGTGGCCGCCTTGGAGAAGCTGAGGATTGGTGGCTAGTCCTAGATCTCCCACTTCAGTATGCAAACGCCCTCCAGCTTGGATGGATTCTTAGAGAATTATGGAGAGGCCTATATTCCTCAACCTGTAGGTGTCTTCCGTTATATCGGACGATAGTATGTTGACACCAGCGTTCTCCAACTCATGCCTTACCCTCGGCTCCCTCACCTCCTGCGTCTTCCTAAGAAGTCTTGTCTTCCCCTTTTCCACAACATCGAAGATTATCCTAGCCTTACCCGTACCATCTTCAGCATAATGTCCGATACACCGCGTCGCACCATACCTCCTGACCACCCCACAACCCTCTCAAGAACATTCCCCTCCATCGATCTTGAGCATCAGGGTTTCGGCCTTTTCGAGGACTCAAAAACCCAAGTAGATTTGTAGGCCGCCCTAATAGTCTAGTGGGTACTATCCGTGCCGACCATCATGAACTCCTAGCCTTCCTGTTGCGAAACATCTGGGAGGGGTCGGTGGGTTGGGGGGTTATTACCTCTTCTCTTCGTTACACCACTGAGGCTCACAGTATCCTCTGTTCATGACAATGTAAACTCAGAGATGTGAGCTGGTGCTCCTTTTAAGTTCTTGAACTGGCTTTCAAGTAATACTTCTAGGAAAATCGGGGGCTAAGACTTAATATACCGTTGTTCAGGACTAGTTGACTAGCAGCCTCTAGCTGAAAGGGTCTTGAGCCTTGATGGACGAGGTGCGGGATGAGTTTGGACAGCAGCAAGTCAAGATGTCTGACGAGGAGCTACTTTCACTTGTGAGACATAATGTGAGGAGGAGAATACTCCTCACTGTGGGTAGTGAGGGGAAAATAAATGCTTCAACCCTTAAGCAGAGGCTGGGTATAAGCACGGGCTCACTATACTACAATCTCAGACAGCTCACACCTCTAATAGCCCAAGACCGTAAACGTGTATACTCCCTCAGCGAGGATGGAAAACGAATATATCGGATCTTGACGCAGTCAGAGGATACAACAGCGCTGCAGCGAAATGAGGGGATACTCGCCAGACTGGGCAGCGCTATCTTCCCTGTATGGCTTTTCGCACCAATATATGAGAGCAGAGTAGTTGCCTCAGTCCTAGGCGCCTTATCGGTCTTCGTCCTTGTATCCGTCCTAGTGGCTGGGAGACACAACATCTTCCTACTCAATGTCACGCAGGTGAGCAGACCATCAATACCAGACCTAGCCATCAATCTGGCCTTCACAATTTTAATTGCCTATGTTTTCCTAGCGGTTATAAGCTTGGTCATGTCAGGCCGCCTGCGAAGTACATCCACTCTATGGTCCCAGTTTAGGGCCGGCGGGATGATGGGGTTCACTAGGGAGCAGCTGAAGTTCATCCCCACCGTCACCGTATCCTTCCTCCCACTCGGCCTGCTGCCCGGTCTAGCTATTTTAGACAGAATATTCGGCTTAGAGCTCCTCACATCAGGCGGAATAATCTTCAGAGACGCACTACTAGTACTCTCTCAGACGATAACAGTCATACTTCTCGGTGCCGCGGTGTCATATGTTAAAAAGATGAAGTGGCAGGGTGGGCTGGCAGTAGCTCTGGCGTACTTCTATCTCTCACACGGACTAAGCCTATTCCTGAGATGAGTCAAGCGCTCAGTATGAAGAAGGCTATGACTATGCCGTAGATGGCTAAAGCCTCAGCGAAGGCGGATATGATGATCGCCACGGTCCTAATCTCAGGCCTCTCTGCTGACGCTGCCAAACCAGCCGAGCCTGCACGAGCTATGCCGAAGCCAGCCGAGATTGCTGCGAGTCCGAAGGCTATAGCTGCGGCAAAGGTTCTGGAGCCGAGTTCGCCGAACACCGAGTCAGCCGGAGACTCTGCACCCATTGCTGTGCCCACCAACAGTGGAATAGCAAGTACAAGGACTGATGGTAGTGCTATTTTGTACATCATCTTTTGTTCATGGAGCCGGGTTTTCGGGTGTATTTAAGGTTGGTTTTCAGCCTGTATGTCAGGTCTCACAATTGGATAAGGCAGGGTCTTTCCAGCATGTGGTTTGAAGAAGTGATTCACTAGGAGGGTCACAGCTATGAAGTCTAGGAAGACCATCATTATGAGCATGGCGAATCCCATGCTATGGTGCTGACCTGTTGTGAAGTAAACCGGCGGCGCTATATAGATTGGGTGGTCTAGGAGTGTTAGGTAGAGCCCATACCATCCCATGGCCTTCCCCACACCTATTGCGAAAGCCTCTCTAAAGACCGGTGAGAACTGATTCAGACCTATGTAAATTAGTACACCAGCCAGAGCATATGTGATTCGCCTTAGAATGTATAGAGCCGGCGATGTCAGGTCGGCTGGGCATACTCCAAAACCCAAGGGAGAGTTAAGGGGTATGTGCCAGTAGCCCACGATGGCTGATGCAGCCACAAGACTGGCAACTCCTAACGCATGATTTCTTCTTTCCCACACATACCTCAGAAGTGTGCTCAGGAGCCCAACGGCAGAGTATCCCGTAAGGCCCAAGATGAAAGGTCCTACATCCATATAGAAGAAGAGGTTGGTGAGCTCCAAGCCGTATATCATAGAGGTGAATCCAAAAAGGATGAAAAGTGATGAAAAGACCAGCCCACCATAGACTAGTGCGGACATTACTGGGAATGGTCTGGGCAACCCACTTATTGGCTCCCAGCCAAGCCATAAAGGTTTCCCTGAAGCTAGGCTAGGCCCTTATTCTCTCAGCCCTCTTTGAAAAGTCTGAGAGAACCTCCTCAGCCTTCTTTCTTATCCGTTGCCTCAGCTCCTCGAACTCTTTTCTAATCGTATCCTCCATCTATGCAGTCCTCCCCCTCTCCAAGATTCTCTTGACATGCTTGAGTTTGACGAAGTCCTCCCTCTCCCGCTCCTCAAGCGTTGAAGATATGAACCTAACCGCCTCCTGATATCTGGGGATTATGAGATGCTCCAAGGCGTTGAGGAGCCTCTGAGTTTTCTTCAGCTCCTCTGCCAGCCTCAGTATAGCATTCTCAGTCTCAGCTATCCTACATATAGGTGTTAGAATCTCCCTAAACCTCGAGACCGCCTCGTCAAAGGATGATGAGGTGTCCAGAAGCCCATACGTGAGGCCGAGCTTCCACTCACTCACCTCTACCCGCGGTATCCTTATCCCCAGCACTGTGGTCTCGCTGACTCTTATGCTGGCGGACTCCGGTGTAGTCTCAGCTATGGCTTCAACCTTCATGGGGCCCATTGATGTATACGCATTGAAGAGCGCCGAGTAGGCCCCGGAGAGAGGGCCCACCAGCTTCTCCCTCTCAGCCTCAGCCACGTCTATGAGGTCGTTGAGACGCCTCACCAAAACGTCCCTCTTATCTTCAAGAATCCTATAGACACTCTTGGCAACCTGTAGGGACCTCCTAATCCTTATCATCTCCAACTTGGTTGGTAGGAACTTGCCGCCGAAGCTGACCGACAAATCTACCTAACATATGCGTCAGAGCCAATTTATTAGGATGCAATACGCCGTTTCATAACCTTGTCACTCCTATTTTGTACTGCCCAATATCCATCACAACATCCAGCAGCTAAGAGTATGCAGCAAATCAACTGTTGTTCTAAAAGGCTGCAGTCATGAAAATTGAGATATGTGGCGTGCATCACAGTTGATTCACCTTCTAGGTGCTCTCTCACCGACGGCAACGTAGTGTACCGCCTCACCTATGTATGTGGCGTGGTCTGCTATCCTCTCCAAGTATCTCAGCACCAGAGTGATGGCCATATCGCATCGTTTATCAGATGATGGGTCGGTTATCGCCCTCCTAACATGGGCTCTGTAGGCCTCGTCCACCTCATCGTCCAGTTTTTCCAGCCTCTCAGCCGCCTCCACATCCCTCTCCCTAAATGATGTCACACTAATTCTGATCATGTTCTTCACCTTCTCAGCTGTCTCTAGAACCATCTCGGTGGGGCAGCCGCCAATTCCGCCAAACTCCTCAATTAGCTTGGAGATATCATAGGCATATCGGCCGAATCGGGAGAACCCATAGGCTATCTCCATGCACGACCTAATGAACCTCAGATCCTTGGCGACCGGCTGATACCTTGCTATTATTTCTAAGGCTAGGTCGGTTACCTCATCCTCCAGTAGTCTGAGCTGCTGGGAGAGCTCATATACCTCGTCCACCACGTTTGCTGCCGCCACATACCCTTCTATCGCCTTAGTGACAGCCGCCTCACTTACCCTACCCATCTCATAGATCATCTTGGCAAGCCTATCCAGCCCCATATCCATCAGACGTGGACTTCTCCCACTCACCCTACCTTCCCCCGGATATAGTCCTCGGTCTTCTTCTCCCGTGGATTTGTGAATATCTCTCCTGTTGGTCCATGCTCTATGAGACGGCCTACACCATTTGCGTCAGGCATGAGTACTCCGGTGTAGTCCGATACTCTAGCAGCTTGTTGCATATTGTGAGTGACGATAATTATCGTGAAATCATCCACGATGTTCCTCAGAAGCTGCTCAATCTTTGATGTTGATATGGGGTCCAGCGAGACCGTGGGCTCGTCTAGGAGTAGGACCTCAGGCTCAACGGCTATCGAGCGTGCTATGCATAGTCTCTGCTGCTGCCCACCCGAGAGAGTGCCAGCATGTTCGTAGAGCCTATCTTTCACCTCATCCCATAACGCTGCCTTGACCAATGCATCCTTCACCCTTTCCCTAAGCCCGTATTTGGTGAGCTTAATTCCGTTGACCCGCAGGCCGAAGGCCACGTTGTCGAATATGCTCATTGGGAAGGGGTTGGGCCTCTGGAATACCATCCCAATACGGAATCTGATGAATACAGGGTCCATGTTATCTGAGTATATATCTTCACCGTTGAAGAATACCTTACCCTCCACCTTGGCGCCGGGAACCAAGTCATTCATTCTGTTTATGCACCGAAGGAGCGTTGACTTTCCACATCCCGACGGCCCTATAATTGCTGTAATGGTGTTTCTCCTAAAGCCTATTGTTATGTCGCTTATCGCCACCTTCCTCCCATATAGGACCCTAAGCATGTGTGTATAGACCACATACTCACGGCCTCGGTGGAATTCCTCCGGAAGCTGCTCCAAAGTCGTCAACTCACCCTCAGCCTGGTCCAACCTCACATCAGCCTCCTAGTTAATCTATGTCTCATAATTATGGCAGTTGCGTTGAGTGCCAGTAGGAGGAGCAGGAGGACGATTATCCCAGCAGAGGCCAGCTCCCGGAAAGTCTGCTGAGGCCTGCTGATCCAGTTGAACAGCTGGAGAGGTGCGACGGTGAACCGGTCGAATATTGAGGTGGGGTCTTCACGTATGAAGAGGAGCCCACTTATCACTAGTATTGGCGCGGCCTCTCCTATCGCTCTGCTCACCCCCAATATGCCGCCCGTGAGCATCATGGGCAGGGATCTGGGGAGCAGTATCTTGGAAGCCACTTGGAGCTTGGTGGCTCCCAACGCATAGGCTCCGAACCTCAGGTCATCTGGGACTGTCTTGATCGCCTCTATGCATGTAACCGTTACTAGTGGCAGTGTCAGGATGGCTAGTGTAAAGGCTCCAGCTATTATTGACCTACCCAAGCCGAGACCATACACTAGAAACCCCAGTCCCACTACGCCGAACAGTATGGATGGGACGCCTGCCAGATTTGCTATGTTGTACCTAAGTATGCCTGCAAGCCTGCCAGTGCCCGAGAACTCGGTGAGGTAAAGGGCTGTTGCGATGCTGAGGGGTATGCAGATGAGGGCTGAGAGGCCCACTGTGTATATAGTTCCCAAGAGGGCTGATCTCATGCCAGCTTCCCTCGGGTTGGCGGAGGCGTAGTTGGTGATTAGCTCGGGTGAGAGTCTGTGCCAGCCATCAAGCACCACGTCAAAGAGTAGGGCTGCCACTGTAGCCACACCGAGAAAAACACCTATGCTCAATAATACAGGCATAGACCGGTCCAACACCTTCTTCCAACGTCTTCCCCTCAGTACCGTATGGCCCATCTCTTCACCACCTTAAGACCAAGAAAATTGAGGAGTGCAGTGACCAGCAGCAGGAATAGCCCCACTGAAAAGAGTGACTGGTACTCTATGGTGCCATGGGGTGCGTCCCCAGTGGCCACCTGAGCTATGTATGCGGTCATGGTTTCCATAGCCTGACTAGCATCCCAAGAGAGGATTGGGCGGAAGCCGCCTGCTATTGCAGCCACCATTGTCTCACCCATAGCCCTTGCAAATGCTAGTATTACGGAGGCCGTTATACCTGAGAGCGCAGCCGGCACCACGATACGTATCACCACATCCACCTTCCTAGCACCTAGGGCATAGGCTCCGAACCTCAGGTCAGCTGGTACAGCCAGAAGAGCATCGTCACTTATAGAGGCGACTATGGGCAGGATTAGTACACCTATCATAAGGCCCACTGCAAGGGCGTTGTGGATACCCAAGCCCGGGAGCAGCTGGCGTAGAAACTCAGGAGTCAGGAAGTAGAGGGCAAAATAGCCGTATACGACTGTGGGTATCCCGGAGAGAGTCTCAATCACAGGCTTCACCACGCTTCTCACCCTAGTGCTGGCATATTCGCTGAGAAATATTGCAGCTGCAAGACCAGCTGGAGCTGCTAACGCTATCGCAATACCAGAAGTGATCAGGGTTGCGTTAAAGATGGGGAGAACTCCAAATTTCTTGTCCTCGAAGAGGACGGTCCAGCTGGTTCCTGTTATGAACTCCAGAATGCTTACATGCTGGAAAAAACCTATCGACTCGTAAATCAGTGTGGCATAGATTACCACCAAAGTCACAGTTGCCACCAGAGCTGAGGAAAAAAAGAGAAGGGTGAAAATACTGTTCTGAAGTTTTCTCCTACGTATTGAGACTGCCACAGCCTCGGCCATTCTCATGGCGGACACCTAATGTGGACCAGCGTCACGCCAGGTCATCAGGCTCAGTTGGTACAAGCCACCATATATTCCTGCCTCCAGCATCACGGCGGCCACCTGATAGTACTTGGCGGGCAATGGTGTGTAAGAGACCTTTCTTGCTAATTCTTCGCCTTTTTTGAGATAGTATATGACAAAGGCCCGTAGCTCTGGCTTTTTCTCCCAATTGTCTAGATTCACGTATATGAATAGTGGCCTAGACAGTGGATACTGGTAGCTTGCGACTGTCTCGTCTGTAGGTTCTAGGCACCGGCTATCCTGTATAGCGTCGTCCCGTATTGGAACAGCTCTTATCCTGTCTTTAGATTCGGGGTAGTAGGCGTAGCCGAAGTAACCCAGTGCATTCCGCTCACCCTCAACACCGGCTACCAACACGTTGTCATCCTCAGAGGCCACGTAATCTGTCCTGCTGGACTTCAGCTTCCCCACTACCCTCTCCGTGAAGTAGTCAAATGTGCCCGAGTCGGGGCCTGGGCCGTAAAGTGTTATGGGCTCATCTGGCCACTCAGTCCTCAGGTCTCGCCAAGTTCTTACTGTGCTGTCAGGCTTCCAAAGCCTCTGTAGCTCCGATATAGTTAGACAGTCCACCCAAGTGTTCGCCCTATTCACCACCACTACAAGTCCATCTATGGCTATCGGCACCTCGACCCATCTCACCCCCTTGGACCTAGCTGTCTCATCTTCGGAACGCAGTATAGGTCTCGAGGCGTCATTGATATCCGTCTCACCAATGATAAACCTCTTAAAACCTCCGCCTGTGCCGGAGATACCGACCGTCACGCTGACAGCGGGATGCTCCTTCATGAAGCCCTCAGCTGCCGCCTCTGTGATGGGGTAGACTGTGCTGGAGCCGTCTATTGTTATAGAACCTGAAAGCCTGGTCTGCTGATTAACAGTGGTTGTAACTGTTACCGTTGCACCACCGGCTGTAGTCTCGGTTTTTGTGACGGTGGCGGTTGCACCACCAGAAGCTGTGGATACACCGGTGAAATAGCCGCCAACCAAGCCTACAATCAACGCCACGACAACAAGGAGATTTGCTATTTTCATGTCGGTGATACCGTGTCCCGGCATAATATATAGGCTGAGGCGTTGAAAATATAGTTATACGGATAAGTATATAGAATACCACCAGCCTACTTTGGCGATGCTCGGACCATATAGAAGGAGGTTGCAGCTTTCCGGAAATTCGACCTTGATAGTCTCTCTCCCAAAGATCTGGGCGGAGAAGGTAGGGTTGAAGAAGTTAGATGAGGTTTTGCTAATTCCTGTAGGTGAACGGGCTATGCTGATACAGATGGAGGAGCATGACTCGCGCGTGACTAGTGTAGAGGCTGGTCCCGATGATGAGTCTGGAGATGTGATTAGGGAGCTCTTCGCCAGATATCTGTCAGGTTTTGACAGGATTACACTGAGGTTCTCGTCCCCGGCTTCCATGCTGGCAGGCGAGGTGAAGGAGAAGGTTCGGAGGTGGCTTATCGGTGTGGAGGTGGTGGAGGAGTCTGCTATGCATATGGAGATACAATGTCTCCCCATGCATACGAGTCTTCCACTTAAGAGGGCTATGGAGAGGATGGCAGGGATAGCCTCCAATATGCAGGTGGATGCCTTCGCAGCAATGTTTAGAGGTGATGTTGAGCTAGCCTCCGAGGTGGTGGCTAGGGATGATGATGTTGACAGGTTTTACCATTTCATCATAAGACAGCTAAACCTAGCGGTTGCCAACCCCATATTTCTCCATTCCCTGGAGCTATCCAGTAGTCAAGACTGTCTGGGCTACATGCTGGCAGCCAAGAGCATAGAGAGGGCCGCCGACCACGCCGTCTCAATATGCAAACTTGTCAGATCTGTCAAGGGTTGGAAAATCTCCCCACCTATGCGGAATATCGCCAAACATGTCAACGAGGTTTTCAGAGATAGCATAAATGCACTACTGGCATCAGACTCCAGGAAGGCACATAAAACAATCAGCAGGGCGGCTAAGCTATCAGAGGTGATAGAGGGGACGGCCGCGTCCTTGGTTTATCCCAACCGGCTGGCTGTGTGGAATATAAAGAGGATGGCCGAGTATGCGGAGGACATCGCTGAGGCTGCGGTTAATGTTTCCAGCCGGAGCCAGAGGCAGGATATATAGCTAGGTATAGAGGGTTTTATTGGGTTGACGGGGAACATATTGGGCGAGAGGTTTGTTGTAGTTAGTTTTGGCGAGAGCCATGGTAGGTGTGTGGGGGCCTTGGTGGACGGCTGCCCTCCAGGACTGCCTATATCAGAAGGGCTTATACAGGTGGAGCTGGATCGCAGGAAGCCGGGCCAGTCAATAGTAACCACAACAAGATTGGAGGAAGACAGGGTTGAGATCCTCTCCGGCGTCTTCGAAGGATACACAACTGGCGCACCTATCCTCATGCTCATCTGGAACAGGGATTCAGACCCGACGCCCTACAGGAGAATCTTCAACACACCTAGGCCAGGCCATGCCGACTATGTGGCACGCATGAAATATAGGGGATTCAGTGACTGGAGGGGTGGGGGAAGGTTCTCAGGCCGAATAACGGCTGGGTATGTCATGGCTGGAGCTATTGCGAAGAAGCTTCTCTGGGACAGGCTGGGCATAGAGGTTCTGGCATATTCTCTGGAGATAGGCGGTGTGAGGGCCGGCCCACTCACAATAGAGCAGATTAGGGAGCTGAGATACAGCAATGAGGTGAGGTGCCCGGACCCACTGGCCGCTGAAGAGATGAAGCGTGTTATAATTGAGGAAAAGGGTAGGGGCGATAGTGTTGGAGGGATTGTTGAGTGTATAGGGCTTAACATACCGGTGGGTCTTGGCGAGCCTGTCTTCAGCTCCCTAGACTCTGACCTAAGCAGGGCCCTATTTGCAATACCGGCCGTGAAGGGTGTGGAATTTGGTGAAGGCTTTGGAAGTATTAGGATGAGGGGTTCTGAACATAACGACGAATACATAATCTCGGGTGGAAGAGTCGCCCAAGCCACCAACAGGGCGGGTGGAATAGTCGGCGGAATATCAACAGGTTCTCCTCTCCATGTAAAAGTAGCTTTCAAGCCAGCTTCCTCCATAGGTAGAAAACAACGCACCGTAGACCTGTCCACGATGACCGAGACGGAGTTACAGGTCCCCGGTAGGCATGACCCAACCGTTGTACCAAGAGCGGTGCCTGTTGTAGAATCCATAGTGGCGATAGTTCTCGCGGACCACGCCCTCAGGGCCGGGCTAATCTCCTAGCTATTAATATGAGGAGCCCGGCTATGCTTGCTAATGAGATTAGAAGGAGTGCTAGCCCGTAAGGCGAGAGGGGGAGAGTGATTATGTTGACCTCTGACTCGATGTCGATTGGTGTCTCATATGTGAAGGGCCAGGCAGTTATGATGGCTCTGTCTGCAGCCCACGTCAACTGGCCAATAGATGATTCTCCGCTACCGTCAAGGTTGGCCGTGGCTTCGATTCCTGCCGGGCCGGCTATCTCCAGACGTGCGTTGGCGAAGGATAGTCCGAGAATGTCCACAACTCTCAGCTTTAGGTCATATACTCTCACCAGTATCTCGAGGTTTCCAGGTCCCGTGACCTCGAGAATATCTCCAGCCTTCACATCCACACCCATGAAGAGTATCGAATCCACCTTATGCTGCCCCTCGGAGATCCAGTAATCTCTTCCAGAGGCCAAGGTCTGGGAGCCGCCTGGTGTTGACAGTATGGCGGTAGCCTCGACTTGGCCAGATCCCCTGGTTGGTTTGAAGACTGGTGAGACCAGAAACTCTCTCATGTATATGGATGTGATATGCTTGGGGCCATTTACCGCAACCGTGGCCGTTAGATCATCCACATATGCGATATCTCCCACCCACTCACGGAAGACCAGCCGTCTATTGGGAGCTTCATAGATGATGGGGGGTGCGCTATATTGGAGCTCATAGCCCTCGGCAACCCATTCCACAACCTCGTCCACGGGAGTTTCGACTGTCACCGGATATTCATGAACCCAAGACGCCTTTATAGTCAGCGGGGACTCCACACTCAGTGTAAGAATCGGTGAGTCATCTTTCACATCGCCATCCCAGCCCACAAACCTATAACGCCCGCCAGCAGGTTGAAGCCGCACCAAGTCCCCAGCATTTAGTGAGAAGTTGCCTCCTCTCTCAACCCAGCCACTAGCTGAGCTTACAGGAAGTTCGGAGACAATCCTCACTAGATAGAAAACTTGGTAGATGGCTTGGAGATATATTGGCTTTCTTACCGTTAGATTGAGTGTGAAGCCTGTCCCCTCGGCCCCATCCCACCTTGAGAAGACGGCCCGCGTGCCGTTGTTCCAGCCGAGAATGTTGGGAGCACTTATCTGCAGGGAGCTGTTCTCAACCACCCACCCTTCAAAGAGGGGGGACCGTCCATGAGTGGCCAAAGCCCTCACCATATACTCCAGCACCCACTCCGCCCTAAGTGTAGCTGGGGAGTTGACAAACACGCGGTAAACACCGTCCGAGACCAGTTCCACAGGCACGCCGTCACCTAGTAGGCCAGCTAGTCGAACCCGACTGTCTCCAGTCAAGCCTATGATGGATGCGTTAACTTGGAGCGTGGTCCATGTCCCGGCATCGTGCCAGCCCACGCCAGAGAAAAATCCATACTCAGTATTTACATAAATGTAGTATTGTGTCTTCCAGATAGCTTGCAACATTATAGGCCCTATCACCTCAACCACACGGATAGATTCGCTTATCCCATCGCTCCAGCTTACAAAGACCCGTCTCTCTCCGGAGCCCACAGAGACTGTCATGGGTGCCGAGAATGTGAAGAGATCTCCCCGCCTAACCCAATTCTCCAAAACTTCGTCCTCGTCCAGTTGGACAACAACCCTATAGAATGGGTCATACTTCGCCACAATCACCACATCCGAGTTAACCGCCAACAGAAGCTCGGTGTTGGGGTTAATCAACAGCCCCTCCTTAAACCATCCCGTGAACCTGAACTCGGTATCGTTTTGGAAGCCAAAGCTACCTTCCACCACATATCTTAAGGTGCTACCATGTTCCATAACCGCCTCAGCCAAAACCACTGGACCGCCAAGCCCAGTATCTCTGAGAACCCTGACCAAGTGCCTCTGCGCCACACCTGCGATGTACTCGTAGGGAATTCCGCCGGGCAGTCTGACTGTTGACTCGGAGGGGGCATTGAACGAGCCATCGGCAAGCCATTGATACGCCACGGCGAGCGCATAGAGGTTTAGGGTGGAGGGCTTGTCAGCCGAGTTAACGTATGTGTACATAAGGTCCCTTGAGTAGGTGCTGTGACCCAGACCAAGCGCATGACCATACTCGTGGGCCACAACCTTGAAGGCAAGAGCCTTATCGCTGCCCACGCATGTCCTCGCTATCTCAATCCTAACGTATAAGAGTGCGCCTGTGGAGAACCTGTAGCCGTATCTAGCTACCCCACAGGCATCCTCCTCAAGGCTTGAAACATATCTAATGGTTATGTCGGCTCCGCTCGGCGATTCTGTGAAGGTGTAGGCCAGTGATGCCAGATAGGTATAGCCGTATCGGGAGGTGAACTCTCTGATAGCCCCGTACCACACTTCCACACCATCCCTAGCGGCGGTGTCCAGCCCATCCAGCCCGGATGGATAGAGATAAACAGATAGCATCCTCTTGTCCCACGCACCAAGAAGCTCTATCGTAGCGCTCTGCTGCTGTACACCGACGCCACTACTGTAGTAGATGCTGAATTCCCTGGCCGGCTGGGCTGGCACTGAGGACCATGAGGTGAATTGGGCCAACAGCAGGATAACTATAAGCGCCGTGCCAGCTCTCATCTCCTTGCACTGTTGGGGAATGACTTAAAAAGGTAATCCCAACCCACTTGTTGCGGCTCAGTCAAATGCCTTCAATTCACCATATCCTAGTAACTCTGAGACATCACAGCCGCATATACATTTGGGGTGCGCCAGTCCTTTAAGGTTAACTCTCCCAGCAGCTGGTTAATGAGCGCTCGGGGCTCTGTTAACTTAGGTGATACGGTTTTGGCCTAGCCCTCTCCTTTACCTCCTATGCTTTTGAGGGGGAGGACGGGGTTCCCCATCATCCTGTACGGGCTGTACCTAGTCTACTTGGGTCTTAGCTTTAGGGGTTCAGCCAAGGCTCTGAGGCCTTTTGTCGATAGGAGCCACGTATCTGTCTGGAGATGGGTTGAGAGGTTTCCAGGGTTCAGGAGAATCCTGTCTGCTAGGTGTAGGGTTTCTATGAGACGGCTGTAATGCTGAAGGGGTTTCTGGCATGGGTGTGGGTTGCCTACAAGCCTTTCAGCAAAAGAACCCCTGGATTCTGGCTATGAACGGCGTCCAGGCTGAGCTATTCCTAGAGAGTCTTGTGATGGTTTATGGTAGGCATCCTGTCTGGACTGATGGGGCTCCATGGTACAGTGAAGCATGCCTGGGGCTGGGTCTTGAGCATCGTAGGTACAGGCTGGGGGAGTGGCTGTTCCAGGCTATGGAGAGGGCTGTACAGATGCTCAAGGATAGAACCATTTCCCATGCAGGAAGAGGGAATGTATTCTAGAGCATGTCTGGAGATGGCTAAACCTATTCCACATACTCACCCAGCCAGAGACGCTACACCTGATGAACAGCATAAAAGGGGTGATGAAGATGGCTTAAGTTAACAGAGCCCCCCGGGCCTACCATCTACTATAAATATCGAGGTCTTCAAGATGGCTCCTTTCTCGGCTCAATTCTCGAGATGGTAGGATTGTATGTAGAATCGTTAATACGGGGTCGCAGGCAGCTTGTCCAGAATGTCCAAGATAATGGAGGGCGAGACTGTACTCATCCTGACTGAGGGGGGGAAGAGGTATTTGGTGGGTGTGAGGAGTGGAAAAAAGTTCCACTGTAGCGAGGGCTACCTTGACATGGGTGAGCTGGTGGGCAGAGAGTATGGATGCGTGGTGAAAAGCAACACGGGAGTACGCATGACCGTCCACAAGCCGCTCCTCATGGACCTTCTCTCAAAAGTTAGGAGAGTAACCCAGATAGTCTACCCCAAGGACATAGGCTACATGATAGTCCAGTCAGGCATAGGCCCGGGAAGCAGGGTACTGGAGGCTGGAACAGGTACTGGAGTTTTGGCCGCCACCCTAGCCCACCACATCAAACCGACGGGAAAAGTTTACAGCTACGACGTCAACCAAGACTATCTGGAGGCCGCCCACTACACCCTCGAGCGGCTGGGTCTGAGGGAGTATGTGGAGCTGAAGTATGGAGATGTGGCTAAAGATGTTACGGAGACAGATGTTGACGCAGCGTTTTTGGACGTACCAGAGCCTTGGAAGGCAGTTGAATCTGTTTGGAGGGCTATGAGACCCAGTGGGCGACTCCTCTCCCTAAGCCCCACCGTTGAACAGATTGTAGAGATGGTTGAGACCCTGAGGAGCTCCGGCTTCGACGATATATCATGTGTGGAGATACTTATGCGTGAGATGAGGGTGAAGCGGGGGATGACGAGGCCCGAGTTCTTGATGAGGGGGCATACGGCTTACATAGTCTCGGCCAGAAAGACAGGAATAAATTGATGCAAACCACTACGGACAGCATGAAAATCAAGAATCTCACCCTCCTAGTCTTCACCGCTCTAGCCGCTCTTTCCCCTCTAACAGCCTACCTCTCGTGGCGTTCAGGTATTGGACAGCCCACATCATCTCTCCTAGGACTGCTGGTCTTCCTGGCGGCCATAATATTCGTGGCTGTGGCTTCTAATGGTCGAGATGTGCGAGAGATCTGATGGTTTGAATCATCTCCTTAGCAGCATCCTCGGCGTGCTGGAAGGGCCTTGTCTGAGGATAGTTCAAGCGAATTATCTTGAGATAGCACATGGCCTCGTTGGCAGCTGATGATACGAACTCCCTACTCAACTCCTGGTCCAAAGCGATCTCCTCAACCGTCTCCATCTCCCTAACTCGACCGGCAGCAGACCTTTCATCCATCATCCTTCTCACAAGAACATCCTCGGGCCTGCTTTCAAGAAAGAATATGATGGATGGCTTAACAAGTCTCACAACATCCGTTGGGAGTCCCGGATACAGCCCAAACCCTGTCTTCACAACAGCATGTGTATCCACTATCACCAGCCCCTCCATATCTGCTATACGCTTTGCAGCCTCAACCTGCAACCGCCGATACTCCTCAAGCCCAAGGACACGCCTCATCTCATCACGGTGCTTCACACCATACAGTCTGGAGGCCTCGGAGAACATCAGGTCCCCGAAGTTCACCACAACAGCGTCGGGCATCTGCTCCGAAATCTTCCTCAGGACGGTGCTCTTACCCGAGCCCGGGAGGGCAACCACAAATATCTTATGACCTACCAACGGGACTCGTGTCTCGAGCTCTGAACCTAGTTTTAAACGCTTCCAGCCGTAAGCTCCAATTGCCTCTCCAACTTCTGCTTCTGAGACAGATACTCGCTCTGCTTCAGCTCACCAATCTTATATCTTATCTCAAGCTTCTCCAACTCCCTGCTAATCTTCTTATGCTGACTCATCAGAACTTCCAATATCTTCAATACGTTCTCCAGTTCACGGACCACCTCAGCGGCCAAATCACTGGAAAGGCCAAGCCCCTCAACACTGGACTGGAACCTGTTAAGCTTATCCTCCACCTGCTCCTTAAAAGCCGGTAGATCGCCCAGCCTAATGTTAAACGGGTTCTGCAAAATGCCCAGCTTGGGCCTAAGCCTACCCACCTCCCTATCTATCTCCAGCTTCTGCGTGATATACACACGGTCAGGCACCTCTCCCAACTCATGCCTAACCTTCAGCTTCTCAAGATTGGTGTTAAGCTCGTTGATCCTATCCTCTGTCTTCCTAATCTCGGCATCCCTCTTCTGATTGATAGCATCCAGCCTAGACTTGTACTCGCGGTGGAGCTCGCTGAAAATCTCCGGGTCGGCTTCCCTATTCAGGAAAAGGTCCACCAGCCTGAACCACCATGTATAGATACTCGCCAGCTGGTCGATGATCCTCTTCTCCTCGACAGGCGCCTCCTCGGCCGTCGGTGCAGGCTCTGGAATCTTTGGCTCAGCAGGTGTGGTGGGAACGACCTCGGCCAACTGCTCGGCCTTCACCACTTCTTCAGCCACCTCAGCTGTTTCTGCTGGAGGCTCGAGAGTGTATCCACAGTAAATGCAGAACTTTCCCTTAATGGTTGACCTGCCACAGTTGGGGCACGTCACTCGGGTGGAAGACATTTAGTTCACGACGCCAAATAGCTTGCATGCTTAATATTAAAAATTTGCCATCCCAAGGCTTGAGATTCATCCATTTGAGTACGGAAGCCATACAGGGGTAATTCTCATGTGTTATGGGCATTATAGGAGCTAAAATAAGCCGGCCCAGTCCGATTTCAGGCGTCTGACACACTACCCTCGTCTTATTTGGGTTGTTTCCCACCCTATCACGTCTTAAAACCCTTTAAGCAACCAGATAGCCCTGTATAAAGGTGATAGGACATGACTGTGCGTCAGAATGAGCTTTCTTCCGCACCGATACATCGGATAATAAAGAAGGCTGGGGCGGCCAGGGTGAGTGAGGATGCGGCGGAGGAATTGAAGAGGGTTCTCGAGACTGTTGGACAGATAGTAGCAAAAGAGGCTATCGGCTTGGCCCAGTATGCAGGTAGGCGGACTGTGAAGAGGGAGGATATAGACAGGGCTGCTAGGACCGTTCTGAGAGGTATATATCCTGCCTAGCCGATAGTGTCCGGAAAACGCTTTAAATACCCTAAGCTCCGGGCAGATGTTCCGCAGGGAAGGAAAAGCTCCTCCAATCTTTAAACACCCTCTTTATCTAGACACTATCTGCCTACCCAATGTTTATCTTTAAATGTAGCTCATGAACATGTGTTAAACTCGGGAGATGGTATATGGCTTTAGCGGCAGGTCAGCCTGTAATAGTTCTGAAAGAGGGGACTTCTAGAACTCAGGGAAAGATAGCACAGAGGAACAACATCGCAGCGGCCAAGATAATCGCCGAGATTGTGAAGACGACTCTAGGGCCGAAAGGTATGGACAAGCTACTAGTGGACAACATAGGCGACGTCATCGTCACCAACGACGGAGCCACTATACTGGAGAAGATTGATGTGGAGCACCCGGCGGCAAAGATGATTATCGAGGTAGCTAAGACCCAGGACCATGTAGTTGGTGATGGCACCACATCAGCAGTGGTCGTAGCTGGTGAACTGCTGAAGAAGGCTGAGGAGCTTATAGACCAGAAGATACACGCCAGCACGATCATCTCCGGCTATAAGAAGGCCCTCGACATGGCCATGCAGGTTCTTGACCAAAACTCTAAGAAGGTGGACTTGAAGGACAAGGAGACGCTGCGAAAGATTGTGAAGACATCCCTCGGAAGCAAGTCCCTAGGATTCGCACTCGACCACATAGCCGACATAGCAATAGATGCTGTCCTAAGCGTCGTGAAGGAGGTCAACGGTCGGCTGAAGGCGGACAAGGATGATATCCAGATAGTCAAGAAGATAGGTAGAAGCCTCTTGGAGACGGAGCTTGTGAAGGGTGTCGTAGTGGATAAGGAGGTTGTCCACGCAGCCATGCCTAAGAAGGTGGAGAATGCACGGATAGCACTGCTGGACGCGCCCTTCGAGATTGAGAAGACCGAGTTCAGCGCCGAGATACGTATCAGGGACCCCCTGAAGATAAAGGAGTTCCTAGATGAGGAGACCAATATAATGAAGGGTATGGTGGACAAGGTAAAGGCTGCCGGAGCCAATGTAGTCTTCTGCCAGAAAGGTATTGACGATGCTGCCCAGTTCTTCCTAGCGAAGGAGGGTATACTCGCTGTTAGACGTGTGAAGAAGAGCGACATGGAGAAGCTGTCGAAGGCTACTGGCGCCAGGATTGTTACCAACTTTGAGGACCTTTCATCCAAGGACCTTGGCAAAGCTGGACTGGTTGAGGAGAGGAAGATAGGCGAGGACAGGATGGTCTTCGTTGAGAGGTGCGAGAACCCCAAATCTGTGGCCATCCTCATAAGGGCTGGACTGGAGAGGCAGCTGGATGAGGCTGAGAGAGCCATAAACGATGCGATAATGAACATGATAGACATTGTCGACGACCAGAGAGCTGTGGCCGGTGGCGGAGCCTTCGAGGCTGCGGCTGCGAGATACTTGCGGCAGAACGCTGGAAAACTATCGGGGAAAGAGCAGATGGCTTTCCTAGCCTTCGCCGACGCCCTCGAAGTCATACCAAGGACGCTCAGCGAGAACGCCGGGCTGGAGCCTGTCGAGATTATGGCCCAAGTAAGGCATGCACATGAGACGGGGAGGGCCTCGACTGGAGTCAACATCTTTGGAGGCGGTGTTATCGACATGTGGGAGAACGGCGTGATAGAGCCAGCTAAGGTGAAGTCCCACGCCCTAAGGTCAGCGTTCGAGGCCGCTTCAATGATTCTCAGGATAGACGACGTGGTCGCAGCATCCAAGAAGAAGGAGGAGAAGAAAAAGCCAGGCGAGGGAGAGGTCCCAGAATTCTAAATTATTTTTTTATTTTATCTATGGAGCTCTCAAGCTTTAGGAGCTCTCTTTTCAGGTCTTCACGTCCGCCATATCCGCCCAGCCGGCCGTCGCTTCTTACAACTCTATGACATGGCACAACTGGGGGCACTGGGTTTTCACCCACAGCGTTTCCCACAGCCCTCCAAGCTCTGGGATAGCCGACCGCCACTGCTACATCACGGTAGGACCATAACTCGCCATAGGGTATCCCGGCAACAGTCTCCCAGACTTTCACCTGAAAGGGCGTGCCTCTCAGGTCTAGGGGCAGCTTAAACTCTCTTCTGGCACCGGTGAGATACTCTCTTAGCTGGTCTCTCGCCTCACCCACCACCCCAGTACCAGATTCCGCAACAAAATAGCCGTCCATCCCCAGCCACCTTAGGAACGCATCTTTAGGCCGTCCGAGGCTAATCCTAAGAACACCCTTCCCACTCGCGGCTATGCATACTGGACCCCACCTAGTATCCATCGTTATATAGGCTATCCTCTCAGCCATCCCAACCTGGGATAACTGAGATGATTTATAATTAGTATACTTAGGGGACAACCACCACTGGGACTTTGGCATTTTCTATGACACGCCTTGCCACGCTTCCCAGTGCAGCCACCCTCCTAAGCCCCCTCAGGCCAACAATACCCAAAACTATGAGGGAGGGGTTCCTTGCATCGGCTATCTCCAGTATCTTGTCCGAAGGGTCGCCGAACTCCAGGATTTTCTCCATCTCCAGCCGGGCTGAATACACCTTAGCCCCCAACTTCTCGAGAATAGTCTCCCCCACCAGCCTCCGGTAGTACAAGTCCGGGTCCGCATCAACCCTCTCAGCCTTCACAAACTGGGCGAACTCTTCAGGAGTATCCAGCTTCTGCACCACATGGGCCAGTAGTATCTTTGCACCACTCCTCTTGGCAAGCTCTACCGCCGTTTCAACCACCCTATATGAATGGGGAGAGCCGTCTACAGCTACAAGAATCTCGTCGGCCATGCTATTTTCCACACCACACGCCCTTATCAACTTTGCCAAAGGAACCGGGCCGTGCGTTCTCCGTCCAATGGTTGTTGAGGGGCGTTGAGGACAGACTGAACTCGGGTCTTTTTTCTTATATTCTGTGGTATCTATTCATGTTTCTATGTGGTCTGCGACATCTGCCACTGTGTTCGAAGACTCTCTATGGAATAGAGAAAAAAGGGCCACAGCCAAGTATGAAGAGGGGGACTACTTCGATAAAAAGCAGGGGAAGACGTACAGGACAATGAAGGATGCTTCGTTAGTAGTAGGCTTAAATTCTATGGGCTAGTAGGATTCACGATACAGAGAAAATAGCAACGACTAAAGAATATCTAAGAAGACGAGGATTACAGACAACCACCACCAGCCAAACCCCCTCTTATCCATATTTTAATAAAATTTGCTCCGGCCGGGATTTGAACCCGGGTCGCCGGCTCGAAAGGCCGGTATACTTGACCTAGCTATAGTCGGCGCTCGTTTGGAGACGAGCCCTACCGGAGCCTCCTAGGCCGGAGCGTATATGTCCAACGTGGTTGGTTAGCGTCTCTGTTGAGCGCAGTGCAGTTTAAATACCTTTGGCCTCGGGATGCAATCTTCATGGGCTTTGCCGGGGGTGGTAGATGTTTTTTAAGATGGTTATTCCATTTCATCTATGTGCCTGATTTAAGCGGTGCATGATGATTTTCACCCATCTGGGCGTCCGACTTATGTCAACCCCTCCCATAACTATCGCGGAAGATGGAAAAAATAGGGGGATGCTTGGCTGGAGGCACCAACCTGACAACAACTAGGAGAAAACTGAGGAAAAACAAGGAAAAAGAAGTGGAGAGAAGCTAACAGCCACTCGGCTAGACTACCGGAGCTCCCCTTGAGTCTTCTGATCATGTTTTTAAAGTTGTGACGCGTCCGTGTGTGTTGGTGTACTGGCTTTGAGGCTTGCACTCCAGTGTGGTAGCCTAGCTATTGCGGGAATGGGGTTCTCTGAGTGGTTGAGGGTTGCTGGGGAGCTGGGGTTTAAGGCTATGGAGCTCTGGCTTGATAGGAACAACTTCTGGCCTCCAACCACCTCAATGGCTGAGAGGGTGAGTGGTAGGCAGTTGCTGGACACCATGGGAATTGATGTTCCGTCTATATGTCCACTGCCATTGGCTCCGGGTAGTTGGGGAGAGTTCAACTTCGAGTTTAACCTATCCCATCCAGATGATACTGCCAGAGCCGCGGCGGTTGAGTTTTATAAGATGGTGGTGGACTCGGCAGTAGACTTTGGAGCCAACACAGTCCTAACCCTACCCGGCAAGATAGAGGAGGCAGACCTCATGAAGTCCGCACATTCGTATCGGAATCACTTGGAGAAGCTGATTAACTCGCTTAAGGTTCTCGCCGCATATGCGGCTGATAGGGGTGTGACGCTGGGTGTTGAACATGCAGTGGTCTGCAACTATATTGACCTGCCTTGGGAGCTGAAGTATGTGGTGGAGTCCGTTGGATATGACAATGTTAGGGTCTACTTCGATACAGCCAACGCCAACGTCTTCCTACCCCCATTAGAATACCTTGACGTAATTGGTGGGCTCCTCTGTTCCACGATCCACGTGACCGACAACAACGGTGACAAACCCCTGCATCTCCCAATAGGGATGGGGAACATAGACTTCCCCAGCATACTCAGCAGACTCAAGGAGGTCGGCTGGACTGGATATATACTTCCCGAGATATTCTATAACGAGGACCCCATAGGAGGACTCCGCATATGCAAGAATAGACTGGAGCAGATGATAGGCAATCTGTAAGTGGTATTGGGGAGAGGCGGGCGCCTAACTCTCGGGAGAGGGTGTGGCCCCCCATTGTGATGGGTGTGCGGCTCGTAGTCCTCCTTCTGTTTAGGCGGGATCTGTCTAATCGGCCTAGGCTGGGCCTCGGGGACTGTGCTCACAGCCCAGCCACCTTTCCCGACGTGGGACGCCCGTTTCAACCAAGCCCACAGACTCCTCGACGGCTTCGCAGCCGTCTCATGGCCATTGTCGGTGGGGGGTCTCGTTTCTGCGGCGTAGCCCGGGGTCTCCCCCGACGCCTCCCGGCGCCACGTCCCAGCCCCACGGGGGAGGAACTTCCTCCGGAGGTCCCGGTGACCCGCCCGGCCGCTCACCCATATAGATTCTTGTTGTGGTTTTTCTTATCTCTTTACTCGACTGTGATCTTTGTGCCCCTAGCTTTTTTCTTCTGGGCTTTTATCTCTAAGACTCCGTTTTGGAGCCGGGCCTTGACGGTCGATGTATCCAGTTCTGTAGGCATCTCCAGCCTGAGCCGGTAGCGTGTCCCCAGCCTACTGGAGGGGAGCGGCGTCCTGCATGGAGCCTCCAAGACGACATAGCTCTCAGTCACCTCTAGACTGATATCCTCCTTCTTTACACCCGGCAGGTCCACGGAGACTATCACCTCGTCACCAGACTCCACCACATCGTGGAGGGGGACTATGCAGCCGGTCCGTGCCTCGAACTCCTTTATGGAGCGGAATAGCTCGTCGGCCTCCCTCTCCATCTGCCTTTGCAGCCGGCGTATCCACTCCCAAGGTGAGATGCGCTCCGCCACCGTCGTCACCTATAGACAGGCGGTAGCTCCAGCTCTTTAGATTTTTGCATCACGCCCATTGTGTCCGAGGTTCTCCTCATAAGATCCCTTAACTGCATCCTAACCATCTCGGCGCTCTGGAGGAGCGGATTAACATCCACCTCCTCCCCTATCAACCTAGGCATCTTGAGGAGAAGCTGCGCAGCGGCACCTGGGTCGGGATAGTTGTAATGGGACTGGACTAGGAGAACACCCACGTCATACCTGTTCCTAACTCCCTGCTTCATAAGTTCTGCGTTGATACCGGCCACAAACCCTTCCTGCAGAACTTCGGCCTCCAGCCTGTCAGCCATCTCCTCCACAAGCTTGGCGCTACTGCCAGACACATATATTTTGGGAGTCTCTATTTCAAGCCTGTTGGGTTCTGCCAGACCCGTCAGACAGTAGATCCTACTCACACCCTTACCACGGGCCCACCTAATCATGGCTGCGGCGAGAGGCTTAATCATGTTGGCGGGAACCGGTATCTCAGAAAGAAAGACAATGGCCGACCTGCCCTCATATATTCGGAGAAGCTCTTTCACTTCACTGTTTCTTATCGTGGCGATGGGGGGGAGGGCTTCCGAGTCTACATATCCCACCTCTTTTAGCTGCAGCTGATCCACTAGGTATGAGACGGTGATCGAGCCCACAAGACCCACATCGGGAAAGCCCTGTAGCACAACCTTACCAGTCGCATCTTCTATCCTGTCGTTTATCTGTACCTCTACAACCATGATATCAAATGTGAGTGTCTCCATTAAAACGTTTACATGGCGGGCTTCCGCCTCATCTTAACCAGTCCAGCCGGCTCCAAGTTAAAGACGATAGTTTTCAAAACCGTCATCTCATCAATCGAGTATCCTATACCCTCCCGTCCTATACCAGAGTCCTTCACCCCGCCGAATGGGAAGTAGCCAACCCCATGCCTTGGGAGGTCGTTGATGGTGACCTCGCCCACCTGAAGCTGCTTGGCCAGTTTCCACATTCTGTAGAAGTTGTTGGTGAATATGCATGAGTCAAGTCCGTAACGTAGCTGGGATGATATCTCTATAGCCTCGGATTCATCCCTTATTCTAGCCACAGTCACAACCGGGCCGAATGTCTCCTCCCACATTATTCGCGCTGTCCGGGGTACATGGTCAAGCACTGTGGGCTCGAAGTAGCATCCAAAGTAGCGGCCGCCTCTCAGGAGGTTGGCGCCCTTCTCCACGGCGTCGTCCACTAGCTCACGCACCTTCTCCACCTGCTGGGTGTTGATGAGTGGTCCGAGCTTCACATCCGGTAATCTTGGGTCCCCTACCACCCACTTATCTACCTCACGAAGCACCTTAGACATGAAACTCTCAGCAACGGACTGCATCACCAGTATGAGGCTTATGGCATCGCATCTCTGACCGGAATTTTTCAAGGCTCCTGCCACACATCTCTCAGCCGCTAAGTCGAGGTCGCAGTCATCCAGAACAACCGCCAGTCCCTTCCCACCGAGCTCAAGATGCAGAGGCTTGATGGTTGCCTGCCTGAATATTTCCTTACCGGTCCCCGTGCTACCCGTGAACGAAAGCATTCTGACATCCTCGCTGGTGGCTAGGAGTGTGCCTAAGGCGCCTGGCCCTGTAACTACGTTCAGACATCCCTTTGGCAGACCGCATTCCTCCAAAACTTTAGCCAGTAGGAGCTGACTAAGCGGTGCTGCGCTGGATGGCTTCACAATCACCGAGTTTCCCGATAGGAGGGCGGGAATGAGCTTGGCGGCAGGTATATAGAGGGGATAGTTGAAGGGCCCTATGGCCCCAACAACTCCTATCGGCTCATGAATCACCAAGGCCACCTTGCCCCTGGTATCATCCGACCAATCACCGGGGATATACTCGCCGAATATCTTCCTCGTCTCCTCCATCGTGAGAAGCATTCTGTTTACGGTGGCCTGCACCTCACCCACCGCGTCCTCCCGAGGCTTACCAGCCTCGACGACAAGGGTTGAGACAAAGTCATCCATCCTCTCTTTAATGGTCTCAGCAGCCATTCTGAATATTTCAATCCGCTCTATGGCTGCGATATCTCTGATGGATCTTTGTCGGCTCTTGGCCACTTCAATGGCCTTCTTCATATCATCCTCGGAGCCAGTCTGGGCACGTGCAAAAACACCACCATCGATAGGCGACTTCAGGGCGAAGGTTAAGCCGGAGGAAGATTGAACCCACTCGCCTCCGATATACATCTTAAAGATGGGGAGGCCATCTTCACCCTCGCTGTAGGTCATACCAAAATATCCCTTCAACTTGAGAGCGGGTTTCTCGCTCATCAAACCCTTTACAAAAGACCCGTCACTTACCACTACACCCATATAGGTAGGATATACTTACACCGGCATATAGGTGCTACGAAAACCCTCGGGCAAGGTTCTATGTTTATTAGGAGCCAATACCAACATATAGTTTGCCTGATAGATGACGGCTCCCACCCCAGTGATGGGAACCCGATGCGGAAGAGAAACTCATCACTCTCGATGACCGCGCCCAAAGCATGGATGCGTCGCTAACTGGACGACTAGACGCCTTAGGCCAGAATACGCCAGCCGGTGGATAACTCGGCTCGGGGGCCGAGGAAGGGCGTGGCAAGCTGCGATAAGCCTCGGGTAGCCGCAAGCAGGCGTTGATCCGAGGATTCCCCAATGGGATTTCCTGACTCCAGCCACTTCGGTGGCTGGTGTCGCTCCACTGCTTTAGCTGTGGAGTGGGAACCACCCGAACGGAAGCATCCAAGTAGGGTGAGGAAAAGAAATCAAAACGAGACTCCCTGAGTAACGGCGAGTGAAAGGGGATGAGACCAAACCGAACACTCATGGGAAACCATGGGTGGATGTGGGGTTGCGGAGCAGCCGCCCTCCTCTGTCCCGTGAGTCGAAGCGACCTGAAAAGGTCCGCCATAGAGGGTGATAGCCCCGTAGACGAAGCGGGACGAGGAGATGGGCTGCCACCAGAGTACCATACCTCGGATATGGTGTGGGAAGCTGGGAGCCACCGGCTTCCAAGTCTAAGTACCTCCCGAGACCGATAGCGCAGCAGTACCGTGAGGGAAAGTTGAAAACTACCCCGGGAGGGGGGTGAAAAGCGGTTGAAACCGGCTGGTAACGGACGAGGACAGCTCCCAAGGTACTCCACTCGAACACGCCTCATAGGTGTGGAGGGTGGATTATCCGGGGTTGTCCGCTCCGTCTTGAAACACGGGCCGGGGAGTTCACCGTTGTGGCGAGCTTAACCGTTTAAAGTGGGTAGGCGCGGGGAAACCGAGAAGCCCGCAGCCAGTATATGCTGGCGAGGGGCCGGGTCTGAACAGGGCCCGTAGTCACAGCGGTGAGGCTAGAAACCGGGCGATCTAGCCCTGGGTAGGGTGAAGCCGGGCGAAAGCCCGGTGGAGGCC
>JAWAEB010000009.1:0-29668 GCA_038891515.1 Nitrososphaerota archaeon | reverse complement strand
TTAGATGCCCCACCTCATGGACCGCCTCCTTGACCAGCCTATCGAGAAAGATCTGCCTATCATACGGTTTTCCATCGAATCTCTGATCAAGCCTCCTCGTGGAGACGAGGGCAACCCAGCCCGGAGCATATCCGAACACATAGTTGAGTCCAGGGACGTATAGGTCGCGATCAGTTACTATGAGGGTGAGTTGGCCTCTCTCAGGCTTTACCATAGACGCAAGTCTTCCAGCGTCGTACTGACGTCTAGTAAGATTGTAGACCTTCTCAGCTCCTACGAGATGAATGCGCTTAAGCTTCACATCTAGACCATAGGTCCGGCCTAGAACCTCAGCCACTAGACTTAGGGCCTCCTGATCATCCACCTCAGAGACGATTTCTAGCATATGGGTTAAAAGCCTCTCAATCCCATTTTTAAGGTCCCACCATCCCCTCACCATGTGGGCCGCGTGATATGGGTGGCCGGTGTACCGGGAGTGGGTAAGACTGTCGTCGGAAAGGCACTAGCCAAGAGACTGGACTATGGCTTCCTAGACATCCCGGAGTATGTGATGGAGTCTGGACTGACATCTGGCTATGATATGGAGAGAGGCACGGCCCTTCTGGAGCCTGCCAAGCTTCGGAGAGGGTTGGAGAGGGGTCTGGATAGGGCCTCCGACTATGTCTTGAGCAGCCACGTGGTAGTGACTCTCCGGGAATTCTCTACATACTGCATAGTGCTCAGGTTGCACCCGCTGCGGCTCTATACCAGACTCAAGAGGAGGGGTTATGGGGCGGGGAAAATAGCTGAGAATCTCGAGGCGGAGTTCATAGGTTCGAGTGTGCTCGAGGTACAGAGGACGCTGGGGGTTAGGCGGGTAGGGCAGGTGGATGTGACCGGCCTAACTGTCAGCAAGTGTGTGTCCAAATGTCTCAGGCTACTGGAAGGTGGGAGGGGGGATGAGGTTGACTGGCCTTCCAAGCTTAGTTGGTCTGAGCTGGATAGGCTGCTGGGGATTATGGCTTCGGGTAGGATGGCTGGTCTTTCAAAGGTTTTTTAGGCGGTCGCCTAGGAGCTAGCTGGAATGCCTATCAACAGCTTTTAGCGTCATACACATTCTCCCGAAGGAGGGTGGACGAGTTGCTAGGAGACCATAGGGTTGCGGTCCTTGATAGGGACTCATGCGACTCTAAGAAATGCGGCAACTGGCCATGCATCAACTACTGCCCCCCTGTCAGGAACAATATCGAGGCCATAAAGATGGGGGCCGATGGTTTTCCAATAATCAATGAGACCCTCTGCATAAGCTGTGGGATATGCGTCAAGAAATGCCCCTTTGAAGCCATCACAATCATAAATCTCCCCACGGAGCTGAGGGATAGTCTCACTCACCATTACGGTGTCAACTGCTTCAAGCTCTTCCGGCTGCCCTACCCCGAACGGGGGAAGGTGGTGGGGTTGCTGGGTAAGAACGGCATCGGCAAGTCAACATCGATAGCCATACTTGCGGGAGTGCTTAAGCCCAACTTCGGAATGCTCGAGGGCGAGGTATCTTGGCGGGAGGCTGCGAGGCGCTTCAGAGGCACGCTCATCCAAGACCACCTGCAGCAGCTGGATAGGAAGGCCATCAATATAGCCTACAAGCCCCAGTCAATATCCAAGATACCCGAGGTGGTTAGGGGGACCGTCAGGGAGATCCTGGGGAGAGTAGCCAAACCAGAGGAAGTAGAGAGGGTTATCGCAGCTTTGAACCTTGAGAATGTAGCGGCCCGTGATGTCTCAGCCCTCAGCGGCGGCGAACTCCAGCGACTAGCCATAGCGGCCGCCATACTCCGTAAGGCAGACCTCTACCTCTTTGATGAGCCCTCAAGCTTTCTCGACATTAGGGAGAGGATGAGGATCTCATCTGAGATTAGGAGGTTGGCTGAAGCCGGCGGTAAAGTCGTGGTGGCCGACCATGACTTAGCGGTTCTCGACTACCTCTCCGACGTTATCTTCGTCTTCTATGGTGAGCCGTCGGTGTACGGTGTTGTGGCAGGCCCATACGGCGCCCGTGAGGGTATCAACATATTTGTCAACGGTTACATACCTGATGAGAATCTCCGCTTCAGAAATGAGAGGATAGAGTTTCAGGTGAAGCCGCCCACTAGGATTGAGGAGAGTGTGGAGAAGCTCATATGGCCTGACATGTCGAAGAGCTTTGAGGGCTTCCGGCTCACGGTCTCCGCTGGGCATGTAGCCAGGGGTGAGGTGCTTGGTATTGTCGGTCCCAACGGTATAGGTAAGACGACCTTCGCCAAGATCATCGCCGGGAGGATGGGCACGGATGAGGGCTTCTCATTCGACGCCACGACTGTGAGCTACAAGCCCCAGTATCCAGAGCCCAGAGAAGTCACCGTTGAGGCGGCTTTGAGAGAGGCCGCAGGCAGCCGATATGATTCCCCGCTCTATAGCGCGCAGATAGTCCATCCGTTCCGGCTTGAGAAGCTGATGGAGAGGAGGCTGGATGAGCTTAGCGGCGGTGAGCTACAGAAGGTTAGCGTGGCGGAGGCGCTCTCGAGGGAAGCCCTGATATATGTGCTGGACGAGCCCAGCGCATTCTTGGACGTCGAGGAGAGATATCATATGGCCAAGCTTCTCAGGAGGCTAGCCTTGGATATGAGGGTATACATCTTGCTGATAGAGCATGACTTCACCGTGCTGGACTTTGCATCTACAAGCCTTATGGTTTTTAAGGGCGAGCCTGGGAAATATGGCAAGGCTGAGCCTCCCACAGACCTCAGGACAGGATTCAACACATTCCTCAGGGACATGGACATCACCTTCAGACGGGATCACGAAACTAGAAGGCCTAGGGTTAACAAGGTGGGCTCGCAGCTGGATCTCATGCAGAAGGAGATGGGTGAATACTACTACATCACTGCATAGTTAGTATCTTTAGCAGCTCCTTGGGGTCTGAAGGGGTTGGCTTGGGCTGTAGGCTGACCAGCTCGGGGTTCGGGTCCTTGAGAGCATGTCCAGTGGCTATGCATACAACCACTGTCGACCGGTCGAGCAACCCTTTCTCCCTTAACTTCCTCACCCCGGCCAGGGATGCTGCGGAGGCAGGCTCAACACCTACGCCCTCGGCAGACGCTAAGAGATGCTGGCACTCGACAATCTCGGCGTCGCTCACCCTCTCCACCAAGCCGGAAGACTCCCTAATCGCCCTCAGGGCCTTGGGCCAGTTCACGGGATGCCCGATCCTTATCGCCGAGGCTATGGTACTGGGTTTTTCAACTGGAATAAGCATGTCATCACCTCTCTCCACCATCTCAACAAATGGTGAAGCCCCCTCAGCCTGCACGCCTATTAGCCGTGGTGTACTGTCTAGGAGATTCAGTGACTCTAGCTCCTTAAATCCCTTCCAAATAGCCGATATGTTACCACAGTTCCCCACAGGCACGCTGACCACATAGTCTTCATCACCCATCGCCTCCCATATCTCATATGCAAGGGTCTTCTGCCCCTCTATACGCCATGGGTTCACAGAGTTGAGTATGTAGGCGTCGGAACGGCTGGAGACTGTAAGGACTGTCTGAAGAGCTGTGTCAAAACCCTCGTCCACAGTGTATGTATCTGCACCATATAAGACTGTCTGGAACATCTTCCCTGCGGCGACCCTTCCGCGAGGGACAAGAACAACCGCCCTAAGCCCTGCGGCGGCCGCGTAGGCAGCCATCGATGATGATGTGTTGCCAGTGGACGCACATACAACAACCCGTTTACCCAGCTCTAAGGCCTTGCTGACCCCCACACTCATACCCCTGTCTTTGAAGCTTCCGGTTGGGTTCACACCTTCATACTTGATGAAGAGCTCCCTCACACCAGCCCATTTGGCGGTCTTCTCAGCCCTGTAGAGAGGGGTCCCCCCCTCCTTAAGCGTGACAGGCTCCCTCTCGATGGGTATTAGCTCACGGAACCTCCACATGCCGCCCTGTCTAGCCTCCCAAACCCTCTTAAGCTCATCAGCTGAGAACTTCTCAAGATTCAGGAGAGAGACCTCTATGAGACCGCCGCAGCCACCACATGAGTAGACCACGGCCTCGGGTGGATATTCCCGGCCGCACACGATGCACCGCTGAATCTTCTCCAGCTTCACGTTTCTCACATTCAGAAGAGGAGGGCAAGTAGCGAGCCTACCACCATGAAGGCTATGACCATGATGAAGAGGGCTGATATGATGGGGTATGCGGTGGGTGCGAGCGTGTAGTAGAGGTATGCGATGTATATAGTGGTTGCAGTTAGGGCTGCGCCCACACCCTTAATGATGTAACGGACTAATCGTCTGGCGGTAGGCTTGCTCATGGCCTTCTCCACTTCTATTCGCATTTATTTATGCTTGTAGCCCCAAGTAGTTGGGTGAGGCTTATTACGTCCATGTCGGTATCGATGGGCATGGGAGGGGGAACTATCCTTGAGCGATTCACATTCAAGCTCAACGGCCGCATCACCACGGTTGAGGCCCCGCCAGCCTACACCCTCCTCGAGACTCTCCGACAGATACTGCAGCTTACAGGTACCAAGGATGGATGCAGCTCAGGAGATTGCGGCGCATGCACCGTCCTGCTGGACGGCAGGGCTGTACACTCCTGTCTAACCCTCACAGCACAAATAAGCGGCCGTGAAGTCACAACAGTTGAGGGGGTAGCATCCTCCAAAGTGGTGAGGAGCTTCTCAGAGTCGGGCGCGGTCCAGTGTGGCTACTGCACACCGGGGTTCGTCATGTCTGTGGAGGCACTCCTCAGAGCTAATCCAAGACCGAGCGATTCTGAGGTAAGAGAGGCTCTCCGTGGAAACCTCTGCAGGTGCACTGGATATGTCAAGATAATTGATGCGGTAAAACTGGCCGTACGTGACTAGGTATGACGTCGCTCTATAATATACGGGTTTACACTCCTTCGAACATCCTCGAAGCATTAGAGATGCTTCACACCAGAGAGGGCAGGGTTAAGCCCGTGGCGGGAGGCACAGACCTCATCATACAGATGCGGAGTGGAGTCGTGCCGAGGATGGACCTGCTCAACATATACGGATTGCGTGAGCTTCAGTACATCAAGCTGGAGAATGGTCTGGTGAGGATTGGGGCACTAACCACCTTCACAGAGATCGCCAACTCACATGTTATAAGGACGTACGCTAGGATGCTTGGGCAGGCAGCAGAGACTATAGGCTCTGTACAGATAATGAACAAGGCCACTTTGGGGGGAAACCTTGTGAACGCCTCTCCTGCAGCTGATTCACTCCCACCACTCTACGTCTTAGGTGCGAATGTGAGGTTAAGCCGCATAGGTGGCGATCGTGTGCTGCCTATTGAGAAGTTCTATCTCGGCTATAAGAAGATGGACATGATGGGTGATGAGATGCTTACCGAAGTCTCCTTCCCACCGATGGATGGGAGAGATGAGGGCGCCTTCTTCAAGCATGGTCTCAGACTTGGTGACGCCATCTCCGTCGTCAACGGCGCGGTAAAGGTCAGAAAGAGTGGTGGAGTGTGGGAGGATGTGAGGGTGGCTCTCGGCGCAGTGGCTCCCACCGTTGCGAGAGCTAGGAGATGTGAGGAAATTTTAAGGGGTTCCAAGCCTACAGATGAGTTGTTATGGCGGGCTGCAAGTTCTGTGGTGGAAGACATTAGTCCGATTGACGATGTGAGAGCCTCAGCATCTTATCGGCGTGAGATGGCCATAAACTTCGTCTACATGACCCTTCGGGAAATCTTCGAGAGGGGTTAGAGGATGGTGGTTGAGCAAAGGTGGGTTGGCAGGTCAGTCACAAGACGGGATGCATATGAGAAGGCTGCTGGCGAGGCCAAATATGCCTCAGACATGTTCCCCGAGAATACGCTCTATGTGGTGGCTGTGAGGAGCAGATACCCCCACGCAAAAATAAGGTCCATAGACATCTCTAAGGCGCTGCATCGAAGTGGTGTAGTTGCAGTCCTCACCCACCATGACGTACCCAACAACAGGCATGGGGTTTTCCTCAAAGATAGACCTGTACTATGCGATGATAAGGTGAGATACATAGGCGACCCAATAGCCCTCGTGGCTGCCGAGTCAAGGGAGGAGGCTGAGGAGGGCGCATCGCTTGTGGATGTGGAATATGAGGTTCTGCCAGCGGTCACGGATATGCTGGCTGCCATGAGTCCCGATTCACCAACTGTCCACGAAGGGGGAAACATTTGCCGACAGACGAGGATATCATATGGGGATACCCAGTCAGCTCTATCCAAGGCCGAAGTTGTAGTGGAGAACACCTACACAACGGCTTCCCAGATACATGCATATTTAGAGACCGAGGCAGGCATCTCCTACCTAGACGATGAAGGTAGGATAAACGTTGTGGCTGGGGGGCAGTCTCCTTACAGAGATAGGGAGGAGATATGCCATGCCCTAAATCTGCCGTGGGATAGGGTGAGGGTCAAGATACCATATGTAGGTGGCGCCTTCGGCGGCAAAGATGACATAACAGTCCAGATACACCTAGCTCTCGTAACCATGAAGACTGGAAGGCCAGCCAGAATGGTCTGGACACGTGAGGAGTCCAACATAGCAGGCGTCAAGCGTCACCCATCCATAGTAAAAATGAGGACAGGAGCCTCATCTGACGGCCGACTACTGGCCAACGAGACCGAGATAGTATATGATACGGGAGCCTACGCCTGTCTGGGACCAGCGATCCTAGATGTGGCGATAGAGAACTGCAACGGCCCCTACAGGATACCCAACATAGACATCAGGGCGTTCCTAGTCTACACGAACAACATGGTGGCATCAGCGTTCAGAGGGTTCGGAAGCCCCCAAGTCATCTTCGCAATAGAGAGTCAGATGGACCAGCTGGCCGAGCGGCTTGGTATGGACCCGCTGGATATACGGCTCCTCAACGCTGTGAGAAGAGGCGATGTCTGGGTTTTCGGCAACAGGCTGGAGGGGAGTGTGGGGATAGTGAAGTGTCTCGAGCGACTCAAATCCCATCAACTCTGGGTTAAGCGCGATCGTCTGCGTGAAAACCTTGAGAGGCCATGGGTCAGACGTGGGGTAGGTGTTGCCTCGGCTGTTAAGGGGTTCACTGTTGGTGCCCTGCCGGACAGGGGCTCAGTCCGTCTAGAGCTTCTGCGGGATGGCAGCTTTTTGGTCAAGGCCAGCTCAACCGAGATAGGTCAGGGCATCGCCCAAGCCCTTTCCCAGATAGCTGCAGACCTCCTCAACTGCGGCCTCGACCAAGTGAATGTGATGCTGTCTGACACAGCTGAGACACCCGACACAAGCGTCACATCGGCCTCACGCCAGCTCTACCTAGCAGGTAACGCTCTCAGAGACGCTACAAGGAAGATGCTGGAAAACATGCGCCAAGCCATCTCACAGGTTGCGGGTGAGCCAGCCTCATCCGTCAGATTCTCAGACTCCCATGCATACACCTCCACCGGCAAGGCGTTCAGCTACTCAGAGATCTCATCACTCATGGCTGAGCTAGGCATGCCCAAAATAGTGGAGGGGGTCTTCGACGTGCCACGTACAACACCCATCCCAGGGTCTCTTGAGATACCGCATCTCTTCTACATGTATGGTGCAACGTTGGCCCTCGTCGAGGTCAACACGCTAACGGGCTTTGTATCGGTTCAGAAAATAGTGGAGGCGGTGGATGCAGGCAAGGTTGTAAACCCCCAGACCTTCACCGGCCAAATTGAGGGGGCTGTGGTGCAGGGTGTTGGCTACGCAGTAACGGAGAACGCCATCATAGAGGACGGCATCATCAGGACCGTTAACTTCTCCACATACCTACTACCCAGCATAAAAGATGTGCCTGAGATAGAAGTGATAGCCATCGAGGATGGTGAGGAGAGCGGACCATTCGGGGCTAAGGGGATTGGTGAGATTGGAATTATCTCGGTGGCGCCTGCAATAGCCAACGCGATCTATGACGCTGTAGGTGTGAGACCACGGGCCATACCCATCACACCCGAGAGGATGTACTGGCTCCTCGTCGGGAGGGGGCAGACCGTCTCAGCTTCACCATGACGTAGAGATAGCTAGCCTAGCAGCCGGCAGCAAGTATGGTGACTCAACCATCACACCCACCAGCACGGTTCCAAGACCGCTTACACTGAGAGGGCGAAGACCACATAGAACCGGAACCCACAGCAGCCCACTTGGGTGAGGGAGAGGAAGGAGAGCACCGAGGCGAAGGCTGAGCCGCCTCAACAGCGCCTAATGGTGGCAGCGCTGGCGTTGTGAGCACCACCAGCAGATAGCTGGCTAGGTAAGCGGCCGAGTATATCCCGTCTCTGATGAGCAGGTTAATGGAAAGCTGGGTCACCGCCGTCAAAGCTCCAACCCCGGTAAGAAAGCTGTCCAAGCGAGCCAGAAGGCGGGGAATACAACATAAGGTGTGAGCCTGCCTCCCTTTAGAAGGTCCTCCACAGCCTCACCCTCGATGTTCCACACACTTCCGGTCTGGCTGTCCACAAGTCGCCCATCCACCCATGAGAAATCGAGAACAACATCACCCATCCTCCCTGAATAAGCCCTCACATACCGGTAGAAGGGGCTCACCACGACTATGGGCTATCCCGCCACCTCATCATTAAGAGCCTTCACCCTAGCAACGCTGTTCTGCTCGTACACCTTCGCCAAATCCCCCAAGACAATACCATGGGGTATGGCCTTGGGATGGAGCTTATCGTCTAGGTTCTTCACCGGGAACCAGACTTCCCTGCTTCGGTAATACGCGTATGGGCTGTAGGGGTCACGGCCATAAGGCCTGGAAAACCCTGTCTCGGTGGAAAGGACAAGCGTGTCTGGGTGTAGCCCCCTCAACTTGGACCATGTCATAACATCTACCTGAAGCCTCTCCAGCTGGACGCCAGCGAGTGGGCCGAGTATAGCCACACCTAGAACTTGGCTCCAATATGTGTCAGTCAACCTGTCATACATCACCAAGTCGCTATTGTAGAGTTTGCCGGAAACACCGAAAGTTGTGACCTCACCCCCTATCACGCGTCTATAGGCTGTGTAACATAGGGGACGTAGGTTATCACCAGAGGCTCACCCGCCACAACATCATTCAAGATCTCATACCATACAAGTATCCTATTGGGATAGGCCTTAGCCACACCCTTAGAGACCGACGATAACAGCTCAGCTCTGCCTCGGCGGAACCCCATCCTTCGGAGGCCCTCCGGAGACGATCTCCTCAGGCGGCACAACATACCTTAGCTCCTCTCCATTGTCCAATAATGTCGTGGTCACCGAGACCCAAGCGGCTGTCACAACATCCTCGTTGATTGTGATGCTCCCACCCACGGAGATTGGCTCGCTGTACCTAAGTCCCAGCAGTCCAGCCACGATCAGAAGGGCCGCTGCCCCACACCCACATAAACCCATTTAGCGTCCACAAGCCCTCACCCTTAAACACTCTAACCCAGTACACCGGATAGGAGCACACGACCAAGTGGGGATACACTTATCCTCACCCCACCCTTCCGATACTTCTCCACCTCTACAAGACCAAGCCCTTGGAGCCCTCAGCGCCATTAATATGGTAGCTGAGGAGAGGTTTTCCATAGCCCGTGAGGTTGGCAAGCTCAGTTAGGTCGGCTACCGAGCCGCCGGCCATATCCAAACTTTTGAGAATGTTCATCTTGGCCTCAGATATCACCCCATTGTAGCTAAGTTTTATGATGGGAAGGAGGACAGGTCTGTCCCCATCTGCTGCTATCGTTTTGAGCCCGTTAATGAACGCTGAGGTGAGAGCTGCATGGACTAGTTGCTTGTAGCCGCTGCTGGGGTTCACAATAATATCCTCGTATGCCCCACTATTCTTCAAGACTGTTCCCCTGAAGGTGGACGAGTATTGTACAGTATGGGTGGATTTATCGGGTGGGCCTCAGTCTGTATCTTGAGGGCCTGACCCAGCTTCGAATCTAATCTCATCACCTTATCCTTCTTGCCCTCAACTGTGAGGAGAACAAGTTTGTATATGGAGGGGTACTTGACGCCTATAAGTATCATATCCTAGCCCCCTCACCATAGATGGTCACGTGTAGCGTCTCCCTCACCAGCTCTTCCTCTCCACGCCATCTTCACCTTAGCGGGTACTCTTGGGACAGCATCCTATCTCACTGTTCACGGCAGGGCTGGCTACATGCCAAAGGTTAGACCTAACCTTTAACAGTTCTAGTCTCCAGAGACAGCCCTACCAGCAGCCATTCCCACGATAGAGCCTGTTATGGGACCGGCCCAATACAGCCAGTGGGCTGTGAAGTTCATGCTGGCCACAGCTGGTCCGAAGGTTCTTGCCGGGTTGAGAGAGGCGCCAGTGAGGGGGCCGACTGCAAGTATAGCTGCTGAGAGTGTCAGCCCGATGGCGAGCCCTGAAACATTTTCTCTCACCCTCCCCGAGACGGCCGTCATATAGACTACGAAGGCCAGTGAGAAGGTTGCCACAGCCTCCACCAAGAGGGCCAGCCCCTCATCAAACCCTATGACCTCCGTGGGGAGTGTTAGCCCGTAGTAAGTGGTGCTCTCCGGCATTATGGTGAGATGGGCATATCCTGCCAGCAGAGCCCCGAGGAGTTGGCTGATGATGTAGGCCAATCCATAGACTGGTCTTATCTTTCTGAGGGCTGTGAGGGACAGTGTGATGGCTGGGTTTATATGACATCCTGAGACCGGACCTATTGCGTAGACCATGGCCGTAAGGGTTAGACCATGGGCAAGAGCCACCGCTGTGAGGGAGTCGGAAACGTCAACAGACATGCTGCCCACAAAGACTAGGAAGAAGGTACCCACCAATTCTGCGGCAAGTCTACGAGGTAGAGACATGCAACACCTCTGCACTGGTCATTTTTGAGCTTTGTATGATGCGCCGGAAATGGTTGGATGCCGAAAATCTTTATATAAGGATGGACACCGCATAATGCGAGGCGGAAGCGGTAGATGGAGCGACCGGTGGGGATGTACTTTTACCCGTTTAGCCGCTACTTCTATTACCGCTTCTAAGCCGCCTCAGAATCTCTTTTAACAGATTTCTCGGGGTGGCTGTTTTGAAGAATCTTTTAGTGGTAAAGTTGGGTGGCTCCGTCCTCTCAGATGAGAAGAGTATTGAGAGGGCTGCAGGCTGGATAAAGTCTCTCGCGGATAAGGGTGTGGGTGTTCTGGTGGTGGTCTCGGCGTTAAGGGGTGTAACTGATGAGCTGCTGAGGACTGCTCAGCGACTCAACCCTGATACACCGCCCGAGCTTATGGATGAGGTGCTGGCCATGGGTGAGAGGACCAGCGCCAGACTCTTCACCATAGCTCTTTCCAAGGCAGGTCTTGAAAGCGTGGTAGTCGACCCCAGCTCAGAGCTATGGCCCGTAATAACTGATGAGAAGCATCTAGATGCCACGCCCATACTTGAGGAGTGTAAGGAGAGGGCCAGGGGGCTGGTTGGGCTTCTCACCTCAGGGAAGGTTCCTGTGGTCTGCGGATATGTGGGACTTACGAAGAGCGGGAGGATAACAACTCTGGGTAGGGGCGGAAGCGATACGACAGCCGTATTATTGGGAAACTGCATCAACGCTAGTGAGGTGGTCTTGGTGAAGGATGTGTCCGGAGTATACTCATCCGACCCCAAGTCGACATCGGATGCGGGAGTCATACAGGTGCTGAGCTCCAACGAGATACTCCAGCTCACGAGAGGTGGCGCCAAGATACTGCACTCCAAAGCCATCAAATACCTTACACCCAACCTCAAGCTACGCATTGGCACGATGGACTCGCTCGAGGCTGGGGGGACTCTCATACTCTCGACGGGGATACCGGAGCTGGATGTGAGCATAGATCATGACAACGTGACTATGGTGACGATTCTGGGCAGAGAGTTGGGAGAGCCGGCCAAGATGGAGAGTGTGGTGGACGCCCTGAAAGCATCCAAGGCGAGGCTCATAGCTGCCTCAATTGAGGAGAGCTCCCTCATACTCTACTTGGACGGGAATGGTGAGGTTATTGAGAGGCTCCATGACTACCTAGTTCTAAGCAGTATGGGTAAGGCCATAAGCCATTTCCCCAACCTAAGCCTACTCCGTGTATATGGGACGATGCTGGAGACGATACCGGGTGTCATACATAAGATAATACAGCCCCTAGCCGCCCAAGCCATAAACATCTATGGAATCCTCACCATCAGCTCATCCATCAGAATATTCGTATCAGCTAGGGAAGCCCAGAAGGCTGTGAAACTCATAAAAGATGCTCTGTCCACTATGGTAGGTGAGACTTAAGGTGGGTGGGGCCTTGTGAAAAGGTTTGACGTGGCCATACTAGGCGCGACGGGCATGGTTGGCCAACACTACATAAAGATGCTCTCCAACCATCCTTGGTTCAGGATCAAGAGTCTGACAGGCAAGGATTCTGTGGGTAAGAAGTATGTGGAGGCCGTGCGTGGTGAGGCCCCACCGCCGCCGGCACACATATCCGAGATGGAGGTTCTACCCACCGATCCCAAGCATGTGGATGCTGATTTTGTCTTCTCATGCCTGCCGACGGAGGCGGCCCGTGAGGCGGAGCCTGCTTTCGCCAAAGCTGGACTTCCAGTCTTCAGCGACGCCGCAGCCTTTAGGATGGAGCCAGATGTCCCACTGATAGTCCCGGAGATAAACCCAGATCATCTCGCCCTTGTCGAGGGGCAGAAGAGGGGCCGTGGATGGGATGGGTATATTGTGACAACGCCTAACTGCACCACAGTCGGCTTGGTACTCCCCCTACATCCACTTTTGCGGTCTCTTGGACTAAGGCGAGTTGTGGTCACGACCATGCAGGCTGTGTCGGGCGCTGGCTACCCAGGCGTCCCCTCCCTCTCAATCCTCGGCAATGTGATACCCTATATCTCGGGTGAGGAGCGTAAAGTGGAGACAGAGGCTCGCAAAATACTTGGGAGGCTGGAGAACGGCGTGGTGAGGGATGAGATGTCACAGTTCTATGCCACATGTATGAGGGTTGCCACAGTAGATGGCCACCTAGAGTCCATCCTAGCCGAGACGATAAAACCGACAAAACCTGAAGAGGTGGAGCATCTGCTGGAAGACTATGTCTCGCTCCCACAAGAACTCAACCTACCCACAGCACCCAGACGCCCCATCATAGTGAGGAGGGAGCCTGACCGCCCACAGCCCAGAGTGGATGTGGATGCCGGAAGTGTCGCCGGCATGGCGATCTCTGTGGGCAGGGTTAGGGTTGATGACACAACTGTGAGAATGGTATCTCTCAGTCACAACCTAATCAGAGGTGCGGCAGGTGGTACTATACTGACCGCCGAACTAGCGGTGCACCTTGGGTTCCTCGGATGAGAGGTGATGGAAGTGTTAGAGGACAAACCCACACCGCAACCATAAATACAATCAATTACATGGCCTAGGAGAGGGTGTAGGAGATGGTTTTCGGTAAAAGGGTGAGGCTCTCAAGGCTCCTCGAGAATGGGAGGATGCTATGTATTCCACTCGATCATGGAACGAGCATAGGCCCGGTTAAAGGCCTCGAGGATATAGCCACCATGGTCTACACGCTCCAAGAGGCGGGTGTCACAGCCATCCTAGCCCATAAGGGAATATTTAGGGCTCTTGATAGACCTCTCAGGGTAGGTACGATAATGCACATGTCCGCCAGCACACAGCTGAGCACTAAGGTGAACCTGAAAGTTAGGGTTGCCTCAGTGGAGGAGGCGCTGAGGCTTGGTGTGGACGGTGTTTCAGTCCACATAAATGTGGGGGGTGCGGCTGATGATGAGATGCTTAGTAAGCTGGGGGGGGTGTCGGATGCTTGCGATGAATGGCAGATCCCCCTCATAGCCATGATGTATCCACGTGGCGAGAATATCAAGAACGCCAGCGACACCTTCACAATAAGCCATGTGGCTAGGGTGGGTGCTGAGTTGGGAGCAGACATTGTGAAGGTCCCCCTCCCATCTGCGGATGAGGCTGATATTGAGAAGGTTGTGAAGAGCTGCCCTGTGCCAGTGGTTGCTGCGGGCGGGCCCAAGATGGAGAGAGACGAGGATGTGCTGAGGCTTGCCGAGGCAGCTGTGAGAGGCGGCTGCTTGGGAATCACCTTCGGCCGAAACGTCTTTCAGCACAGCAATCCAACCCTCATGGTGAAAAAGCTGAGGGCAATAGTCATTGAGGGGAGGAGCCTAGCCCAGGTGCTGGAGACTGCTAGATGATGAAGAAGGTCATACTTGACCTCCGTAGCTGGGACGAAAACCTCTATGAACGGGCTGTCTCCATGGGCTTCGATAACTTCATAGCTCCCAGCGAAAAGCAATTGGACGAGACCGAGAGTCGGACATTCTACATACCATCAGGAGATGTTTTCATAGCTGTAAGCGGTGGAAGAAGATGGCAGGTTCCCAGGGTGTTCATAAATTCACCCTCCGAAATCGAGAGGATTATTGCCCTCGCGAGGAGTGGTGCCAGCGAGATACTTGTATCAACCTCGGACTGGCGTATCATTCCCTTGGAAAACCTCATAGCCATGAAAGCCGGCATGTCCACATCGGTGCTGGCTGAGGCTGAGTCGCCCAACGATGTGGAGCTACTGATGGGCATACTGGAGAAGGGTGTGGACGGCGTCTCCGTCAAAGTAAGGTCGGAGGCGGATCTCAGACTTCTCAGGGATGTTGTTAGGGCTCCCACCAACGTGAGCCTCCAGCATGCTATGGTTGAGGAGGTAAGGGATGTGGGGATTGGCGATAGGGCTTGCATAGACACCGTATCTGTCCTCAAACTCGGTGAGGGTCTCCTAGTGGGGAGCATGGCAAGCATGTTCTTCCTAATCCACAACGAGTCCATAGGCTCCAGCTTCACATCACCTAGACCATTCCGGGTCAACGCTGGAGCTATCCACAGCTACATACTCATGCCAGACGGAACCACCAAGTATCTATCAGAGCTGTCCTCTGGAGACAGGGTGATGGTAGTGGATCAGGAGGGTAGAACTAGGCTAACGTCCGTAGGCAGGGTGAAGATTGAGAAAAGACCCCTCAGACTTGTGAAGGTCAGTGTGGAGGGGCAGACTGGTGCGGTCACAGTCCAGAACGCTGAGACCATCCGGTTCATAGCTGGTGATGGTAAGCTGATACCAGTGACCGAGTTGAAGAAGGGTGACCGGATACTTGTGCATGTGAGCCAGCAGAGGGGGAGACACTTTGGCATCGCTGTAGATGAGACGGTAGTAGAGCGATGAAAAAACCCCTCATATGTGTCTCCACGTATGGTGAGGACGCTGACACGCTGGCTGGTAGAGTATCCAGAGCCCTCAGAAAGGGAGCAGACCTAGTTGAGGCGCGGCTCGACTATCTCGAGGAGGTAGATTTGGAAAAACTGGTGAAAGCCCTGACACCATACGCCTCCAAGACAATCATCACCATCAGACCTGTGGAGCACGGTGGACTGTTCAAGGGCACAGCCATGGAGAAGAATAGGATGCTGGACCACCTCTCTCGAATATCTCCAGCCCTCATAGACTTGGAGCTGGATTACTGTGAGCTACAGGGCCTCAAGCCTAACCCGGCTACAATAGTCTCGTGGCATGACTTCGCCGGAACACCACCACTAGAGAAGCTCGCAGATGTTGCTGAGCGCTGTCTAGGATTCGGTGGCTACGCCAAAGTAGTGACACTAGCCAGAAGCCGCTCGGACATCCTCAGAATACTTCATCTATACAGCATCTATCCCAAGAACCGTCTAATAGCATTCTGCATGGGTGAGATGGGTAGGATATCCCGCCTACTGGCTATGGCCGCAGGCTCGCCTATTGCATACGCCTCCCTAGACGGTATGACTACCGCGGCGGGACAGATGAGCCTGAATGAGATGATGGTCTTCCGTGAGAGGCTGGTGAGGGGTGTGTCCACGATATATGAGGAAGCTCTACTGCCTGATAGGTGACCCGGTGGAGCATTCAGTATCGCCCGACATGTTTAACGCCGCCTTCAGGGCCGGAGGGTTTGAGGACCATCTCTACGTCGCTATGCGGGTGGGGAGACGCGAGCTCATTAGCTTCGTCAAGAGCTCCAGACTAATGGGCCTCGGTGGGTTCAACGTCACCATACCGCACAAGATGGCTGTGGCTGATCTGGTAGACAGCCTCGACAGAAGTGCGGAGGAGGTGGGAGCAGTCAACACTGTCAAAATATCACGAGACAGTCTAAGGGGGTTCAACACAGACGTCATGGCCATACAGCAGATATTACCGCAGGAGATTGTGAGGGGCTCGCAGGCAACGGTTCTCGGAGTGGGCGGAGCTGCTAGGGCTGCTGCCGTAGCTCTCAAGAAGCTGGGATGCCTGAGACAGGTATATGTCGGTCGCAGGAGATCAAGACTGGCTGATATGGCGAGGTTCGCCGAGGATAGAGGCATTGACTACATGCTAACCAAGTTCAACTCTGGAGAGCTATCCAAACATTTGGGAGCCTCTGCGGTAATAGTTAACGCAACTCCCGTGGGCATGCACCCAAAGATAGATGCGACACCAATACTACCCCAACACATCAAGAGGGGGAGCCTGATCTTTGACATGGTATACAACCCACCCACCACGACACTTCTCAGAAACGCACGGAAGAGGGGTGCTGTGACGATAGGTGGGCTTGAGATGCTGGTGGCCCAAGCTGTCGAGTCGTACAAGATATGGCTTGGCAGTAATCCAGACCCAGCTGTCATGAGAAGGGCAGCAGCCAGCGGCCTGAGGCGCTACCGAAGATGAGGAGGGGTTATGGCAGAGCGTATGGCGCAGTCTCGATAGTTAATGCAATATCTACGGGGAGGGGGGCAGCCCTAGGTGTAGATCTGACGACCGAGGCGTATGTGGAGCTGGACACAGCGGAGGGGGTGGTGCTTGAGTCAGAGGAAGCCATGGACAGCACACTAGTGGCCGAGGTGGTGAAGCATGTGGGAGACAAGCTGGGTCTCCGGGTTAGGGGCTGCCGGGTCAGGACAATGTCATCCATCCCCATGGCGGTAGGGCTCAAGAGCTCCAGCTCAGCGGCGGTTGCGACTACATTAGCCCTGCTGGACGCCTTCGAGATGGAGCTTAGTTATGAGGAGACGCTGACACTGGTTACCGAGGCCTCCAAGTCATCCGGCACATCCATAACAGGGGCCTTAGATGATGCAGCAGCCTGCATGCTGGGCGGGATAGTGGTGACCGATAACTATGCGGGAAGAATCCTGAAGAGGGATAAGCCGCCGCAGCTGGACGTTGTTATAGCCGTACCCACATACAGAACCTACACAAGGGACTTCAGACGTGAGCTACTCACCCCTATAAGGGAGCTAGTGGAAGAGGCTTTCCAACTGGCTCTGAAGAGTGAGTATTGGAAGGCCATGACACTCAACGGCATCCTCCACGCAGCCGCCCTATCACTCAAGACAGAACCCATAATCGAAGCCATAAGGGCTGGAGCAGTGGCCGCAGGTGTCTCCGGAACCGGCCCAGCGGTAGCCGCGGTTGCAAACGGATCGGTGGCGGGCAGGGTGGGTGAGGTCTTCATAAGGATGGGCTACAGAGTCATAAGCTGTAGGGTTAACATGGAGAATGCGGTGAAGGGTGGCGGGCTTTGAAGGTGATGGTCTACCCTTCAACGGTCTCGGGAACTGTGACGGCGCCTCCCAACAAGAGCTACACTCACAGGGCTGTGGCCATAGCCTCCCTAATTCCGGAAAGGTCCAAGATCTCCAATCCACTACTCTCAAGGGATACAAGGGCTACAATTAATGCTGCCAAGATGTTGGGCGCCTCCATAGAGATGGATGAGCATGACTTGTCAATCGTGGGCATGGAGAGGTTCACCTGTCCCAACGATGTGATAGATGTGGAGAACTCCGGAACTACCCTTAGGATTTTCACAGCCCTCTCAGCCCTAGTGGAGAGGGGATACACAGTTCTCACGGGAGACGACTCGATTAGAAGGAGGCCTGTCCAGCCTCTTCTGGAGGCTCTCAATATGTTGGGCGTGGAGTGCTGGTCAACAAGAGGGTCTGGGACTGCGCCGGTTGTTGTTAGGGGTGGGGGGATTAGGGGTGGCCGGGCGAGAATCATAGGGTGGGAGTCCTCCCAATATGTTACGTCTATACTAATTTCCAGCTTGCGTGCAGCCAGCCAAGTCCACGTAGAGGTGGAGGGGAGTGTTGTCTCAAGACCATACATTGACGCAACAATAAAGACGGTTGAGGAGTTTGGTGGTAGGATAGCGAGGGAGGGTTACAGCAGCTTCGAGGTGGTGGAGCAGCATCTCAGAGGAAGCACCTTCCACGTCCCTGGCGACTTTGGGGCTGCATCATTCATGGTTGCAGCGGCACAGCTGACAGAGGGCGAGCTGTATATAAGAAACTTGGAAGAGAGGCTGCCCCAAGCCGACGCGGCCATAGTTCGATATGTAGAGATGATGGGTGGAAAACTCAACTACGTGAATGGTGGACTGCAAGTGCGGGGTGGGAGAAGTGGCTTGGACCTCACGATAGACCTCTCCGACAGCCCCGACCTCCTTCCGGTCTTAGCCGTCATGGCTGCCAATAGGCCAGCTATAACAACCCTGAGGGGTGTGGCCCATGCTAGGCTTAAGGAGAGTGATAGGGTGGGCTCCATCGCCACCCAGCTCTCAAGACTCGGCCTGTCTGTGAAGGAGCTTGATGATGGACTCGTGGTTAGGGGTAGTGAGATGATTGAGGGAGATGTCACACTGGACTCGTATGGGGATCACAGGCTGTTCATGGCGTTCACGGTTCTGGGACTTGCATGTAGGAATGGGCTCACCGTTACTGGTGCCGAGTCTGCAGATGTTTCCTATCCGAGATTCTTGGAGGACCTAGGCAAATGTGGAGCAATACTTAAAATAGTGTAGCGGGGCCGCCTAATCGGATGGTCTCGAAGGCTCTCAAGTTCATCTTGGAGGCGACCGTCCTAGCAATACTCTTGACCATGCTCCCCATAGCAGTCCTCACCTGGCTATACCTGTCCCAATTAATGAGACCCATCTACTTGGTGGCTTGGATGGGGCTGGCCGTTGGGTGGACGGGGTTGCTAACGTTCATATACCTCAGGAGGGGTAGGAGGACCGGCAGCAGACATGCATAGGGCGGTGGCCGGAGATGGCTAGGGCCCTAGTCCTCAGCTTTGAAGAGCGGGCTAGGAGAGACGCGCTCCAACTAGTGTTTCTAACCGAGATTACCGTTATTTTGGCAGCAGCATTCCTAGCCGCCGCACTCTTCAGACAGCATATGGCTATCACCCTATTCCTAGGTCTCGCCTCCTCCACATCATTGGCATACCTTCTGCTCCACGAGTCGCGACGAGAGACTAGAAGGCTGGCATTGGCCGAGGTGAGGTCGCTTAGGCAGCTGGGATATAATGGTGTATTCTTTCTTCCCTGGTCTCCCATGTTCTCCCTTGCATGGTCAGGTTATGAGGTGGAGGTCATAACCAGTGAACTAGGTAAGGCTGTATTCATAGACTGGAGACCTAGGAAGGTAGGTGAGAGGCTGCTGATCCTATTGGACAGGTCGGGCAGTGTGCTGGCTGTTACTGGTTTGAGACAGCCTGTGCGGTTGGATACCTTGAGGAAGCTGGTCTAGGTAGAGATATGTAGAATATATAGGAAACGCTATTCACTCCGTAGATGAGAATACCAACCCGATGATTGTGAAGACTAGGTCTCTGGAGACGGCGCTAATAGCGATAAATGCAGCACTGTACGCCGGCGTCGGCTACATGACTTTTCTCGGTATATTCGCACCTGTGGTGGGCACCGTGAGGTTCTGGCCGGTGGTGGTAATACCTGCATTATTCGCCGTGGTCTTCACTCCTAGAATAGGTGCCTTGGGTGCTGGACTGGGAATATTCATCAGCGACTTGGTCATACATGGAGACGCGGTCCTAAGCCTTACCGTGGGTGTCCCGGCCAACCTAGCCGGATTCTATATATTGGGGAGCCTAGCCCACCGCTTGAAAGGTGGCAACATCTTGGGGGTCATGGGACTGCAGCTCATACCCCTATTCACGGCGGTTCTAGCCGCATGGACAGGCATGATAGGTGACCTAGCAACCAGTCTAATATTCATAGGAGCTGCGGTCATATCGCTGGCCATAGGCCTCGGGTTTAGCATATTCAAAAAAGAGTATGGGGCTCTCGTGTCAGCGTCCACCATAGGCCTTCTAGTGGGCTCAGCCATCATAGGGCTGGGAGTCTGGCTGTATAGTCAAGCATTCACTCTACCGCCTGTGGCGGGCGGCGGCTCAGGCTTGCCCTTAACAGCCGCTGCCATCTGGTTTCTCTTCACATACCTGACCGAGATCCCGTTCCTCGTCATACTTCTGCCGGTGCTTGTATCTGCTGTTAGGCGGGCCCTGCCCAGCCGGGTTGTAGAGGCTGGTCCACAGTGATTCCGAGAGCTCATGTGAGGGTTCCCGCCGCCCTATCCAGCATCTTCTCACCCAAACTCTTGGATGATGATAAGCTGAGGACAAGCCCTGACACTGTGGGCGCATGTGGGGGCGGATTCTCCATAACACCGGGAGTGGATACTTGGGTCAGCATACAGCCAGAGGGCGATGGAGTTCATGTCAACGTCAACGAAGTCATTACATATTTCCCACCGTCAACCGTAGCGGCCCAGCTGGTCATCAAGTCCCTCGGACTGGATGGCGAAGTCTACATAAGGCATAGGACCAACGTCCCTATCGCCACAGGATTCGGGACAAGCGCATCGGCGGCTCTGGGAACAATCCTAGGGCTATCCCATGCAGCAAGGAAGCCCATGAGCCTAAGCCAAGCCATTCGGCTCACCCACTATGTGGAGCTGGAATGTAGGACAGGTCTCAACAGTGAGGCGGGATTCGGCCACTCTGGGCTGGTGCTGGTGAGCCGGGAGGGTGCACCGCCCAACTCTGTGGTGGATGAGATCCCCCTCCCACCCGGCTGCAGAATAGTCTCGGTCGTAGCCGGCTCCATCAAGACCAGCTCCACACTTGCTGACATCCAATCTCTCAAGAAGGTTGAGAAGGTGGGTGACAAGTATATGCGCCTCATACTGGACACACCCACCCCTGAGAACTTCCTCAAATGTGCTAGGTTATTTGCTGTGGAGTCCGGGTTTGCCGATCAAGTAGTCCATGAGATGTTTGAGGCGATGAAGGGATTGCCGGTTGTTGGCTATGCGCAGAATATGCTGGGTAGGGCTGTTCATGCACTTGCTCATGTAGATGACTGCCAATATATTGTGGAGTCTCTGCGGGCTAGGTTCCCCCACTACGAGATTGTTGTCTCAGACCCAGCTCCTACATTGAGCCTTCAGACCTTCTGAACACTCATATAATATGCAATCTCCATTCACTGCAGATGATAAGGTATAGGAGGGCCCCGGATCTTGAGGAGATGGTGAGGGACATAGTCTCAAGATCTCCGCTTACATATATTGCGCTGGACCGTGTTAGATGTGTGAGGAGCTACGGGTCAAAATCTGCGGATACCACAGCTAGGATACATACGGCGTCCAAAGCCCTCTTAACAGGGCTTGGTTTGAAGCCTGTCTACGTCATAGAGTTCATCTCTGAAAGGTTTGATAGCCTCAGCGAGAGTGAGAAGGAGACGGTTATAATCCATGAGCTTCTCCACATCCCACGCTCATTAGGGGGAGGGCTAGTGGGTCATGGTAGGATTGACTTCAAGCGTGAGATTAAAGTCATAAGGGAGGTCTTGAGGCGGGGTCGCTCATAGCCTCCCTATTCTGCCCAGCGCTATCTCCCTCGCAGAACCCTTCTCAAATTCTTTGACCAGTCTAATTTCCTCCAGCCATTTGATACTCTGATAGCATGCCTGTGATGGGAAGACAAGCCTGACTGGCCCGCCGTGCTCGGGGGTGAGGGGCTTTCCCATGTAGGAGTATGCGGCTACCATATCCGACTCCATCACCGTGCGGAGGTGGAAGCACTCGCTGAAGTCTCCTGATCTGAAAACGGCATATTGGGCCTCTTCCATAGGGTCAGCCAGCCTTATTATTTCCGCCACCCTAGCACCCTGCCAGACAGTATTTTCCACAGCCCAACCTTCCAGACACTGGAAGTCGAAGGTGAGGGACACGGCCGGTAGTTTTCTTATATCACCAATTTCCATCTCCAACTCATTCCTAACCAGCCCAGTAATCCTAAGGGACCATTGGCCCAGCCGCGGTGTTGGATGGCTAGGTAGCTCGGGCAGTTTGGACATGTTCTAGCGCTTGGGCTTCTTGGCCTCGCCTGTTATGAGTAGGTTGAGAGGGGCGCCGTTAACCATAGTCACCTTGTACCTCACACCCGGCAGGTCACCCATCGACTTTCCCATGGAGCCGCCTATCCCCTCAATGATTACCTCATCATGCTCGTCAACTACGTTGAGGGCACCGTCACCAGGTAGGAAGGCTGTGACTACTTTCCCGTTCTTGATGAGCTGGACCCTAACGGCTTTCCGGACGGCTGAGTTGGGCTGTCTAGACTCTATCCCAACCTTCTGTATGACGATACCGCGGGCCATCGGAGCCCCCTCTAGGGGATCGGTCTTCCTCTTGAGACCTAGCTCCCTAATCCTATACTTTCTAAGACCCCATCTAAACTTGTTTCTAACCCTTCTCAGATGCCTTGCAGACAGCTCACCGTTACCCATTCACCCACCACTGGTTGATGGGGCAAATAGAACGTAATAAAGGCTAAGCCTCCAACCTCCTAGAAGCTTCCGCCAGCATCCTAGATATGAGGATGCCAGCAATGGCCGAGCCGGCGAGAGACAGTATGGGCGGTACGGTAGAGATGAGCATCTCCATGTTCTGGAGTGTGGAGAGCTCAGCCAGCGAAAGCCATATCAGGGTTGAGGCCGTGAACACATATACTCCCAAGCCGAAGATTATGGCTGTCCTGCTCCCACCAGCTCTGACCAGCATAATGCTGAAGGCGAGGAGACCTACACCACCCGCATAGGGCAGTATTTCACGCCAGCCATCCACTATGGCGATGAGGTAGATTGGTATGAGGGATGCGGCGGCAGTTAGCTGCCTCACCCCCAATCCCATAGGACCTGCGTAATATCCTATAAGATGTTTGAGGGAGGTAGCTATGAGTGTCAGACCTGCTAGAGATAGGGCTAGTCCATACGTCTTTCCTATTAGAGGCTTGGCGAAGTCGCCGAATATGTGGGATAGGATGTCCTCCACAGCTGTCTGGGAAACGCCGAAACCATCTCCCTCCACTGCTACAGCTGCATAAAGGGGGACGGCTAGAAGACCTAGGGCCAACTCAATCCATGGCTTGGGCGGTCCACCACCACTCCTCTCCCAAGTTATCCAAGGCCACACACTCAGAGCTGAGAAGGACATTATCAGGGGTAGGGTCTGGGGTGGCTGGCCAGAGGGCTTCAGAGCTCCGGAGGTGGTTAATAAGCCGGTGACCGGTGTAAGCGCTACTCCCAGCCCTATCAGGATGAGAACCGCCACCACGGGAATGGACAACACCTTTAGACCGGGTGTTAGAATATCTCTAGGCGATGAGGACACTAGGATGAGGTAGATGGATAGGACCACAATCCATATGGAGTCTTGGGATCTTAGAATCTGAGACAGGCTCGTTGGGAGAAAATCCATAACAGAGCCCGCGGCCACACCTGCCAACAATATTACTAGCCCTAAGGCTGGGGCCAAGCCTTTTCTCCTGATTTGGGTGAACACTGTGACCAACGGTATAGTGAGTAGAAGTGGTGAGCTGAGGATTCCGGACTCGGCTAGGGCTGTGATGGTTGCGCTTGCGACAAGCATGAGATACATGCTCTTGAGCCATCTCTCCAATAGGTCGGGCGCCCCCACATCTGGTCTCTTCATGAAGCGGAGCACACCGAGAACCACCACAGCGGAGACCAGGTAGACATATACAGGCAGCCAGCCATAGTGGTACACAGCGGAGGATACGGAGAGAACTATCAGAAATGTGGGTGGGAGTCGGTGAACTATATCCCTATAACCACAGACTCCCAGTGCTTCAAAACGGCGTGAGAGTGTAGCCACAGCCGCCAGCATGCCCAATCCTAGGAGAAGGAGATACGCTGGGTAGAGCTCCACGGGCAATCCCGCCCAGCGGCTGCATATATTTTAGCCGCCACGTCGGCCGACGAGTAGCGCCCTCCTCAGCAGCTGTATGGCAAGGGCTGGGTCCACGCCCTTCGGGCACACTTGACTGCAGGAGCCGGCGAAGTGGCATCTCAGGACTCCGTGATTGTCATCCACAATCTTGAGCCGCATCACTCCACCCTCGTCTCTACTGTCAGCATAGTATCTGTAGAGCTGCGAGAGGGCTTGGGGGCCTGGGAACCTCTTATCTGTAGCCGTGACTGGACACGCGGCATAGCAGAGGCCACATTTGATACAGTAGGCGAACTGAATGTATCGGGTTAGCTCATCGTCGGTTTGTGGGTAGAATGTTTGGGACTTCTCCTGCGTATATTCGTCTACTCTAATCAAGTAGGGTTTCATCATCTTGTGCTTTTCGAAGAATGCGGAGAAATCTGTGACAAGGTCCTTCACTAATGGGAAGTTGTTTAGAGGCGCTACCACGACGGTCTTATTTTTGAGCTGTGAGACTAGAGTGTAGCAGGCCAGCCTCGGCACACCGTTTATCATCATACCGCATGAACCACACGTGGCCATTCTGCATGAAAACCTTATGGCAATCGTTGGGTCCAGCTTCTCCTTTATGTAGAGGAGGGCGCTGAGGACTGTTGTATCCCTCTTCACAGGCACCTTATAGGTCTCATAATGTGGTCTCCCACCCCTACTTGGGTCGTGCCGGAAAACCCGAAGTGTAACGTCTTCCAAACCCATCCACCCTAGGCTATTTGATAGGCGAGTAGTATGGTCTTGGTCCCGTTTATCACCACGACCAAGGCGGCGATGAAGATGGCTATGTTTACTGCTTTCGTCCATCGTGATCCCTGATAAAGCTCAAGGAGTATAACCCTCAACCCGTTGAACCCATGGAAAGCTACGGCGATCAAGAGCACCTCAAGACTCCATGCGAGAACAGAGTTTCTATACACGTTTATGACGGCGAAGGGTGAGTTGTCAAACCTGAGGTTTTCCTCAATCGGTGCAGTGAGGAAGACGGTGTAGAGGTGTATCCCACCTGCTAGGATTATCACCATCCCCGTGATATAGTGGAACATCATTATTCTGGCTTCCCTGTTCATGGTAGAATCACCCTGAAGAATATATTGACTGAGTAGAGGAGGGCTGCGATGGCTATAGCTACGCTCACCCAGAACAGGGCCAGTTGTAACTTGGTCATCGAGGCTGGCTGGTATGGGTATTCGGGCCTGTGGGGCTTGCCGAGTATTATACCGAAATGGGCTAGGAAGAGTCTCACACCATTAACCGTGTGGAAGAAAAGCATGAATCCTATCACGGCCAGCCCTACGTCGAAGAGCGGGTTAGCTAGGAACTCGACGGTCTCCGTCCAAACCTCCCTAGCGTATTCGTAGCTTGGAACAGACCATACTTGGGGTCCTCCCACGACATAACCCGTCTCACCTATGTGAGCCACGAAGTAGAGCGTTAACACAACACCTGAGATTCTCTGAAGTGTGTAGCTCCACCGCATCAAGCCATACCTTCTTGGGACAATCCAAGTCCTCAGAGCCGTGGCAAGGCTTGAAGCTATGGAATTCTTTTCAGCCATCCAACAGCACCTCAATACCTCCTCTCGGTGGGCATATACTCCGTGATCGTTGGACTAATATATTCTAGCCTTGGACCGTCAGCAGTGTGGTAGGCTAGGGTGTGTTTGAGGAAGTTAACGTCATCCCTCTTTGGGTAGTCGGTGCGGGCGTGGGCCCCCCTCGACTCCTGCCTATTGACCGCTGACATGATAATGATCTGTGAAACCTCCAACATGCCCTCTATCTCCAGCACATTGATGAGGTTAGTGTTATAGGTGCGGCTGGAGTCAGCTACGCCCCTAAAAAGTCTCTCCCTAAGAGTCCTGACCTCCCTCAACCCAGTCTGTAGATTAGCTTCATCCCTGAATATGTGACATCTACTCTCCATCGTCTTCTGCAGCTCATCCCGCACCTCATACGGGTTCTCGCGGGGAGCCTTCCCCAGAAGCTCGTCGAAGATTCTTTTCTCCTCACGCTCCACCTTATCACGCGGAGGTTCAACCCAATCCCTCTTCGATGCGAACTCGGCGGCTCTCCGGCCCGTGATAGCACCCCACACCAAGCATTCCGTGGTGCTGTTAGATCCGAGCCTGTTGGCACCATTTATCGAGACACACGCAACTTCCCCAGCAGCCCATAGACCATCTATTCCTGTCTTGCCCTCTATGTTGGTGTCTATCCCCCCCATGAAGTAGTGGGCTACGGGCCTAACTGGGATAGGTTCGTTAATTGGGTCTATCCCAGCCAGCTTCATGCATATCTCTCTTATTCCAGCCAGCCTAGTCTTCACCTTTTCAGCACCTATCTGTGTCAGGTCTAGGTGGAGACACTTCACCCCATCGGGGCCCTCAAAGCCCCTACCCTCAAGAATCTCCGTATACATGGCCCTCGACACAATATCCCTCGGAGCCATCTCCATCTTCTCCGGTGCATACCTCTTGAGAAACCTCTCGCCACGGGAGTTGAGGAGCATTCCCCCCTCACTCCTAGCAGCCTCGGTGATAAGAATCCCGGACGGGACAAGTCCTGTGGGATGGAATTGGACAAACTCCATATCTTTGAGAGCTGCTCCAGCCCGATAGGCGATCACTAACCCATCAGGAGTTGAGGAGTATCCATAGGTTGCGAATGGATATAGCCTTCCAGCTCCACCGGTAGCCATCACGCAACTCTTCGCCTTAACCGCGTGAAATTCCCCGCTCTTTATCTCGATGGCAGTAAGTCCGGCGAACCTACCATCGTTAACGAGGATTGACGTAACCGCCCACTCAGGATAGAAGGTTATGTTATCCCATTTTAGGGCTGTATCATATAGGGTGCTCATCTCGAAGAAACCCACCTTATCCTCTGCGAAGCATGCCCTCGGGTAGCTCTGCCCACCGAAAGACCTCTGAGCTATGCGTCCATCTTCCCTCCTAGCCCACGGCATCCCCCATCTCTCCAGCTGGAGAATCTCCTCCGGAGCCTTCCTCACAAACAGGTCCACAGCATCTTGGTCGGCTAGGAAGTCCGAGCCCTTCACCGTGTCATAAGCATGTGACTGGAACGAATCACCCTCATCAACGTAGAGGACGGCGGCAGTACCCCCTTCAGCCGAGACCGAGTGGGATCTCATCACCTGCGTCTTGGTGAAAACACCCACCGAGAGCTTACCATTACTAGTCCTAGCAGCCTCGATGGACGCCCTGAGCCCCGCAAGACCGGAGCCGACAATAGCTACATCGACCTCCACTATCTCGGCCATGATAGCACACTCTCAGACGATGGTATCCGCAATAAGAGTTTATCTCTTCATACGTCCGGAGGCCCGTCTCCTCACAAGCTTGGAGAGTATCAGCCTATTCTTTGACGGGTCCACAACCATCTTGAATGCGTCACCCTCCTTGAAAGTAAACTGGCTGTCGGAGCCGATTCGGGAGGGTATGTGAATGTAGAAGTAGCTTTTGCCGCTTACATGTGTCTTCTTCCTCAGGACAACCGTGGCATGGAGGGGCATAAGTACCGGATGATAGTTTTGGCGACGTATATATAAGACTTATGCATAACCCGCTAGCCGATAGCTCGGGCTGCCTCTTCCGCTATCGCCCTAGCCATCTCAGAAGTCTTAGCCGTCCCACCAAGGTCAACCGTAACAGTCTTCCCCTCGGCTATCACCTTCTCAGTAGCCCTCATTATCGCTTCACCGTATTTTGTGAGACCTAAGTATTTTAGCATCCAAGCGCCTGCGAGAATAGTGGCGGTTGGGTTCACCCTATCAAGTCCCTTGTATTTGGGGGTGCTTCCGTGGGCTGGCTCAAACATGGCGTAGTTGTCACCTATGTTGGCGGCATACACCATCCCTATGTTTCCCACGAGGGCTGAGGCCTCCTCAGAGAGTATGTCCATGAAGAGGTTCGTGCTGAGTAGGACTGTCTCGTTGAATCTATCCGGGTTTTTCATCAATTGTTGGGCCATGTTGTCTATGTAGTATTCTTCAAGGGTTATCTTGGGATATTCCTGGGCCACTTTTGAGACAGCGTTGTAGAAGACCCCGTCTGTCATCCTTAATATGTTTCTCTTCGTGATGGCTATCACTCTTTTCCAGCCTCTCTCCTCAGCCTCTCTAAAGGCCCATTTGGCCACCTTATACGAGCTGGTGCCACTTATCTTCCTGATGGCTATGGTGACATCCTCCGATATGGTTAGCTCAAGCCCGGAGTACAAGCCTTCTGTGGCTTCCCTCACACATACAAAGTTAACCGGCCCGAATATCTTACATAGGGGGCTCTCAGCGCCTTTGAATGTCTTGATTGGTCTGACGTTGGAGTACAGCTTCATCGCCTGCCTGATTGAGACGGCCACACTTCTTGGTGCGTTGGGGTCGGGCGGCGTGGTGGTGGGTGCTTTGAAGCAGGCTGAGCTGGAGTATATGTGATCCCAAGTCTCTGGAGGTATCATGCTATTCCCGCCGTGCCTATGCCACCACTCGGAGCCAGCCTCACATTCAATGAGCTCAAGGGGAGGATTCAGTGACTCGAAAACCATCTTTAGTGACCGAGCAAGCTCCGGGCCCGTGCCATCACCTTTTATGAGAACAGCCTTAGCAACCATGTTTACGGCAACACACCTTCCCGCATCATTTTAAGGATTAACTGGGTGGCGGCGCCTAACTCTCTTGACCAGCGGTGAGCCACATCTTGGACACGTTTCTCCGGCTGTGTCCAGCTCCATGCCGCAACCACCACATCGGAAGAACCATTGGACAGGAGCCCTGATGGTTGGATGTATGCTACCATGGACTTGGAGCCCCAGATGCTTGGCTGTGTTCTGCACGCTGTAATCATCGGTGACTAGGGTTACGTTGTATCCGGACTCGGCCTCCTCTAGAGCAACGGCTATGAGGCTGATGTCAGCCTTGGATAGACTTGCCACATCACCCGTTCTGACGGCTGCGTCCCTGACTCTTGCGATATAGCTGGGTGATGGTGTCTTAACATCTACTAGGCCGCTTTCGATAGCTGTGGCAAGCCGTTCGGGAGCTAGCCCACCATACCTAACCTCATCCACCACGTCTCTGACAGTTACGAGACGGGATGTGCCTGACTCCAACAGTCCTGCTAGGATTGCGGTTGAGTCTAGAACATACACAGCTCTCCTCCTAGGCTCTCCCATACAGCCTCTTCCTCAACCTTCTACTAAACATCACCTGGCCCTTCAGTCTCAGAAAATTCAGACTGTTATTGGATTTGACCACACTAATCACCGAGCTGCCCACATCATAGGCCGTATGCCCATCAACCAGTATCTGTGGCTCACCCTTGGAGACGACTACCTTGAGGGGAATCGTGGATGGGACGACCATGGGCCTTAAGTTAGTCATCGAGGCCAGGGGGACTACCACCATGGCGTCGACTCCCTCATGAACTGCTGGGCCACCTGCCGAGAGGGCGTAAGCTGTGGAACCTATCGG
>JAWAEB010000008.1:9433-29802 GCA_038891515.1 Nitrososphaerota archaeon | reverse complement strand
TAACTTGACAGTCTCATCCGTATACTATCAATTTGGAAATTGTTGATAGTGTAGGGAGAGGACAGGGAGGTCTACAACAACATAAACTCAAAGGTTGTTAAGAGCGTGGAGGACAAAGTGGCTGCGGTAGCACAGGTAAGCAACATGCTGCTCGGAAACAAGAGAATAAGAGGTGTAATGTCGGGCAAGGAAGCAGGCTAAAATTCTACAGGCTAGTAGATTCACTATACAGAGAAAATAGCAACGACTAAAGAATATCTAATCAGACGGGGATTACAGACAACCACCAGCCAAACCCCCTCTAATCCATATTTTAACAAAATATGCGGGGGGTGGGATTTGAACCCACGAACCCCTTCGGGACAGGGGCCTGAACCCTGCGCCGCTGGCTTTCCCCAGCTTGAGGCTGGGGGATTTGACCAAGCTTGGCGACCCCCGCTTACTTATCTTTTTATCTAGCGTCCCCTCATAAACCTGTGGTTGGTATGGAACAGGCTGTCTGTAGTCTGGGATATGTCAATCGTATCTGGAGGAACGTCCAGTCGCTGGATGTTGAGGCTTTTGAGAGGCTTTTTCACGATATCAAGTCGGCCGGTGTCGTAATACCCTCAGGCGAGGGAAGGTCCAAGGGAGCCCTTAGCATAGCTTGTAGCGAGCTGGCCAAGATGGGGCGTGGTAAGATAGTGGTTGATAGGGGTGACATTGGCTTTCCAGGCAGGGAGGTGAGTGAGGCCGCACCCATACTCAGGCAGAGGTTTGGAAGGGTTTGTCTTTTGATAAACTCCGGCTCAGGCAGGTCTATGACCCCGCTTATAGACGCCCAAAACCTAGCCTCCTTCATAGGCAAGATCGGCGGGGAGCGTGACTACACCATAGACCTAGTAACTTCGGACACTGCCTCCCCACTAGCCAAGATAGCCTACAAGTATGGAAGCGTCCTCGAGCTGAAGGGTAGGGAGCCCAACACGGTGGCCGACGAAACCCGTGTCCTTAGGGATGTGGGCATCATGGAGGACACTTTCATACTGGGCAGCGGAGCCATCTTCCACGCCATAGCCGAGTGTCTCTATGAGGAGTCGCTTCCGAGCCGAGCGCTACAATACTCCGAAGAGATTGTTAGGGAGGCGGCTAAGGTCATCGACAGCAGCATATCGTCGGAGTTTTACAGTTTCGTGGTGGAAAAGATGGAGATGCGGAACCTGTGCTTCTTCGCCGGCTTGGGCAGCAGTCATGAGGTGGCTAGAATGACGGCAGTTAGGGTGGGGCATATCAAGAGAGCGCTGGGCGACCAAGTGTTTGTCGCAAGGGAGTCCAGCACACCTAACCCTAGGCAGGGAGACCTAATGGTGGTTGTAACCCGAAGCGGAGAGACGGAGATCGTAACGGCGCTATGTAGAAACTTCAAAAGGATGGGAGGACAGTTGGCAGCCGTTGTTGGAAACGCGGAGTCAACAATAGCATCTATGGCGGACTCTCTGCTGGTTCTGCCAAGCAGCAGTGAACCCGGCAGGCCCAACAGATTCTATGTTTATGCAGCTTTCGCTCTGAGCCCGCTACCGATCTTCCTAGTGGAGAGGTTGGCGGAGAAGGGTTTCAGGCTACCCGAATACATAATTAGATGGCACCAGTCTGTCACTTCCTAAGGTCACTCAACTATAGGCCTTATGGGCCTACCCAGCATCTCGTAAAATTCGCGCATCCAAGGCAATATATCTCTGCCAAGTATGTTGAGGAATCTCTCCTCATTGGGGCTGGCGCTGTGAATGTAAACCCTGTCGAATCCCAGCTTGAGGAACTGGGAGAGGGACTTGTATATGTCGTCTGGGTCTGTGGTGATAAGCCATGTCTCCTTAACCTTCCTCCTCTCCTCCTCACCTACCATGGACTCTAGAACCCGGGGGTCTGAGACTTGCTCTCTCTTCTCACGGGGGATAGCCGTGGGAGCCCAGAAGAGGGCTGACTTGAATGCCCTCTCGTAGTCGAAGTCGTAGGAGACTTTGAACTCCATGCACTTGCTCAGCTGTGATGGGTCCCTTCCATTTTCCCGGGCCGACTTCTCCAAAGCATCCACAATCTCCAGATATTTCTCAAGCCCTCTGGGGTTTGTGAGGATTCCGTCGGAATATTTCCCAGCTATTCTGGCCACGGTTGGGTTGGATGTAGCTATGTATAGGGGTATCTTGGTCTTGGGTGGTGTATATAGTTTCGCCGACCTGAGCCTGTAGTATTCGCCCTCATAGTCCACGAACCCGCCCTTCCAGAGAAGGTGGATTATCTCCACGGCCTCACGGAGCCTGCCCACCTTCTCCTTAAAACCGGGCCACTCAAAGCCTAGGGGGGTCTCATTCATAGCATGCCCGGTCCCCACAGTCAAGAAGATTCTCCCGGGATATAGGTAGTTGAGGGTGGCGAAGGCTTGTGCCACGATTGCTGGGTGGTATCGGAATAATGGGGTGGTGACAGCGGTGCCGATCTCCAGCCGCTTGGTTCTCTCTGCTACTATTGCACACCATATCCAGGGAAAGCCAGCCTGCCCGCCGGTGTCGCTCCATGGGTGGAAGTGGTCGCTTGCGACGATTATATCAAAACCTGCAGCCTCGGCATGTATAGCATGTGCCAGAAGCCTCTCAGGATCGTATTGCTCCATTCCAGCCCAGTATCCTAAGCGCAGTGGACCGTCGGCCACGGCGGCTAGGCGACAGCTACCTAATATATACCTTTCCGGCCTGTCTCCCAACATGTGGGTTTATCTGTCACATGTACTCAGCCAGAGGACCCCATCCTATGGAGGGGGGCCGGGATTGACAATACAGCCCTATAGACAGCTCGCTAGAGGTGATAGCAACAACTCGTACATTCTAACCCTCTTCAACCACCTGGGCACACATGTGGATGCCCCTAACCACTTCATCCCGAATGGTAGGACGATATCATCCTTGAGCCCAGAGGAGCTGTTCTTTCACTCGCCTATACTAGTGGAGACGCCCAAGGATGCTGGAGAACTTCTCAGAAAAGAGGATTTGGAGGTGTATCAGGATATTTTGGGTGAGGCGGACATCCTGCTATTGAGGACGGGCTTTCAGCGTTATAGGGATGTGGAGCCGGACTTGTTTATGAATAGGGGGCCATGCCTAACGGCGGGGGCGGCGAGGTATCTCAAGTCATTTCCGAGCCTCAGGGCGGTTGGTGTCGACATGATATCTATTTCTTCCCCGCTGCATAGGGAGGAGGGGCGGAGCGCCCATCGGGAGCTTCTCTCAGGCCGTGGGTTCCTCATAGTGGAGGATATGGATTTGATGGGTAAGCCGACCCATCTCAAGAGGGTGTTGGTGGCTCCGCTCATGGTGGAGGGGTGTGACAGCTCACCGTGCCTCGTGTTAGCTGAGGTCTAGGCCGCCGACTAGGAAGGATACTAGGGCTATGAACATCCACAGCAGTGACAGCCTTTTCTGTCTCAGCGAGTTTTCCGCATCAGACCTTATGATGATGGATATGGCTGTGTATATGAAGCCGCCTCCGGCCGCTCCCACGATGGGCAGGTATAGTGGTCCAACGTATCTTAGGAGATATGGAATCGGGCTAAGTGCCACAGCCGTAACATAGTGGGCTGAACCGACATATGCAGCTGTCCTCGGACCATGCTTGGCGGCAACAGTCACCACACCCCTCACCCTATCGGCCTCCACATCAGAAATACCCTTAATCACCTCCCTGCCGTTATTGGCTAAGAATGCTAGGAGACCGAATGTCAGGACGCGGGCTGATACGAAGCCGTCCGCCATCACAGCTCCGTAGACGAAGGGCGCCACCACATCTATGCTTACGAGGGCGTTGCCCAGCAGACCGCTGGCCTTTAATCGCCAGTTATATAGAAACGAGACAGTGTATGCGAGCGAGGCTAAGGCTAGGCATTGAACTGATGTCATTGCAGCGGCTGATATTCCGGCTGCAGCCAGTCCTATGGAATAGATTACAGCATTTCCCGGCGCTACTCTGCCGGAGGGTATGGGTCGCTGGGGCTTATTGACTGCGTCCGACAACCGGTCGAAGTAGTCGTTAATAACCATGGAGGCTCCGTTTAGTCCGTATGCGGTGATGAAGGATAGGACCGCGGTTACAGGCGTTATCTGCCTTGTCTCTGAGAAGAGTACGCCTACGAGGACAGCCACATACATTAGAATGGAGTTGGGGGGTCTTGTTAGTGTGAGGTAGTCGGCTATCCCCAAAACCCACACCTAGATATTTACAAGATTTACGATTGAGACTGTATAATATACTATTTCGTTTCTCCTATCCACCACAGCCACCACGGGAGTCTTATTCATGGCCCTGCACGCCCTTACATATTCCAGAAGACTCTCCACAGCCACATCATCTCCCTCGTAAACGGGAATAATGACATATTTGGCAGGGGCGTCGGGGTAGGCACCTCTTTCAAAGACCCTGAACCTAAGATGCTCGCCGAACCCCTCCTTCACAACATATCGTCTATTCCTAAGATCCATGTATATGACATAGTCCCTCCATAGATTAGCCACTCTCCCGGACTGAATCTCCAGCAGCTCCTCGAACTTCATCACTCTCCCCTCATACGTGGAGACGCTTATCTTCCCCGCCCTCAGGAGGTAGAGGGCTTCCACCGGGCTTAAGGTCAGCAGACCATCGGGGCCCAGTTCGCCGTATCCTCGCTCCTTGAACCAGGCCACGTCACTGTTGACGGATACGACAGTACCTTCTGAGGTAATCCTAAAGCTGGCCGGACCTGCAACAGCAGCCTCAACCTCATCATCTTTCAAGACAGTTCAACCCTCTCTAACCCCAACCCCCTTTTTTAGAGATTTCCGCAAATATTAATAGCAAACCGCGGGCAATCTATGGGTGGATGAATAGGTCTGAAAAGGCCCTTCTGACAGCCGCCCTGGTGCTTGCCGTGGCTATATTCAATATCTTTGACGCCCGATCACCCATCCCGAGGGAATTACCCAACATTGGCGGCGGGTCAGGCGTCAGGGTGGATTCTCCCAGATTGCTCATGGTTGTGGTGGAGAGGGTCTCCGGCAACGAGGCTTGGCCTGTACAGTCCCTCCTAGTGAGGGTGGGCGAGTTGGCCGCCCTCACTAACAGGGATGGTGTGGCGGAGTTCCGTATCCCCACAGGAGTACATAGGGTAGTGGTCTCATCCTTGACAGCTCTTCTACCCACTTGGGCCCAAGACATAGAAGTAAGGGGTGTTGAGACCATCCTGCGGGTGAGCTATCACGAGCATAAGCAGGCCATCACATCCCTCACCGTTTCGGTCGACTATATGAGCCGGCGCTCAACTATAGTCGTGGGCTATCAGCCACCGCAGCTTAACAACACATTCATCTATGTCGGAAACCCTGTCATACATTTCATGGACCAATCCTTTTACCTGAAGGCTTTCAAAGGTGATGGCCTTCTTGAATGGTTTACAGCCCTTGAAACGCCCTATCAAGGACCTTTCAAAGCCGTCCCATACGACCCCGCGGGTGGAGAGCTTGTGGAGAGGATAGATCTAGATGACCTCGTTCTCTATGTCTCCCTAGCTGAGAGCTATGTTCCAGTCTTCAACGTTCTAGCCGAACTGGTGGAGAAGATATAGGTATGGCGGCTTCCATAATCTATGAGACCAACTTCTGGCTTGCCATAAACATAATCCTTGTCATCGTAATTATAGGGCTTGTCTACAGGCAGTACACCTCCATGAGACAGAATGCGAGGGCCGTCCGGATGGAGACGAGGCCAGACCTAGGCGTTGATTCGGTGGTGGAGAAGTTCAGGCAGCTGCTAGCAGAGGGGAGAATTGGGGATGGCATAATAGAGAGCTACAAACTCCTCTTCGAAAGGCTGGCAGGTAAGGATATGATGCCGCACCTTACGTACAGGGAGATTTTGGATAGGAGGACGATCAACCTGACTGGTGAGATATTGGTGCACCTCAAGCAGATGTATGAGGTCTATGAGCGGGTGAGGTTCGGCGGACACAGCCCAACTCAGGAAGAGGCAGATATGTATCTAAAATCTCTCGAAGCTGTTAACGCCCACTATATGGTTTTGAGGAGCGTCATCCCGAATGTCTGAAAATATACTATACTTTTTGATGGGTTCGGCTGCATTAGGCGGGTTATCATTGGCTCTAATACCTAGGGATGGAAAGAGCCGTTCGATTTCTAGGAAGTTTCAAAAAGAGTTGATGGATCCATACTCGAGGCTGTGGAATCTGGCAACTGAGGGGAAGATGGATGAGGTGGCTGAGGTCTCCAAAAAGATTCTCCACGCCATGAGACGTGGAGCTGTGAAGCCCAGTCTACCGGCTGAAGCCATGAAGCTTCTGAGTGAGCTTTCACGGAGTAGGAGACGTAGTTGATGGAGAAGGCTCCGCCGACGACTACCTCAGCCAATCTAGCAAGAGCAGTTAAGGATGAACTGGCTAAGGTGATAGTTGGGCTGGACGAGGCGCTTGATGCCCTCATTGTGTCTCTCCTAACAGGGGGCCACCTACTCCTCGAGGGTGTTCCAGGGCTTGCCAAGACCATGCTGGCCAAGGCTTTCGCCAAGACCCTGGGTGTCAGCTTCAGGCGGATACAGTTCACTTCAGATATACTGCCCAGCGACATCCTAGGCGGTTTCATATTCAACCGTAAGACATCGGAGTTTGAATTCAGGCCAGGTCCAATATTCGCAAACATAGTTCTGGTGGATGAGATAAACAGGGCACCACCCAGAAGTCAGTCAGCCCTCCTCGAGGCGATGCAGGAAAGGCAGGTAACAGTTGAGGGTCACACATATCAACTGCCAGATCCGTTCCTCGTCATAGCTACTCAGAACCCAATAGAGCTGGAGGGGACCTACCCTTTGCCGGAGGCTGAGGTGGATAGATTCATGATGCGGGTTAACCTCTCCTACCCCGAGCCTCACCAAGAGATGAGGATACTGGCCTACAAGAGTGTCTACGGTGATATACTGCCCATAATGGAGGCAGTTGAGCCGGAACTTCTGGACGCCGCAATAGAGGAGGTCAAGGCCGTGAGGGTCCATCCCGACATCATCGAGTATATTGTCCGCCTCGTTTCAGCCTCTAGGAGGGATCACCGCCTCATAATCGGCGCCAGCCCTAGGGCTGAGATAGCTCTCCTCTATGCTGCTAAGGCTGGAGCAGCCATGTCGGGTAGAGTGTATGTCGTACCTGAGGATGTGAAGAGGTTTTTCTTCGACGTGATAAACCACAGGCTTGTGCTCAAGCCCGAATATGTAAGCTTCTCTAGAAGGCCCGACTACGCCCAGCTCCGCACAATAGTGGATAGCTACCTCAGCAGTACTGAGGTACCGAGGTAATGATCTCTTCTAGGGGATTTTGGGGGCTGGTCGCAGCATACACCTCGCTGGTACTAGCGTCTACCCTCTTTATCTACCCACCCCTCCTCCTCTCTATCTTCACAGTCACCGTCTTCCTCACATCCTATATGCTGCTGGTTCACAGGAGGCTGAGAGACATAGACAGTTCGGCCACCCCTCTGGAGAGGGAGGTTTATCCACCGGTTGCTGCAGCCGGTCAGCCAATACAAGTCAAGCTAACACTGACCAACAAGACGCAACACACCATGTCACTCATGCTCACAGACCGTCATGAAGGATTTGAGGTGGTTGAGGGCACGTCCTCAACAGAGGCTGTCCTTCAGCCAGGTAGCTCCATAACGGTGAGTTATACCGTCAAGGCCAAGCTTAGGGGGGAGTATGAGATAGGGCCAGCGACCCTTCGAGTCTTCGACGCGCATAGGTTCTGGCTAAGAAGACTAACCATAGGCCCTATCTCCAAGGTAGTTGTTTCGCTTCCTCTGGAGTTGTGGGTCAGGGCCGGCGACTCGGGTCTGATGGGTGTGATGGGCTCGGACGGTTCAGGGCTCAACAGGCTCACCGGCGCCGACGATGTCTTCAGAGGTGTTAGACGCTATGCAGAGGGGGACCCTGTAAGACGTGTTGCGTGGAAGAGGACGGCACGTGATGATGAGCACGAATTATATCTCAAAGAGTATGAGCATTATAGCAGGATTAAGGTCTCGATACTCTTGGATTGTAGCTACTCCATGGTGGTGGAGAACCCCACACTTCTAGACATATGCTTGGTGACTACTGCAACCCTTGCAAGGGCATTCCTCACCAAGGGTGACGGGGTCACAGTGGCCACCTTCGGTGCCGAGTCCAACGTGGTTGTCAGGTCCGAGTCATATGCCGCCGACTACCCGACTATTCTCAAAGCCCTCTCAGAGGTTAGGCCGGGAGGTCCATACGATTTATCATCAGTCATGAGGTATAACCAGCCGGCTGACATCACTATCGTTCTGAGCAGGTTCGCCTTCTTCTCAGCTCGGTCCCTGAAGAAGCTGGAGGAGATGCTGGCCAAAACTTGCCCCAATACGCTGCTCATATCTCCTTTCTCGGGTTTTGAGGATGGCGCTGGTGGGACTCTCGGAATTCTTGCCAAGCTGGAGGAGGCTAGGCTCGCCAGCCTCAGGATGGCTGTTCCAGCCCTCCATGTCTTCAGAGCTGACTCACTCCTGCCCAACATCCTGAACCTATACCGTCTGTACAGCGCGAGGCTAGGAGGCGTTGGACTCCACTAGGTATCTGGCCACCCTGATGATTCTCTCGCCATTCGCCATAGTCCTAGCCCAATCCTACACGGTCTTCCACTACACCAGCCCATTCGTCTTCCTCGGGATGTCCTCCCTAATCATGATTATGATGGCTGATAGGGTGAGGTTGGTGGGATTAGTAATTGTTTACGTGCCCGCCCTCTACGCTGTCTACGTCCTTGTGTCCGGAGGCAACCCCATACCATTCATCTCTCTTGCGGCTGGCTACATCCTAGCCACCCCCCTAGTCCTAGCCATAGGAACGGCAACATCCAGCTCACCCTCTGGACTAGTCACATCCTACTTCTCAGCCTACGTGTCGGGATTGATTTTGTACGGAGCTATACACAGCGGCTACTACACACCTGAGAGGCTCTTCATATTCCTTGTGAGAGGGTTTCTCAGCTATGTCGCCTCCTCGGAGAGCCTAGGACTTATCCCACCCCAGACCCCTGAGACAACCCTCATAGCCACGCCCACAGCCGCGTCAACCATCGGTCTAGTCATAAGATTGATGACGGTCGCAAAGCCTGTCAAGGGCCAGCCCGAGGCATCGGCAGGATTCTGGCTAAAGGCCCTTATTCTAGGGCTTTCCGCAGGAATTGGAGTGGCCTCATTCTCATTCTTCAACCCCACCCTATCCGCTGTCGCTTCTGTCACTCTCTCGTCATCTCTGTTGCTGTTTCTTGCGATATACTCGAGGCATGGAAAAACATGAAGATATCCCTGCTGATGGCTTTGCTTCTGATCCTCCCACTTGCCGGCCAAGGTCAGGGTGTGGAGGCAGTCTGGTTAGTGGGCTTTGGCGGAGATGCTATGCTCCCACTCCTAGACGGTGGTGTTCTGGAGGTCAGGCTCGGCGAGGCTGTGTGGCTCAAACTCATGGGTAGAAACGGCACTGTCACCAGAGCCTCTCCGGAAGGGGATGGGGGTGCTCATCCACTGTTGGATGGCCATGCTACACCCCTCCCACCGTTCGACAGAACAGGTTTATGGTCAATAACCACTGATGACGGCAAGACCCTCAAGGTGAGGGTTGAGGCACCGCCGGAAAACATCCCCATCACACTCCAGACCATGATAAGGTCCAACGGAGAGCTGGAGATGACGATCCAGCAGCCAAACCGTGGATACGCCTTCTTCGAAGTAATTGGAGACGGCTCGGAAATATACAATCCTGGCGGAGAGGTCATCCTATGGCTGGATGATGGTCTGGCCGGCTCCTTCAGAGTAGTGCTTGTAAGGCCTGGCGGCCCTCTCACATATCAAGGACTGCTGGGGGGCAGACCATACAAGGTGACTATTCCTCCGCTGGTCGGTGTATACGAACTGAGGGCAGTGGATGTAGGCGGGAGGAGCGGTCTAGTTTTCAGACTTCCGCAATGGGGGGCGGTTGGCCCGGGTGGGCTTGAACCCTTGAGGCTTGGGCATTACTTGGTTCAGGTCTCAGTCTTGAGGGGCGAGGGTTACTCGCTTATTCTAGAGCGTGCCATTTCCGTGGTGAGTCCAGACCTCAACCCAGCCATCCTCTCCAGTAAAGTTGTCCTCCATCCCGACACTGTCCATGCGGGAGTGCCTGTGGTGGTGGGTGATGACCTCGGAGCGGTTAGGAGGGTGGTGGTCCTACCCCCCGTGGCATGGCTTAGGGTCTTTGACACAGTTCATGGGGAGTATTTGAATGGCTTAGAGCTGGAAATAGACAATGCCGATTATGGGAATGTGGGCAACTCAATTCTACTGGCCTATTGGAAAACCCTCACCATAGACAGATATAGCTCTGGCGAAACAATTACACCAGTCAGAAACGCAACTGTGAGGGCGATCGCTACAGGCTCTAGGACTGAGCCGGCGCAGATTTTCCTAAGCCCAGGTGCGAGAGTCGACCTACCAGTCCAGCTATTCAGGCTCTACCTAGAGCTTGTCTTCCCCAACGGCACCATATATGATGGGGTAGTCGCCTTGGAAGTGGGGCGGGCAAGCACTAGGCTCAGGTCAGGAGATTACCTAAGCCTTTCCAGAGGATTCTATGAGATAAGGTCCACCAGCCCGCCAAGCTTCAGCAGCACATCTGTTGTGCTTGAGGGCGACAGACATGTCCAACTTATCTTGGTGGAGGACGTGCTACTGCTGTCAGGCCTGAGGGCGGCGTCACTCCTTCTATCATCCATATTGGCATATCAGCTCTATCGTGTGATGGTTTTCAGACGTGTGAGAGTTTTTAAGTAGTGGCTGCAGCCATATGACGGTAGCTATGAGGACAACCGTATCAGTGATTAAGGCCGATGTGGGAAGTGTGGCTGGACACCATAGGCCCCATCAGGAGATGCTAAGGTATGCGGTGGATACGTTGGGCGAGGCTGTGAGGAACGGGGTCATAGGGTCTGGTTATGTGACCTACTGCGGCGACGACATAGTACTTGTCATGAGCCACTCCCGGGGCGAGAATAACCCCGACATCCATGGTCTAGCGTGGATGATATTCCGGGAAGTTACTGAGAAGGTGGCCAAGAAGATGAAGCTTTATGGTGCTGGTCAGGATCTTCTGAGCGATGCCTTCAGCGGAAATGTTAGGGGCTTGGGACCTGGTGTGGCTGAGCTTGAGTTTGAGGAGCGGGGCTCGGACCCGATTATTGTTTTTGCAGCAGATAAAACTGAGCCTGGGGCGTGGAACATGCCCCTGTACAGGATATTCGCATCTCCTGACAACACGGCTGGGCTGGTGATAGACCCCAAGCTCCATGATGGGTTCAAGTTTGAAGTCCTAGACCTACTCGAGTCCAAGGTGGTGACTCTCAGCACGCCGCAGGAGACTTACGACCTCATTGGGTTGATAGGCACGCCTGGCAGATACGCCATCTCGAGGATTTACAGAGCCTTTGACAACGAGCCGGCTGCCGCAGCGAGCACAACACGTCTGAGCCTCATTGCTGGAAGGTATGTGGGTAAGGATGACCCGGTCATGTTGGTGAGGTGTCAGTCGGGCTTTCCCGCAGTGGGCGAGGTGCTGGCAGCGTTCGCTGTCCCACCGCTTGTCTCAGGATGGATGAGGGGCAGCCACAGGGGGCCCTTGATGCCGGTCTCTTTCAAGAGGGGTCAAAACGTGGTCAGCTACTTTGACGGGCCTCCTAGGGTGATGGCGATGGGTTGGCAGGTGAGTGATGGGAAGCTTGTGGGCGTGGATGGTGTGGAGCCAGCTGACCTCTTCGAAGACCCTTTCTGGGATTATGCGAGGCAGAAGTCGGCTGAGCTTGCGGTCTACCTCAGAAGCATGGGAGAGTTCGAGCCTGCTAGGCTTGGGCATGAGGAGATGGAGTACACTACTCTGCCCTTAATACTGGAGAGGCTGAAGCCTAGGTTCAAGCCGGTCAAGACCTGAGCCCCAGATACCCGGCACTCGTCCATATCCCAAAATAATGGGTCCGGCCCGCTCCCAGCCCTAGAGACGCTCTAAAAGTCCTCCTTAATCAGGGTCTTCCTTCCGTTGGACTGGCATCTCTTGACTGCCTTGCTCACAAGTTCCCTGACAGCTGCGTCAAGCCCCTCTAGAGCGTCGGAGCTCAGCCGTGTACCCTCTGGGAGTAGCTCCCTTATTCTCGACTCCACTATCACGAATTCCTTCGCCATTTTCCCTCGGTTTTTGGAGTCCGGAAGCATTAAAGAGCTTTTCCCCTATCAGCCGGCCCTAGAGTCCCAATAGCTTATATTGGTCCTACTGGTTATCGTCTCCGGTAATACCGCCATGAGATATTACGACGCCGTCAAGCTCGGCGAGAAGGTAGCTGCTGCCGCCCAAGCTAGGCTAGCCTCCTATGTGGGCATCGCATACCCAGCGATGTTTTTGAAGGAGGCGGGTGGTGAGTGGGCCCCAGTGGGTGAGGAGGATTTTTACAGCCTCATTGAGGCGAAGTCAGGCGGCTATATCATCGTCATCTGCGACTCTGACGGGTACGCGAAAGCCATCTCGTCAGAGTTGTCGGGGCCTATGGTGGAGCGGTGTGTAGCTAAGATGAGGATGGATGGTCTGGCCGAGTTTAAGGGTAAGCTAGTTCTACCAATCTAGCTAGGGACCAGCTCCTTGAATCTAGCCGCGTCAGCCGCCATGGAAACATTGTTGAACATGACATAGGTCTCCCGCCACCTCAACTCAGATATCAACTCCTTTAACTTCACCAAATCCTCGTCGGAGTATCTGTAGCTATAGTTTACCTCACCCCCTCCCAATCCGTGTAGGCGTGTGTAGACTACAGGCCCAGCCGGAGTAGGCTTTCTTCTGAGAAGGTCAGTTATGTGGATGACCCCATGCCTTGTACAGATCTTCTCCACAATCTCGGTCTTGGCGGTCCATGACCCCCTCGGCTCCCAACCAACTGCGAAGCTGCTGCCTGACACCTGTGAGAAGAAGCGATTAACATTCTCGATGTTGCGTTCGCTAAAACCGAAGGAAGGTGGGGTCTGAATCACCACCACCCTAGGCCTTAGGGCGTCTGCCATCTCCACAACCTTTTCCCAAGCCCTGAGGTTCTCCCTTGTGTGTTTAAGCAGCCCATATCTGGACGGGTTTCCTGGAGGAGGCTTCATCCTCCTCCATGTGGGGCTTGTGTGTGGATGTGTGATTACCTGCCAAGCCTTCATATTGAATACGAAGCCCTCCGGCGCCTCACCCCTCATCCTCTCTAAGGTCTCAAGCTTCGGAACCCTGTAGAAGGTCTCCTGAACCTCGATAGTCTCAAAGGTCTTGAAATAGGCCTGCCTCCCACCCCTTACGGCCCAGCCACAGCATCCAACCCTAATCGTCATCCACCTATCCAAGTGTGGCAAGCCTTAAAAACACATTCGAGGATAGAAAGGTTGGTGGCGGCGGGAAAGGCCGGGGAGCCAGCCCTTCCCTGTAACCCGAGATGGGCTACATGCGGGGGCCTGATAACCCATAGCGCGCCTGAGGCTGCCCACAGGGCGGCTTGGGTGTAGGCGATGAGGACACGCCGGGATGGGGCGCCGTAGGGGCGTAAGGTCCCTGTAGGGGGGCCTGAGTCCCCTCACATGCCGAACCGTGTCAGGCCCGGGAGGGAGCAGCACTAAGGCGTGGCGGCGCAGCCATTCCATCAGCGTGTCAGAGCTGAGGCCTAGGCTTGCATGTGGGCAAGTGCTTGCCAGCTGTGGGGGCCGCCGCCACCTAACAAAAAAAGGTGTTAGATTTTACGGGTCCAGGCCATTAGGTAGCCGAGGCCGCCTAAGAGGACACCGGCTGCCAATATCATGATGAAGGCTGCAATCCATGTGGGGTAGCCGAGCGGTATGCCGTAGAAGACATTGACATGTACCTGTCCAGCATTCCACCCAAGGCCACCCACCTCAGGCGGGAGCATAGCAGCGCCACCCTGATATCCAGCCACCATCATCATCCAAGTGGCGCCCACTACACCCACGTTCATGAGTATGAGATGGGCCCATGCTAGGAAGTTAGCCGCACCACTATACACCTTGCCAAGCACATTCTCGATGTGGTTGTAGAAGAGGGCTGTCACAGCAACACCAAGAACGCCCACGACGAAGTATAGGGTGTATCCAACCGTGAACCATGTGCCGGCGCTTCCGAACGCTATGACCCTACTCACCTCAGGTTTAAGGAAGCTTAGCTGACCTATCACAAGGTAGAGGGTTACAGCCGTGGCTAGTGCTCCTTGGACTATGGCTGCGGCCACGAACCTGGACGCCCACTTCCCCTTAACCTGGGCAACCTGAGTCATGGCAGGTTGACACCTGCACAACAGAATATAAGCGTATGTAGTCAAGGATATACAGACGTATGCGGCCGCCGGGATTTGAACCCGGGATTTTGGGGCCTACCCACAGGACGGGGCCCCCACGTCATACCAGGCTAGACCACGGCCGCCCAGTAGGAACTCTAGGAACCAGTAAAAAAGCCTTAGTCCAGCCGTTCTAGTTTATGGACATAAAGGGTTGGTTATACAGCGTATCTCCGAGGTGAATGTGATGGAGCGACAAATCGTTTACAGCATCGTGGCTTCAGCTATGGCCCTTCTGGCGCTGGGGATAGCCACCACGGTAGCTCTATCTCCTTGGCTCACAACTATGGAGGGGCAGACGGCGCCTACATCCGAGGACATCATATCAGTTACTGGGATAGCTCAAGCCACCGTGACACCAGACACAGCTATAATATGGCTGACTGTGCAGGAGAGGGCCGCCACGTCCTACGAGGCGCTTAACCTTGCAGCAACTGCGGCCAGCGAGGTTGTGGAGGCTTTGAAGAGTGCCGGCATGCCTGAGGAGAATTTGAAGACTACTGGCTTCAGCATACAGCCGGAATATGTCTATGTTGAGGGTGAGCCCCCGAGACTAGTTGGCTATGTGGCTTCCTACAGCCTTGAGATAAAGACGGCCGAGCTTCGCCGTGTCGGCGAGTTAATAGACAGGGCTGTCTCAGCCGGTGCAGACATTGTAGGAGGGGTGAGCATGACGATCTCGGACGACCTATCGGCCAGGCTGAGTAGGGACCTGCTGTCGGCTGCTGTGACGGACGCTAGGAGGAAGGCAGAACTGGCGCTGGCACCACTTGGACTTAATGTGGCGAGGCTGAAGAGTCTCAACATAATGGAGCAGTACCCATATCCAATCTTCCGTGGTGCGGTTCCAGCCGAGAGGACCGACGGCCTACCCGTTGTCCCAGGGCAAACAACATTCTCCGTCTCCGTCCAAGCCACGTTTGTAATAGGCTCCTAGAGAGAGGGGCCTATCCCTATTTATTCCTCCAATCCTCCCCAGCTATGCGATGACTAGACTTCTACACATAGCCGAGGGCGCTTCAGCCGGTTTGCTATTCGGCACGGCCTCAATATTCATAAGACTGCTACCTAGGCTGGACGCCTTCTCACTGGGTTTTGCAAGGCTCCTACTAGCAGCATTAATGATGCTGGCGTTTGTAACGGTGTTAAGGCGTGGAGAGCTGGCCCAAACAACGAGAAAGCTAGGCCGGAGGCTTCTCATCTTAGGTTTTTTTCTTGGTCTTCACTTCGTTTTCTTCATAACAGCAGTGAAGACCACCTCCATAGTCAACGCGACAACACTGGTAAATACAACCCCAGCGATGACTCTCACTATCTCGTGGATGCTTGGGATGGTCAGGCCGTCCAAGACAAATCTCATCGGACTCGTATTGACGCTCGTAGGCATAGCCTCCATGAGTGTGGCGGAATACTCTATCTCCCCAGCCAATATCACGGGAGATGCAGCCGCCCTCGCAGGAGCGTTTTCCTGGGCAACCTACCTCACCGTGGGTAGGGATGTGAGGGAGAGGGCCAACCCAATCACGGTCATGCCCTATATCTACCTAATCTCGGCATCTATCCTAGCCGCATCCGGATACCTTTTCAATGGCCGCCTGCTCATACCTGATGTGAGTGAGGTGGGGCCTGTTCTGGCAGTAGCCTTTTTCCCAACAGTGTTAGGACATACACTTCAATTCTCATCCCTACGTGGGCTGAGGGCTTTTGAGACCTCAACCCTTGCCCTCCTCGAACCCATTGTAGCCTCAGTCCTAGCCTTCCTAATCTTCAGCGAGGCTCCAGCCGCCGGCTTCTACCTCTCTGCGGCGATAATCCTGGCCGGCATTTACCTAGTTCTCAAGTGACTAGTTAAAACCTTTACAACTGCTGCGTCCTGCACGGCAAGTCCCACACTCTTGAAGACTGTTATCTCGTCCTCCGCGGTTCTTCCAAGCCTCAGTCCAGCAGCTATCTCGCCCAGCTCCGCATATATATGGCTCGGAGTAATTAATCCCATATTGATGGGCTGTATGATGTCGCCTGCCTCGCTGAGGGCTGCCTCACGGGAGTCCACCACAATTTTCGAACGTTTAATCAGCATTGGGTCAAGCTCAGCCACCTCCGGGGTATAGGCTCCAATCGCAGATATGTGGGTGCCAGTTCTGACCCACTCATCTCTGACCACTGGTGTGCGTGAAGTGGTGGCTGTCACCAGTATGTCGGAGCTGCTGACCAACCTCGATGGCTCCAGCGCCATTTCGATGGTTATCCCCAACTCACCACCCATCTGGCTGGCGAAGCTCTCCATCCTCCTACGATCGATGTCATAGACCATCACCTCTTCTATCCTCACCACCTGGGCTATTGCCCTGAGCTGCCAACCAGCCTGATAACCGCATCCGATAATCCCCAGAGCATTCGACCCCCGTCTGGCGAGATACTTCACCGAGACCGCTGAGGCAGCACCAGTCCTCATCCCCGTGAGTGCCTGCGCTGACGCGATGAACTCGATACTTCCATCCACCGGATTCACAGACACAACAGAGGCCTGAATAGTTGGCAGGCCCTTCGAGACATTGCCTGGATATACGGTCACTATCTTGGTGCTGAAAACCCCCGCAGGACCTATGTAGCAAGGCATGAGGAGTATGTCACCACCGTGCTCGCGTGCCTCAACCCTCACTCTCAGGGGCATTACGGTCAGGCCCTGGCTGTAAAGTCTGAAGGCTTCTTCAACAGCTCCAATGACCTCACCGAGTGGCGCCATACGTATAACGTCCTCGTCTGTGAGAACCCTCACGATGCCATCAGTGAGATTCACATATTTAAGTAGAACATCGTGGGATCTAGTCCAGTGACTTGGAAGAGCATCCTGCTCATCAGCCTTATCCTCATAGCCCTAACCCCCTCCGTCACCCGGCTGGATGGAGACCATGAGACGGCCATAGTAGAGCTGAGGATGCCAACGCCTGAGGCTTTTCGCCAGCTCTCCAAATGGGGCGAGGTTGATTCCGTTATAGGAGGCATAGCCACTTTAAGAGCCCATCCTGCAATGTTGGAGCATCTCCGGAAATCAGGCATGGTTGAGGCGGTATACGCACCCAGAAAATTCAGGCCAGTCCTCGAGTACAGCACCCTCGACATCGGACTTCCCAATACACTGGCGAAGTCGGGGCTGAATGTTGAAAGGGTGGATGGAAGGGGTGTGCTGCTAGCAGTTATAGATACAGGCATAGATTATCAACATCCCGCCTTTCTAGACCGTTTTAACAGGTCTAGGGTGCTCTATATCTGGGACCAAACCATTGAGGGTAAGCCGCCTGAAGGATTCGGCTATGGTTATGAGTGCGGGCCAGACGAGATAAACGACGGCATCTGCCCAGAGGTTGACACCAACGGGCATGGGACACACGTGTCGTCTATTGCGGCTGGCAACTCCGGAGTGGCACGTGGTGCCAGCATCTTAGTAGTGAAGAGCGGCAGCCCCACCTGCGGTGGAAGCCTCTGGACCTTCGATGAGAAGGAGATATTGGACGGCATCGCCTACGCTGTCTCCAAGTCCAAAACTCTAGGGATGAGGCTGGTGGTGAATCTCAGCCTCGGCAGTGATACAGGCGGTCATGATGGGGGCAGCCCATTGGAGAAGGCTTTGGACCGGCTCGTGGACGAGGATGTGGTTGTGGTGGTGGCTGCAGGCAACTCGGCCTCGGACGGAAGGCATGTGAGAGGCACCGTACTCCAGGGTGGAACAGTGAATCTCCGGTGGAGCATACCAAGTGAGACAGCTGAATTCTACCTATCGTTCGCCACCAACCCTGAAGAGAGGCTGGGCCTTAGACTTTCCAGACCTGGTGGCGGGGCGCTCCCTCTCTCGGGAAACATGTCCACCAATTGGATGGACTTCAAAATATCCGTCGAAGAATATCCGGGACTGTCCATCCGCCACACACTAGTCACTGTCAGCGGCCCCGTCACCGGAGGTTGGCTCATGGAGGTGGCTGGCCTCGATGTCTTGGAGGGGGTCTTCCACGCGTGGCTGGAGAGCGATACATGCAGTAGTAGCAGGGAGACATTCACCGCTGGGGATGGCTACGACATATCCGAAGACTTCACCGTGTCCATCCCAGGAACCGCTGAGAAGGTTATCACAGTGGGGGCCTACATGACTAGGAACAGCTGGAGAGCCCAATCGGGGCGGACAGTGGAGTTGGGCGGCACCGTGGGGACCTTGGAATTCTACAGCGGCAGAGGTCCGACAACGGATGGCCGCATCAAGCCCGACATAGTGGCGCCAGGCGGTGTGATCCTTGCAGCTAGGTCGCATCAAGCAGCAGACTCCCCAATCAACCCCAGTCCGTTGGAGAGGGCTGGGAGGGGGACCAGCATGGCCACCCCCCATGTGGCTGGTGTGGCCGCTCTAATACTTCAGCTGGCTCCCTACATATCCGCGGATCATGTAGATGATGTCGTTAGGATGACGGCGAGGAATGACAATTTCACGGGAGAGATCCCTGCCTCAGGCTCTCCGCTATGGGGATGGGGGAAGCTGAACGCAGACATAGCCTACACACTGGAGGTGAGACTATCAGGACTGAATGAAGAGATGGCGGCCATATTATCGATTAACGGCACCGAGCTACCCCTGACCAAGGGAGTTGGCGCGGTAATCCTGCCCAAGGCGGCGCAAGTGGATCTAACCCTCCTCCCCCAAGTCAGCCTACCCGGCCTCAGGGTTGAGGCAAGTCCCCAGCGATTGAGAGTCTCTGAAGCTGGCAGCGTATCATTCACAGTCTCCAGACAATACCTCGTCACCGTCTATGATAGCGACGGAGAGGAGCTCTTCTCAGGCTGGGTTCCGCATGGCACAGTACTTGACTTGGGTGCCTTGGCCGGGGATGAAGGACAGTCCCAATTCTCCCTAGTCCGACGAACTGTCGTGGGTTACTTATCTGATTCTGGTGGGGCCGTTGGTGAGTTGGTATCTGTGGACCGGCCCATGGAGATAACGGTGGTATCGGTGGTGGATTATACAAACCTTTTCCTGGTCACGATAGCCTCGGCTGCGGCGCCCGCATCCATATATTTAGCCTATATCCTGATGAAGCATCGTAAAATCAGAGCTGAGGGTGGGTGATTAGTGGAGACCAAGTATCTCGTGGAGGTCCGTTTGGCGGAGAAGCCCCTCGAGTACGATGCTTCTGTGGCTGAGGCCGTGAAAGGCGTTGTCAAGGGCAGGATGATGTCACGTATGAAGAAGGAGTACGTGGACTGCCCTCTGGTGGGAGAGCCTGTCGCCTTCCTAACATGCTTTGCCTGCGTATCCCATATTAGGAGGGTTAGGGGAGTGGTCCACTGCGCCGGACTGGAGAAGAAGACGAGGAGTTGAAGTCCCCATCCCTGGCATTCGGCGGCGTCGTAGTGATGGTATTCGGTCTCTTCCTAATGATGGCCGGCCTGCCCTTCGGTTTCGCCTTCCTCGGAGCCGGAGCTATAATGATTGGACTTAGTTTCATTCTGAGACCACCGATGGCTGTTAGCCCTGAAGACTCATCTAAGAAGCTCTGCTGGTTCTGCATGAAGGAGATACAGGCTTCAGCTGAGACCTGCCCCCACTGCAGAATGCGCCAGTATTCAACCCGTGACAACTAGCCTGACCCTCCTACCTGCGTAAAGGGCTTTGACTAGTGCTCGGCCGTTCTCCGACCTCTTGCTTATCTTGATTACACCTTTCCGTCCTATGGTGGCTGAGAAGAGATACTCGTTATCCACGTAGATATTCACTTTTCCACCCACTTCCTCACCCACCACTAGGCTTAATGTGTTGCCGCTCTCCCTTACCTCAAACTCCACCTCCCTCCCCAGTGTAGCCAGCTTGGGCTCCACCTCAATCGATACTCCCAACTCCTTCTCCAGCCTGCTGACATTCTCA
>JAWAEB010000008.1:0-9423 GCA_038891515.1 Nitrososphaerota archaeon | reverse complement strand
ATGCCTGCCTATCAGCCTCGGACTCACATCCCTCTCAACCCTGACAACAACCCTGCGGGGACCGGCGGCCTCAACCACCGCTTCAGAGTCATAGCTCTCAATCGCTGACTTGACCGCCTCCACAATATCTGACTTCATCCTTTCCAACTCGGCTGCCATCCTCTCCACAGGTATGACCACGTTCTCCTCACCATAGGTGTATATCTCATACTCAAGCCTACCGTCCTCAAAATCCCTCACCTCCACAAGAGGCCTGGCGAGGTCCTGCTCCACCATCCCAGTGGGAACCCTTACAACCAGAGAAAGTTCATAGACCTTGGCCACCTCACCGTTCTTCAGAAAGATTACAGTATCCACCACGTGGGGAATCATGCCCAGCTCCACCCTACCGATAAACCTCTGGATGGCCCCTACGGCGTCGCTTGCATGCACCACCCCAATCATCCCCACACCCGAGAGCCTCATATCGGCAAAGATGCGGAAGTCCTTCTCCCTTCTCACCTCATCAAAGACCGTGTAGTCAGGCCTCACTAGAAGGAGTATCTCAGCTGTCTTCTCAAAATCCCCCTCAAGGGGGGCGTACTGAGTAATCTCAGGCCCCACCTGCAGGTCACGTGGAGATTCAAGTGTCTTAACCACCTTTCCCTGACGGCTGTAAAACTCGGCCAGACTGGCTGCGAAGGTGGACTTGCCGCTCCCCGGCGGGCCTGCTATTAGTATACCCTCGGCCCTTGTCATGAACCTCTCCATCAGCCTCTTAGAGAGCCTGTAGTCCTCCAGCCTCAGCTTCACTATAGGCCTCACCACAGTGACTTCCAACCCGTCAGAGAATGGCGGTCTGGCAACGGCTATTCTATAGCTTCCGATCTGGGCCACCAAAGCCCCGCTCCTCATAATTTCTATCACACCCTCAGGCGAGACACGGGCGTATTCCGTGATTTCACGTATAATCCTGTTCAGCTCGTCTGCTGAGAGGGGTGGCTCAGAGACCTTCACCAGCTCAAACTTTCCAGGCACACCCCTCTTGGCGTATATCGGGGCCCCCTCCTTTAGATGCAGGCTTAGGGTGTCCTCGGTAAAGAACTTCTCGAATGACATCCCCTTGGGCAGCTCATCTGGCGGGAAGTATCTCACGGGGATGCCCTCAGTTTCCGCCACCAGCGCTTGGACAAAGTCACACGTGTAGAGTGTAGCGCTTTCCTTCCTGGCCACCTCCCTTATCAGCGCGTCTATTCGTCCACTCCTAGCCAGCTTTATGTCCTCGAGGGTTGGCCGCTCGCCTGCGAACCTCATCACAATATCCATTTCTTCGCTCAGCTCCCTCAGCCTCTTCATCTCGTTGAGTCCGATGAAGCCTGGCTCCCTCTTCTTAGATGCCTGTGCTTGGAGCTCATCTATCACGGCAACGGGGACTATCAGCTCTGAGCCTCTCAACTCGCCAGACTCGGCTACCTGGGTTATCTTGCCGTTGATAATGGCACTCGTGTCTGGGACTACCTTCAAGTCACCTAGATTGGGTGGGAAGATGCTAAAAAATCCTCCTAAACCATGGTTAGATTCCCGACAAACCCCTACGCTTGGCTGAGGCCCTCCTAAAGGTCTTGCCAGCAGCTAATATGACGGCTAGGGCTGTTACAACAAGGGCTATGGGAGTGGCTATGGTCCAGAGGTCGGTGATGGAAAGGGTTATTCTAGGACCCAGTTCTAAGGCGTAGGGTAGTGTAACCATGATGTCCTGGACCGCGGATGTGACTTCAATATCCTCTAACACCTGCTTAGCCCCATAGCTCACCCTCACAGTGTAGACACCCTTTGGCAGGTCTGGGAATAGGACGGCGAAGCCGTACGCCCTATCCAGATGCTTACCATCTGCCGAGACCTCAACCTCCGCCTCCACCGGCTGGCCCAACTGATTGACAACAGCCACCCTCAGCCTGTAGATCTCCACCCTGACATCACTAGTTCCGCCCGGCCGGACCAGCCCCGACGCTGCCGCCAGCCCCCTATACTTGACTATGTAGGAATATTGAACCGTGGGCAGTTGGCCTAAGTCAGCGACACCCATCTCATCAGTCTCGGCGGACAGCCTCCCCACCTCTACCCAAGCTGACTTTACTGGGCTTCCATTCTGGTCGAGAACTCTGACCCTGAGACGTCCAGCCCCGACGGTGACGTCGGCCATACCATTCTTGACATACAGGGCCTCATCATACACCAACACCCCATCCAATGTGATTTTCAAGCGGTGGAGTCCTTGTGGGACGGATGTGAAGTTTGCCAGCCCATCGACTATCTTTGACTCGAAGGCGGCGACTCCGATACTTAGGACAGCTAGGCCTGTGGACAGCCTCTCACCGTCAGCGGTCTCCACCCTCAGGGTTAGTGGGTAGATTGCGGCTCTAACAACACTGACATCCGGTAGAATTATCACATCATCAAATACTGTGGAGCCAAGCCACTCGGCCCTTACGTGGTAGGGGCCTCTGCTCACCTCATCAAAGGCTATCCTACCCCCTTCTGGAACAAGTACAGCCTCTCCCACCTCAACCCTATCTAGTGGCGCTGGCTTGCCAGCCGCATCAGTGAAGGATAGCACTACGTCGTAGATCTCCAACCGTAGGCGATGCTCACCATGGTCTTCAGGTATCTTGAAGGTGAAGCGACCCACCTTTGCCAGCTCACGGGTAACCCAGTTATATTTGGCTGCTGTGATGGTGTATTCACCTCTCGGTAGCTGGGTGAATGATATGGCGTTGTGGCTTGAGATGCTTACGCCATCGGGCTCGAGGGTTAGGGTGACGTTCTCAGCCAGTTCCCCACCACCAGCATCTCCTAAGACTAGAATCAGGTCTCCCACGTCTGCCACCGCTTTTACATATCCACCCGGACTGGGGCTTGAAAAGGGCTCGTCAACATTTATGCTTCCGTTAAACACCTCCACACCTTTCCACCAAGCCCTCACACGGTAGAGGCCCCTAGGCACGTTCTTGAACATAGCCACACCATCCACCGACTCAGCCGCAACCCTGCCCAATGAGACTGTGGTGTTGAGGTTTCTGCCCGAGAGGTCCACCACATCCACCCTAGCCTCATAGAGATGGGTCTTCACCCCGCCGTATCTGGCTAGGTCCACCAGTAGCGGAAAATATGATTTAACAACGTATCTCTCATCGTCATAGGGTGATGAGTAGTATATCAGGACCCAATAAACCCCATCCCTCAACCTTCTCACAGCTACATTCCCTTGGGAGTCGGCATGGAGAACATGTTGGGCGGAAGCACCTGGAAGCGTGGACTCCATGACTATGGTTGCGTTGGGCACTGGGTTAAGGCCCCAGAAGTCGAGGATCCTAAAGCTAAAGCTTCTGTAGGGGAGTATCTCCACATAGTCCAATGACGTGATAATCGTTAGCGGCCCTATCGTCCTCCCGTCATCGTATGTGAATGTGGCCCGCATCCTAAGCTGGGCTGCGAGCCTGCCCACAGGAACGTCTGGAGGTGGTGCGATGGTGATGTTGAACTCTTTCTCCACGTCTCTGCCGAGCTTCTCAAGCCCTCCATACTCAGCAGCTGCCACGGCGCCCTCATAGCCGCTCACCCATATCTCGAGGGAGTGGATTTCAAAGTAGCCGGGCTCCAAGTTTTTCAGCCGTATGATAGCCCAGCCGAGACCACCTGCATGTGTATCACCCTGCCACATGCTCACCGTCGACACAACCCTCCAGAAGCCAGCAGTCTCCCTAACAAGACAGACTGAGAAGATCGATCCAGGTGTGAATCTCCTCTCGCCATGTGCAATCCTGTAGCCCGAGGTGCTGACATAGTATGCGTAGAACCAGTCATAACCCTCTAGGACTGCATAACCCGTATTGTTGGTAGCTCCGGAGGCTGTATGACTAGGATTCTCCAATGTGACTGAGGCTCCCACCACCGGCTCCCCTGTGCTGCAGTCCGTCACCCTCACATATGTGATGCCGTATGGTGTGCCGGGTGGGGGTGAATCTAATGCATGGGCTGGCTGGGTTAGGATTAGTAGGATCAGAGATATGAGGAGGGTTATATTCCTCATCTATAATGCCTATGAATCGCGCGGATTTAACCCAGCAGCTCCGTGTGGGTTCGTGTATTACCCTGACTCATACGCCTGGATGGCGCCCGGCTATCCCCCTTGATACGGCAGACCTAGAAAATTGAGTAGCTCCATCGGGTTGCTGAGCACAGTCTCACATCCCGCAGCCATCAGGTCATCTCTGCTGTGCACGCCCCCCTCAATCCCTATAAAGCGTACCCCCGTCTCCTTCGCTGCCTGCAGATCATGAACGCTATCACCCACATACAGAGCATCCGCGGGATCGGTATTCATCAATTCAAGTACTTTCAACAATACATCACCCCGGGGCTTCAGGTTGTCGACATCATCCCTCGTCAAAACCACCTCCAAGTGGCCTATTATGCCGGCACGGCTTAGGGAGAGGATGGCAGCCTCCCTATGTGTGTTGGTGGCAACCGCAAGCCTATACCCGTTCTTCTTCAGCTCGTACAACAGCTCATTCACACCCCTACGTGGGGTGCTCCTGCTTGCGGCCCGTATCTCATACTCCCTCATAATCTCGAGAACATGGGCTTTCAAGGCTTTAGACCTGTCAACACCAAGGTGGAGCTCAGATTTCTGTATGAGGGTCTGGATTGAATCCTTTACTGAGACTGCTTCAGCCGGCATACCCATGGATAACATAGTCTCCACGATCCTCCGCTTGGCCTCGGATAGCTCCAGCCTAAACTCTATTAGTGTTCCGTCGAGGTCGAATACGATGATTGACGGTCTACTTATCCTCATATCAGCCACCAAACCCAAACATAAAAAGTCCATTATCACCATATAATGATGTAATGCGGTCAGCAGCAATAGTGGGTGTCGGTCACACAAGGTTTGGCCACCTGTCCTACCTGAGCATGGCTGAAGTAGCTTGGCAGGCGATAAGGCTCGCCCTCCAAGACGCTGGCATAACCCAGCGCGATGTGGGATTTGTGGTTGCATCCAACGTGGGAGGCTGGAGCTCGGAGCCCCTCCCAGCTATAGTGGTGAATGATTACTCAGGACTCAACCCAGCCGGTTCAGTGCGTGTGGAGGCAGCATGCGCATCGGGGAGCGCAGCCATCAGGACGGCCTACCATTCAGTAGTCTCGGGCTACACAGACATAGCTCTCGTGGTGGGTGTGGAGAAGATGACCGAGTCTCCTAATCTTCAAGGGGTGGAGCTCCTTGGCAGGGCTGGGAATTACTTCTGGGAGTTTGAGCAATTCGGGCTCACCTTCCCAGCCTACTATGCCCTCTATGCAACGGCCTATATGAGCCTGTACGGGGCGAGGGAGGAGGATTTGGCAGCTGTGGCTGTGAAGAACCATTACTATGGTTCACTCAATCCCCTAGCCCATTTCCAGAAGAAGATAACTCCTGAGGATGTGATGTCCTCAAGATACGTGGCCTGGCCACTCAAGTTATACGACTGCAGCCCAATCACAGACGGTGCAGCCGCCGTGGTCATAGCATCTGAAAAGGTAGCTATAAGGCTCACAGACACGCCTGTCTGGATAAGGGGGATGGGTGTGGCTACTGACACCGCCAACCTGAGCAGAAGGCCGCACTTCCTCGGACTGGCATCCGCCGTCAAAGCATCTGAAGAGGCCTACCGTAGGTCAGGGATAGACAGGGACGGTGTGGCGAAGAAGCTGGATTTGGTTCAGGTCCATGATTGCTTCACAATCGCTGAGATAATAGCTTATGAGGACTTGGGAATAGCCCGTAGGGGTGAGGGCTTTAACATGGTACGTGAGGGTGAGACATACAAGGGTGGGCTAATTCCGGTAAACCTTGACGGAGGGCTGAAAGCCAAGGGTCATCCGATAGGTGCCACCGGTGTGAGCATGGCGGTGGAAGTGGCTAAGCAGCTGAGGCAGCAGGCTGAGAAGACGAGGCAGGCAGACATAGTCAACGGTGTAGGTCTAGCCCACAATGTGGGCGGAACGGGACACTATGCCTATGTCACAGTATATTCCCTTGACAAGCCACCAGCCATCTCATAGCCTATTTCTGGGGGGTTAGTCCCTTGACAGCCCGAGCTAGATATATTAGCTGAGTATGGTGCAGTGAATACATGCACTTTGCCAATTTCTGTCGGGTCATGGACGGTGGGTCTGGTGACCGAGTCTAGGGAGAGCTTGGAGCGGATGGTGAGTGACTGGCTAAAGATGGTTGCGGAGCTGATGCGGGAGTCGGGGCTGCCTATTGTGCCTGACCAGAAGACATCCAACCCCCTATGGGTTGATATGCGGGAGCTGAGGCTGAGATACCTTATACCGGTTTCTAGGATAAGGCGGTTCTTTGAAGGTCTGAGTGAAGGGAAGGTGTACGCCACCTACTGCCCTGTCAGGGATATCTACTATTTCCCACCCCAAGCGGACTGTCCTGTATGCATGGATGATAACCTTGTCTGGAGGGAGATTAAGGGATTCGGTAAGCTACTGACATACACGGTGATAAAAGTTAAGCCCTTCAGCTTCAGCCACTACCCCGACTATGTGGTGGCAGTAGCTAGGATGGATGAGGGGTTCAACATCCTATGCTGGATGTCTGTGGATGAGCCGTCGAAGCTCCGTGTGGGAATGAATGTAAGGTTGGTGGTCAAGAGGAGAGAGCCCGAGGGGTTCTTCACCTACTACCTAGAGCCAGCCTAGCCACGCTTCGTAGCTGAAACGATAGTGAGTACATCCCGATCCTTCAGCTTGTAGTCACCCGGTAGCCTTAACCCAGTTCTAGCATCCACAGCGTAGAGTAGGCCCTTCTCCAACTCCGTGTGAACAGTCCTTGCTAGATCTCTCACTGTTGAGCCGGGCGGCATGAGAAAAACATCAGGAAGCACGTTACCAGACTTGTCACTCAACCTGACGGTGTCAGATATGGGGTAGACGGTGCTCATGCCCAGCAGTTTGAATACGGCGACGTTAATTGCGAACTGTACCCCGGTTCTCATATACTCTCCAAGAACCCTTGACTGAATGAACTCCAGTGCCTTCTTCTGCTGTGGTGTGAGCTCATCAGGCCTGACTATTTTGAAGTCCTCCTCTCCGGGGATGTATTTGATAAGCCCCTTCTGAACAGCTTTCCTAAGGGTTAGTTCGGCCTCTGCGCTGGCTGGGACCACGATCATCTTGGAGAGCCTCTCCCTCAGAATCTCAAAGTTGGCTGCTGCAGTCTCCACATCCATCTTGTTGGCTATAATTATGGTGGGTTTGGAAACCTCAAGCAGTGTCTCTGCGAATTTCTTATCATCCATCAAGTTCCAGTTTTCATAGTCCTTCCTCTCAAGCCCCGTCAGTTTTAAGGCAGCCTCAACATGTTTCTCGACGATCTTTGCTCCCCTGAATATGTTGGCTAGGGTCTCCGGGAGCCCTCTTCCTGCCTTCAGACTTCTCGATATCTTCTCATCCTGGCGGTCGATGAGCTTCATCATCCACATCACCAGCTCCTCATGGATATCGTAGACATCGGCCAATGGGTCGCCCCTGCCTGGATCGGTAAGCCTCCCCTCCTCGTCCACACTCCCCGACGCATCAACAACGTGTATGAGGGCGTCTGCTTGAGAAGCCACTGACAGGAACTGGTTTCCCAGCCCCTTTCCAGCCCATGCTCCCTTTATGAGTCCTGGCAGGTCTATCAACTCGATGGGTATGTGTCTGAACCCTTCAACACATACAGAGTTGCGTGGGTTGTCACTGACCCTCAACTCTCTACATACACAGGCTGTCACAGCATAGGCCGTTCCATAGTTTGGTTGTTTTGTTGTGAAGGGGTATGTGGCTACTTCGGCCTGCTGGAGGGTAGCTGCATTGAAGAAGGTGGTCTTTCCCGTGTTTGTCTTACCGATTAGGCCAAGTCTAACATGCAACCTCGAAAGCCCCGTAACGCATGCTCACCTCTATGAGAAAAACTTTATCGGATAACCCGGTCGAAGGGTTTTAGAACATTTGGCAGCTCCTCCACAACATCCTCTGGCGTGATGTGAAAGCCCTTCTTACTAGCTGCAAGGATGCCGGCCATCCCGTTCACCCTTGCACCCGCAACAGCAGCCTCAAACGGTTTAGCACCCTTAGCCATCAGCCCAGCAGTGAGACCAGCCAACACATCTCCGGTCCCGCCAACAGTCATGGCAGCAGCCTCCCACCCTTTCCTATTCACCACCACCCGGCTGCCATCCGAAATCACATCCACCACCCCCTTGAGGAGCACTGTCACATGGTGCCTGAGGCACTCCTGTCTCACCGCCTCAACCCTCTCCTCGAGAGAACTCCCCAAGTCTATGCCGAAGGCTCTTCTGAACTCGCCGGCGTGGGGTGTCAATACAAACCGTCCGCCGGAGACGGTCTCTAGAACTTGGGGGAAGAGAGCAGTGGCATCAAGCACAGCCGTCAAGTCTCTTTCTTTCACATACTCCAGTAAGCGTATAATGCCCTCCTCCGATCCCCTTGCAAGGCCTGGCCCCACTACGAGTGATGTGACACCAGACACATTGTCTGTTATCCTACGGACTGATCTAGGCGTTAGCTTGTAGTCTGTGAGGGGGACTACTATCAGGGAGGGGGTGTAGGCCCTAACGGCTGTGGCCAGCTTCTCAGGCACGGCTAGGTAGACCAAGTCCACGCCGGTCCTGAGGGCTGCTATAGAGGACAGAAGTGGCGCACCATGGTAGAGCCAGCTGCCCCCAACCACTAAGACAATACCGTTCTCACCTTTCCTCGAGTCTATTCTACGAGGTGTGCAAGCAGCTGCTATATCTTCATCGGTGGACTCTCTATATAGGCTGGCCTCCATACTTTATCCCATTCGATTCCACTATATAGGATGTGTGTACAGGCGCTGACAAGACCAAGATATATACTGGGGGTTGTGAATTCAATGATGACGTACTGCATTGATGTAAACACGGATCAGGTTGAAGCCAGAATTGGGGAGATCAATGATGTCATAGAGCTGCTTAAAGACCTTACGGCTAAAAGCTTCATGGAGCTATCTATCCATGAGAGGCTTCCCCCTCTTCTTATCCAGCCTGTGGAGGCCGCTTCAAGCATATCTATAGAGGAGTTTAAAGCCGTAAGGTCCGGATTTTGAAGCATACAAAGACGTAAACCAATCAATGGGGTTAGGCCCAAAAGAAGGAATTGAATCTGAACAGCGGCGGGCCCCGGTGGCGGAAGCCTAGTCATGAGAGACACCGTTGAAGGTGTTTCTTCTCTTGGGCTGACGTTCCTGTTACCGACTGATTTTTCACCTCCTCCACCGCCTTGGAGGAGATGTCTCAGCCTCCTTCATCGATTACTGTCGTTGCATAGATGTCCAGGGTCATGGGGGTTGCGGCCATGGTTCCG
>JAWAEB010000007.1:25142-38497 GCA_038891515.1 Nitrososphaerota archaeon | reverse complement strand
ATGTGGTGATGCTGCTGGTGACGACAGACCCAGCTAGAGATGACGCATCTACCCTACGTGAGTATGTGAGCCGCTACGGCGACCACATCATAGCCCTTACAGGTGACTGGGAGGAGATGGTGCCAATATGGGCCAGATACCATGTCAGAGATGTTGGCGATGGTCTGGAAAAGCCCAGGGATAACTACTACATAGCCCATTCAGCCGTGGTCTATGTGGCCGACCGGGACCTAGTCCTCCGCCACATCCTCACACCAGAGATGCCGACTAGCCGTTATCTCGATACTATCCTAAAGTTGCTACAGTGACTGAAGATTTATCCAAGGCCGATTGGAATACTTTCCCATGTGGCTAGAGATATCGCAGCCTGTGAGGAACGAGTTTCCAGGTCTGGAGGTTAGGCTGGTTAAGCTGCTGGGTGTTAGGGTCTGGATTGGAAATGCTGGAGCACTGGATGCTGAGGTGGAGGCCGCCGCCCAGAGGATGAGGGGGCTCTACAGTCTTGAAACGCTGAAGGATGTGGAGACGGTCAGGCTCTACAGGGATTTTTTCTGGCGTGTGGGAATAGACCCTACCAAGACAAGGCCCTCAGCCGAGGCCCTGCTGAGACGTGTCCTTATGGGTAGGCCTTTCCCACGTGTCAACAGTCTCGTGGATGCTTACAACCTCGCATCCATGGAGACACTCATACCGATAGCCGCCTTCGACCTAGACCTACTGAGAATGGACCTTGTTATGAGGCGGGCGAGGCGTGGCGAGTTCTTCCACGGGATAGGCATGGCCTGGCCGCACCAGCTAACTGGCAGAGAGTTAGTGGTTGAGGATAGGGAGAAGCTGATAGCGATATACCCATACAGGGATGCGGACTCCACCAAAGTCACAGAGAGGACTGTCAACACCCTCGTGATGGTGTGTGGAGCGCCGAAGGTTCCGGCTGCGAGGCTGGAGGAGGCTACAGAGCGGGTTGTGGACTACATCACACGGCATTGTGGCGGAAGACCAGTCTACAACGATTAGACATACTCGGAGCGGTCTATTATGTTGATCGGCTTCTCACCCTTCAGAAACCTGGCCACGTTCTCAGCTGCCAGCCTCATCATCTTTCTGAGCACGGTTGATGACCCAAAGGCCCCTGCCACCCACGGTGTTCCTATGAAGTTGGGAAAGCGTGTGAGCTCACTCTCAGTGGGCCTCCCACCATCAAATTTCCACCACACGTCAGTAGCTATATTTGCCTCAGGGTTCTCCCTGAGGTAGGTCAGCAGGTCATCCCTGTCAATTATTTCCGCCCTACCAACGTTAACCAGTATGGCGTTGGTTTTCAGCATCCTAAGCCTCTCAAGGTTGATTATACCCCTCGTCCTCTTGGTTAGGGGAGATGCTATCACCAGTACATCGCTCTCCCTCAGGACATACTCTAGGCTCTCCTCACCGCCCACAAAGTCGCAGGGATATCTGCTCCGCCCGGACCTAGTAACACCGAGCACCCTCATGTCCAGCGCCTTGCCCACCGCCGCCACAGCCCCGCCTATCGAGCCCAAACCCAATATCCCTAACGTCTTACCCGATAAGGTGATGTTCTCACCCACACTAGAAAAGTTGCCAGCCCTCACGTTGGGCAGGTATAGGTGGAGCCTCCTAGAGAGTGCTAGGATTAGGGCCCAAGCGTGCTCGGCCACAGACTCGGCGTTGGAGCCCATGTTACCACAGATAACCACATCTTCTGGCAGATGCTGCCATGGAAGGGTGTCAACACCTGCGGAGAGGGATTGTATCATCCTCAGCATCCTCATCTTGGTTAGATGCTCTAAGGGCAGGTCAATACATATGACAGCCACCGTCTCCGTCAGTATCTCATCCAGCCTCCGCTCCTCACCCACATATCGCACATCGGCAATACGCTCTAGGGGCGCTCGTGATTCTTGGTCCAGCTTGAAGTATGAGAGGACGATGGGCCTAGCCATATCTTGGCAGGGACCGGTGAAGCTCAAAAACCTTTAGCCGCCAGTAGTGTCCTCTGGTCTGGGATAAACTACCTCCGTCACTATTTGACGTGAGCAGTTGAGACAGTATACCACTGTTTTGGCACAGTCCATGTGGTAAATCAAGCCGCATGAACAGGACACGGTTACATCACTCTCGCCCGGCCGGGTGATGAGGTTAGGTCTCACGGGATTTGCACAGTAGCCGCATATACGCTCAAGGGCTAGGATATCCCTCTGGGTGAAGATGCCGACAACCTTACCCGACTCTGTGGCTACCAGCCGTCTAATTCTCTTCCTATTCATGAGGTCTATTGCCTCGCTGAGCTTGGTGTCCACATCCACGGTTATGAGGGGTCTGCTCATAATGTCTCTGGCCTTGAGGGCTTCCGGATCCCTCTCCCCCGCCAAAACCTTAGCCACTAGATCCCGCTCGGTCACAAGCCCCACCGGCCTCCCACCATCCGTCACCACGACTCCGCTGATGTTATTCTTCACCATAATCCCAGCCACATACCTTACAGTGTCGGAGGCATCTACAGTGATCAGAGGCTTCCTAACTATGTCTCTAACCCTGACGTCACTCCACAACATAATAGATGGGCCGGTTGGTCGGATAAAAGCATTCTACACTTGTATGCGGTTGAAAAGGAAAACGGCCAGTATCAGGAGTGAGAGACTTTCAGCCGTGAGGACACCCATCTTCATACCAAGTATGGGGTCTATCAGGCCTAGGAGGCCAGCTCTGAATATGTCGGCCAGATAGGTGAGCGGGTTAACCAGAGAGGCTATCCGTATCGGCTCTGGAGCAAGTTCGGTTGGATAGAAGACGCTGCTAGTGAAGAGGATGATGAAGAAGATGAAGCTGTTGAAGACTTGGAAGGACTCGCTTGACTTGAGCTTCATGGATAGTATTAGGGCTAGAGAGCCGAAGAGAATAGAGCCTGCCACCAGCACGATGCCGGCGTAGAAGAAGCCTGTGAGGGTCAGTACAACCTGTATAAGGACTGGGAGGGCTATGAGGAAGGCTAGTCCGGCGCTCACAAGACTCACCAGTATCGTGGCTATGATTATGCTGGCGAGATACTCGTATCTCCTAAAGGGTCCCATCAAAATCTGTTCATACATCCCATACTTCCTATCAAACCAGACTATCACGCCCACAGTCATGCCGCTATTGACCACCGTGAACGTGACGGCCCCCGAAGCTAGGAAGACCGGGTAACTCAGCCTCGTCCCACCCACCATGAAGTCGGGTATAATCCCTGTGAATGCAAAGCCCATGACAAATATGAAGAAGGCTGGAAAGATGAGTATGAAGAAGAGGGTAGGCCTGTCGAGCGAGCTTAGGAAAGCCCTTATGGTCAGCCGGGCTATTACATGCATCAGCCGCCACCCCTCATCAGCTCTATGAAGACATCATCCAGTGTTGGCTCGGATGCATAGATGGAGACTACATCAATCCCAAACCTCTCGGCCAGCCTTAACATGTGGGGTATAACATCACCCGGATTGGCTGTCACAGCCGTCATGGTATGTTGGTCCACCAGAGTGACTACGTCCACAGAGTCGGCGCTCTCAATCCTAGAGATAAGGTCCGCTGGGAGCACACCCTTAACCCTCATCTCCACACGTCTAATCCCACCGAAGCGCCTCTTCAAGTTGCTGGGCGTGTCAATCACCACTATACGGCCGTTGTTTATCATAGCCAGCCGGTTGCATAGGTATTCAGCTTCTTCTAGGATGTGGGTGGTGAAGAATATGGTGAGTCCTTCCTGCGCTTTCTTCTTGATGAAGTTGAGGGTCTCTCTCCTGGCTATCGGGTCAAGGCCTATTGTTGGCTCGTCTAGGAACAGCAGCTCCATATCATGTATGAACTCACGGGCAACCTGTAGCCTCCGCCTCATCCCTACAGATAGTTCTCCAGCCCTCACCTTACGTACCTCGCGAAGCCCAAACCTCTCCAACAGCTCCTCCACCATCTCCCGCCTCACACTCCTAGGCACATCCCACATAAGTCCATAGAGGTCGAGACACTTCTCCACACTCAGGTTGAGCTCATAGCTCTCCTGCTGCTGGACAACCCCAATCCTCCTCCTTATCTCATGGGCTTGGCTGAGGATGTCGTAGCCGAGGACCTCCGCCGAGCCTGAGTTGGGTGTGATGAGTGTGGTGAGTATCTTGATGGTAGTGGTCTTTCCGGAGCCGTTGGGGCCGAGGAAGCCGAAGACCTCACCCTCACCCACTTGGAAGGAGACACAGTTCAGAGCAGGCCTACCGCTATAAGTTTTGACAAGCGAATCAGCGGTTATGGCGGCCAACCCAGCCACCTACCTAACACAACCAGACACCAACCCACCGCTCCCCTAATAAAGCCTTTCTCCCCACCGCTTTATATCCGAGTCTGAAAATTTCAGGTTTGGGTGTTTGGAAAAACCTAAATGCAAATATACCAAGAGGTGTTTGTTAATAGCGTGAAATTGGGTTCTCCGCCTATGCGGGAGGCGATTGCCATGGTTGTAGCGGCAGCCATGCGTTGGGGTCCGGTCAAAGTGCCGAGGATTGCAGCCGAGTGCGACCTACCTGTAGAGACATGCAGGTTCTATCTCCGGAGATACCACTCCCTCGGCTTCAGATTCCTGCCTGTAGTGGACTATCAAGCGCTGGGACTAGCACCCCATATAGTCTTCGTAAGACGTGGAAGCCGCTTGGGAGCCGGAAGGGCTTGGGAAAACTTCCTCAGATGGTTTGAGACGGTCTACACCGTGTATTCTGCAGGATTCGAAAACATGGATGAGTATGTCTTCCAGACAGCGGTGCCACAAACCGAGTTGAAAAAGTATAGGATGCTGCTGGATGAGCTGCTGGACGATAATCTAATCCAGACATATAGGCTTCTCCGCATAATGGACGGCCAGTACACAGCCGACTGGGTTAGGATGTACGACTTCTCAAGAGGTGTCTGGGCTGATGAGCTAAAAGATCTCAACCTACCCAAGATACCCATAACAACTCACCTAGACCCGACCCCCATAGACCCGCTGGACCTATCAATATTAGTCAACTTGGAGCTAGATCCAAAAACTAAGATGAGGAAACTATCATCCGATACGGGACACTCACAGCAGCTCATCAGCTACCATAGACAGAGACATGTTGATGGCCGACTGGTCACAGGCTACATACCGATACGGCAGACCAAGTGGGAAGACGTTAAGGTGACATTGATTATGATTCCTAGATATGGTGGTGGCGAGCCTGATGCGGCCAGATACTACCTCCATTCCAGATTCATAACCGATAATGATAGAATCCTCAGACTACACTCACCGTCCAATCTAACGCTCATGACGCAGAACGGCTGCACATCGTTGGGGCTAAGGCTTGACTCGTTGCATCTCTACGCCACACCCATCGAACACTATGAGGATGGACGCTGGAAAGGCTTGGACTTCTTCCTAGAACAGCTCAAACACGTCATAACTGTGGACGTATAAAAAAGAAGGGAGTGGGGTTAGGTTAGCCGCGGTGTCCGCCGTCTAGTGATGGTCTTGCTGATAGCTTTTGACAAAACCATCAACAAGAGCTAGTGTCCACCGTCTATTGATGGCCCTGCGTGGACTGCTGCCACCAGCTGCATTACAAGTATTGCGCCCATCACAGCTAGTGCTATGATGGTCCACTTGGAGGGCTTCACCGCTATGGCCGTCCTTATGCCTTCTACTATTCCTATCATGTTGTTCGTCTTTTTGTGGGATGTGGTAGGAATAAAGCTTTTCGTTTTGATTTTACATCATAATATTTAAGCTTTTTATGCTCCCGCGAAGCCGTTACAAACCCATAAGAACTGAGCAGGACCTCTCAATCGCTCCCCAATATTATCCGCCCCAGCTTGGCCCTGTAGGCAGGTTTCCCCACAGCCACCACCATCATGTTACTCTTGTCCGCTGCTTGGGGTGAGAAGAACTCGGTCACATCATCGTCGTAGAAGGTGAGGCCTGTGGCTCCCAGTCCCAGCGCATATGACGCAAGATATATCCGGCCAGCTATTACTCCAGCCTCCAGCTGGACAGCCCTGTAACCCCTGTTTCCCATACTATTCAGAGTCTTTTCAAGATCGGTCATGAGGAAGAAGACTACAGACGCGTCCTCGCCCAGCTCCTGCTCGAGACATAGATAGCCTGCCACCCTCCTAAACTCGCCGCGCTTCAACTGCTCAAGCCCACCGTCAACCCTGTCGTAGAAGTATGAACCTGGTGGTAGGCCCTCAACACTGTTGACTATCAGGTAGATGGATGTGTATGAGCTGCTGGGCGGTATGAAGTCAGCTGATATGGTGGATGTGCAGCATGCCAGTATGGTTTTCAAAGCTTCCAGTGTTATGGGCTCCCGTGAGAACATCCGTGTGGAGCCCCTCATCAGTATTGTCTCCCATAATGGCTTCGAGGATTGGATGGTAGGCTCTTGGATGTTTACACGCCATTCATCGCTAGGCTCTCCACATCTCCTCACCCACTCACCCACCTCCTCCGCAGTGCTGAGTGACGATGCTTGGTGAACCTTATGTATCTCAGGATACTCTGTCACGTGTCTAGATAGTGGCTTGGTCACTGGCTTGATTGGCTCGGCCTCCAGTTGTGCGGCCGGTGGGGAGCCTTCACCCAGAGGGGTGAGCAGTATCGCCGCCTCGCTTCTACCGTCCACACCCACCAGCCTATTGGCATCTTCATCCACAAACCCCATCACAAGCTCAGCCCCAACACCCAAAGCCGACGCTGCCGCCAGTAAATTAGCTACCATCACACCCGAGTCCCAGAACCAGTGCCTGTAGGACCTTTCCCTATACTTCCACGCGTTCCTCCAACCGATTGAGGTGAAGACCAGCGTGGCCTGCGAGTCCAGCATCTTATGGGAAGAGCTGCGGCCGAGCATCCACCTATAGTCACCCTCTCTAATCCTCGTAAGTTGGAAGGGGGCCGGGCTGAAGTGATAGACACCAGCCTCCAACCCATCCACATCTCCGGAAACCACATAGACCTCTATAGGGTAGAGAGCTCCTGTGGCTGGCGCAGCCCTGAAGTATATCCTTCCATCTGGGTATGTTTTCACACGGGTTATGCCTGCCGTGAAGTATAGTAGTGAAGCGAGGACTTTAACGTCAACCCGCCGTGGAGCTTTAACTTCCAACCCCCTGATGGCTGAGAGCGTATCCATCTGAGGCTTTGGGAAGTCGGGGGGAAGAGGAGCTGTTGGGCGATCTAGGTAGATCTTAAATGGATGCGGCCTGTTAGACCAGTCCAGACGGTGGGCCGTGGTTCTTACGCTGATGTAGGAGTGCTTGGTGAACTCGTGGAAGCTGCGGACAGTCCCAATATCCCTATTATCCTGCATGCATCATCAAGCCATCCATATTATAATAGGATTGCCTGGGTCATACGCAGGTAATCTAAGGCCATACCGATTCCAAAAACTTAAACGTGATGGCAGGCCGAACTAATTCCGTGCAGGCACTTTCAAAAAAGTGGGGGTTCCTAATGGCGCTAGCAGGCGTGACAGCTTCAAACATACTGAATCTCCTCTACATCTTGGGTGGCACAGCCATCAAGGCCTTCCTCACAACCACTTCACTCCACATCTACACAGCCTTAGGTGGCGCTGTAGTAGCCAGCTTGGGTGTGTCCATATTCATGAGAGAGGCTAGGAAGGAGCCTCCTCCACCCCTCTTTAGCTGGCGAGTCAGAAGAGAGAGCTTCCTGTAAACGTCGCCCAGCCGTCAGATTCGGGGATAGGGTGAAGGTGCAGGCTGAAATTCACTCCAAGGTTGTCTTAGAGCAGGCGGCGGATAATGGCTCTCTCCATGTGTCTACTTCTTGGCCTGCATCTCCTTCATAAAGTCCTCGAAAGTCCTTCTAACCCTATCGGCAGCCGGCCCTTCGCCCACCACACCATCCCTTGTGACACGTATGCGGTCCATTACCACAATCGTGTCAGACTCTCTCAGGTAGGTTACCAGATTGGGGAACAGGCGGTTAAGCCTATCCACGAGGAGTGAGAGGTCAGGCCCCTTCTCCAAAACCTCAACCCTCACAACATTATGGCCGGATATGAAGAGCTTGGTGTATACGTTGCCCTGCTCATCTCTAGCGTCGGCCAACCATAGGCTATAGTCGGTTGGGTTATAAGCCAGAACCCTACCGGAATAGACTCCTGATGATGTGACAGCCTTAACATTCCTATCCAAGAGTGAGGCGAACTCATCCGAAAACCTCTTGGAGGCAAGAGCACCACTCAACCCGATTCACCCCCATAGACACTATATGGCTTGCTTTTATATTCCCACTAAAAACAACTTTTTATCTACGCCTAGTATTGGAGCAGGTGCATGTCTGCGGCAAGGCTGGGTGACTGCCTTTGGGCCTAGGTTTGTAGGCCGCTTGGGGCAGGCAGATGTGGAGTGGGTGGTTTATGGGAGGCGGTAGTGAGGACACATTTAGGGTTACGCCTTGGGAGGTTGAGGGAGCCGTAGACTATGAGCGGCTCGTGAAGATGTTCGGGACGGAGCTTATCACGCCCGAGTTGATAAATAGACTGGAGCGGCTTGCAGAGGGGAGCAACTATATGCTGAGGAGGCGGATATTCTTCTCCCACAGGGACCTCAACCAAGTGCTGGACGACTATGAGTCTGGCCGGGGTTTCTATCTCTACACTGGCCGTGGTCCAAGCGGGCCGATGCACATAGGTCATATAATCCCCTTTTACTTCACTAAGTGGCTGCAGGAAAGGTTTGATGTAAACCTCTATATTCAGATGACGGATGATGAGAAGTTTTTGGAGGAGAGCAGAGGACTATCGCTGGAAGATACCGCCAAATGGTCTTATGAGAATATGCTGGATATTGCCGCTGTGGACTTTAACCCTGACAGGACCTTCATCTTCAGAAACACCGAATATCTTGGGAACATGCTGCCACTGGTCTTGAAGGTGGCTAGGAAGATAAACTTCAGCTGGGTGAGGGCTGTATTCGGCTTCAACGAGCAGACAAACATAGGCATGGTCTTCTTCCCAGCCATCCAGATCGTGCCAGCCCTCTTCGAGAAGAAGAGATGCCTCATACCTGCTGCCATAGACCAGGACCCATACTGGCGGATACAGCGGGACATAGCCGAGAGCCTCGGATACTATAAGGCGGCGGCCATTCATAGCAGATTCCTCATGCCCCTCACAGGCCCCACCGGAAAGATGAGCGCCTCACAGCCCGAGTCAGCTGTCTTCCTCAACGACGACTACAAGACAGTCAGACGTAAGATCTGGCTCGCATATTCGGGAGGACAGCCAACGGTCGAGCAACACAGGAAACTGGGTGGAAACCCCGATGTGGATGTGGCCTTCCAGTGGCTCTACTATTTCTTTGAAGAAGATGATAAACGTATAGAGAGCTTGAGAAACGACTACATCAGTGGAAAATGCCTGAGCGGTGAGATGAAGGATATATTGATAGAGAGGGTGACAGCCTTCCTCGAAAAGTTCTGGGAGAGGAGGGAGAGGGCTAAGGACACGCTCCATCTCTACACACATGATGGTAGGCTGGCCGCTGAGATGTGGGAGAAGCGACACGGATTGGACAGCCACATCTAACGCTTTCAGCGTGTTTAGCGGCGAGACCTACTTTTGGACCGGTTGCTACCTCCCATTATGCGGCTCAACGCTTCCCTATCATCGCCCACCACCACGTTCTCACCCACTACCACAATAGGCCGTTTAATGAGGTCGGGATTCTTCAGCATTTCTCCAATAATTTCATCATCTGCCATTCTCTCAAACTTCTCAGCGTTATAGTATTTGCTACGTCTTCTCAATAGGTTTCTAGCACCGTATCTGGCGGCTAGCCTCTCCAAGATATTACTGCTGGGCGGGTTCTCAACCAAGTTAACAACTTCGAGCTCAGAAATTCCGCCCCTCAGCACATTCACCACACGTCTGCATGTCTGGCATGTGGGCTTCCAGTAAACCCTAACCCTCAAACCCAAGCCACTGCATAGACCCCATTCACCAATATATATCCCTCCACCCATTTGTCCACATGCTCACCGATGAGAGGAGACTCATACTCCAGACCGTGGAGAAGATAGCCTCGAGACTGGGGAGGAGCTACTGGCTGAGATGCGCATGTGAGGATAGGCAACCTGAAGAGCTTTGGACCGAGCTGGCCGGGGCGGGCTTAACCGGTGTGGGTGTCCCAGTAGAGTACGGCGGCTCCGGCTACGGTCTTGTGGAGGCGGGGATAGTCCAAGAGGCTCTGGCCAGGCATGGCATCCCCCTGCTCCAGTTCCTGACAACGCATCTCTCCCGCGTCCCCATAATGAGGTATGGGAGTCGAGAGCAGGTGGATAGGTATGTGAGGCCCACCTGTGCCGCCGGTAAAAAGATAAGCTTATGTGTAACGGAGGCTGAGGCAGGCTCGGAGACCTGGCGCATTAAGACTTACGCAGAGAGGCATGGCCCGAAGTTCATCTTAAGGGGGCAGAAGACATTCATCACTGGTGCGGCGGAATCCGATTTCATGCTGGTGGTGGCCAGGACCAGAAGATATGAGGAGGTTGTGGATAAGCGGGAGGGCATATCACTCTTCATAATGGATACAGCCTCTGAGGGTGTGAGGTTCGAGAGGCTCAACATAGACATGCGCTCACCCGAATACCAGTACATCATATACTTCGACGGCGTAGAGATGGATGATGGAAACCTAGTGGGTAGGGAGGGTATGGGTCATCAATACCTATTCGACGGTCTAAACGTTGAGAGAGTTCTGATAGCGGCTTGCAGTGTCGGCCTAGGAGATTATGTCCTCTCCAAGGCATTGGAATATGCACGGCAGAGGGTTGTCTTCGGAAGACCTATCGGCTCCTATCAGGGTCTCCAGTTCAGGCTGGCCCGTGCCAAGATACATCTGGAGGCTGCGAGGCTCATGGTCTATAATGCTGCATCTAAATTTGACGGTGGGGAGCCGGTTGGTGGGGAGGCCAACATGGCCAAGTATATGGCTGCCGAGGCGTCTCTCGAGGCTTTTGAGGCTGCTATGCAGGTCTTCGGAGGAAACGCCTACGCACAGGAAACCGATATAATCACTCTATACCCCATAATCAGGCTCTTCAAGACAGCGCCTGTCACCGATGAGCTGGTCCTCAGCTACGTGGGTAGGCAGGTCCTAGGCCTGCCTAAATCCTACTGAGCTTGATGCCGGATTTACTGACGATTCATTATACATCGTTGGATGAATGGTGGGGTTGTCTAGAATGTTATCTGGTGGGCGGCTTTCAGCTCCTGTCTCTCCTCTTCTATGTACCATGGCGGCGATGCGTAGACATCCTCCAATATCACCTCGGGCTTCAGGGCTGGCTTGGCCCTAGCCTTCTCAACATCTTCATATACAATCTTTCCCAGTCTCTCATATAGGAGCCGATCCTCCTCCTCACTCCAGATACCCCGTCCAATGAGATAGGTCTTGAATCTCTTCAGTGGGTCCTGAGCCCTCCACATCGACTCCTCCTCCTTAGACCTGTAGCGGCTTGGGTCGTCGGCAGTGGTGTGTGGGCCAAGCCTGTATGTGAAAGCCTCTATGAGTGTTGGGCCTCCACCTTCACGGGCCTTCCTAACAGCCCTCTCAGCAACCACATAGCAGGCTAGGACATCGTTCCCGTCAACCCTCACACCTTCGAAACCATATGCGACAGCCTTTACGGCTATGGTTGGTGCGGCGGTCTGCCTCGAGACGTGAGTTGATATAGCATACTGATTGTTCTGACAGATGAAGACTATGGGTGCATTGAAAACACCAGCCATATTCAGGGCTTCATGGAACTCGCCCTTGGATGTAGCTCCGTCGCCGAAGAAATTCATGACCACCAGATTCTCATCTTTCATCTTGAGGGCTAGAGCGAAGCCCACCGCAGGTGCTATGTTAAGGCCGACGGGTATGGCTGCTGGAACAATCCTATACCGGATGTCACCATAGACTGCGAAGTCACGGCCCTTGAGACAGTCATCAGCATTACAGAGAGCCCTGTCGAGTATCGAGCCTACGGGGACACCACGGGCTATGTATACTGGAAGCTCCCTGTAGAGTGGGAAGACCCAGTCATCCCGTGTGAGGGCGTATGCAGGCCCCACCATAGCGGCTTCCTGACCCTCAGACGGTGCATGAATACCAATGAGCCCCATCCGCTGCAGTTTGACGAGTAAGCCATCTAGTATACGGGCCAACACCATGTCCTCATACATCTTGAGAATCTGGGAGTCCGGGAGGCCGATCTCCATCTCAGCCGCTTGACCGTCCGGCGTAATTATTCTGAGGATGGCTTCTCAGCCTCCTGTCATATTATTGGTTGGCGGCTAATAAGATTTTATCCATAAATGGGTAGCTACTAATCGGACGATGCTTGTCCACAAATATATTGAATGCCTCATCGGCCTGAACTGTATGAGAGCTGCAGTCATGTATGGTGTGAATGATGTTAGGGTTGAAGATGTTGCGGTGCCGGAGATTAGTGAAGACCAGATACTGGTGCGTGTTAGGGCGTGTGGTATATGCCCCGTAGATATCAGGGTCTTCACAGGTGAGAATATCTGGGTCACATTGCCTGCTGTGGGAGTATCGGGGCATGAGATTGCGGGTGTGGTGGAGAGAGTTGGTGAGAAGGTCTTTCACCTCGGTCCGGGAGATAAGGTGGCAGGCGTAATCAACAGGTCCTGTGGTGTCTGCAAGTTCTGCATCAGCGGACACGATAACCTATGCTCCAATATACAACGCTACAGGCCAAAGTATTTCGGCTTCGGAGAGTACGTGGCAGCATATTCTGAGAGGATGATGAAGTTCAGCGGTGACATCAGCTTTGAGGAGGCAGCCTTCACCGAGCCATTAGCCGCATGCGTCAACGGGTTAAGGAAGTGCGGAATAAGGCCAGGCGACCTTGTGGGAGTTGTTGGCGCTGGTCAGATTGGGCTCATGCATGTCCAGCTGGCTAAGCTGAGGGGGGCTAGGATTGTGGCTTTCGACCTGCTGGATGAGAGGCTTGCGATGGCTGAGAGGCTTGGGGCGGACCATGTGGTTAATGTGGCTGAGGTGGATGCGGCCAAGTGTGTGGAAGAGCTTTCGGGCGGCGATGGACTTGACCAGGTCATAACTGCGATAGGCGGTGGGCAGGCTATTGAGATGGGATTGAAGCTGTTGGGTAAGACTGGGACACTCAACGTCTTCGCCTCCACACATCCCAAAACCGAGATCCACATAGACCCCAACATAATCCACTACCGTGAGCTCCACATCACAGGCTCATTCAGCAGCACGAAGCAGGACCTCAGGACAGCCATAAGGTT
>JAWAEB010000007.1:0-25132 GCA_038891515.1 Nitrososphaerota archaeon | reverse complement strand
GTGGATGTGAAAAGCCTCATAACTCATAGGCTACCGCTGGAGAAGATAGTGGAGGGTTTCAACATACATGCTGGGAGGAGGGGGCTGAAGGTCATGATAACCCCGTGAACATATAAGCACAACACATATAAGCACAGCATGTGTGTAGCTGCTGGTTCCGCACCGTGATTAGAGTGGTTGTTGCGGGCGTGGGTGAGGTTCCCTGCCGGCCCAGTTATGAGGGTTATGATTTCAGGGAGATTCTCTATGATGCCGCCAAAGCGGCTTACATGGATGCAGGTGTGTCCGTGGATGATGTGACCGCCGTCGTCTCCAGCGGCATGGACTTCCTGGAGGGTGTGAGCATATCCGACTCTTATAGCCCTGACCAAGTGGGTGGTAGGCTCAAGTTCAACACCTTGATTTCAGGAGACTCGCTGAACGCCTTCATACATGCCTGCATGCTTGTGGCCAGCGGCCTACATGATGTAGTGGCTGTAACAGCGTATTCCAAGCAGTCGGACATTCAAAATTATCACGAGATACTCCTCAACTCCCTAGACCCCCATACTCTTAGGCCACTACTGCCCCACCCCCATCTGGTAGCTGGGCTTGATGCGTCAGCCTATCTACACCAGACCGGTGCAGACCCTTCAGTCCTTTCAGATGTAGCTGCCAAGAATATGCGCAACGCACTGAAGAACCCATACGCAGCATACCCTGCTGATGTGAGGGTGGAGGACATCGAGAAGACAGAGATTCTAGCCGAGCCTGTGAGGTACGGGCATGTGGCCAAGCTATGCGATTACGCCGCTGTGGTGGTGGTTACTAGGGCTGGCTTAGATGTGGGCATTGGGGGGGCGGTGGCTGTGGATGGCTTCGGATACGCCGTGGGTTCACCCTCATCCGATATAAGTCTGAGGAGGTGGGGCGAGCCTGCGTGGGTTAGGCCCGCCTATGAGATGGCTGTTAGAAAGAAGGGCGGCCGCAAGGTGGACTTGGTGGAGATCTCTGAGCCATACGCCCACACCGAGCTCACAATACTCTCACAGCTTGGAAGCCCCAGCAAAACGCTGGAGAGGGAGGACCTCTCCCATGTGAACATCTCTGGGGGCTGTATCGGGATGGGGTACCCGCTCAACGCAGCGGGGCTTCAGAGGCTGGTCCAAGCCGTGAAGCTTATGAGGAAAAATGGATGGTCCACAGCTTTGGTGGCTTCACCAGATAACGAGATGGTTGACGCAGGGAGCATAGTTCTCCTCTCGTCGGAGGTTTAGGAATTGAGACAGCGAGTAGCTATTGTGGGGGCTGGGATGACATACTTCCGCTCCATGCTGCCCCAGACAACACCTGAGATGGCTTATGAGGCTGTGAAGAAGTGCTTGGATGACTGCGGACTCGCATTCCGGGATGCAGATGCGGTGGTGGCAGGCTCAGCTCCAGACGCATTCGACGGATATCATAACAAGGGACATGTCGTAGCTGAGGCTGTGGGCGCTCTAGGCAAGCCCTTCTCAAGGGTGTACGTTGGTGGTGGGACTGGAGTTGGAGCGGTGGTGGCAGGCTGGTGGCATGTGGCCTCAGGCGTCTTCAAACGTGTTCTCGTGGTGGCTTGGGAGAAGATGAGCAGCCCCTACCCCCACGCCCAGACACTATTCCAGACAATCTTCGACCCCCTACTCGAGCAGCCATTAGGTCCCAACCTCATCTGGATATTCGCCCTAGAGATGAGAAGATACATGGAAGCCCACAGAGTTGGAAAGGAGCTGATAGCGGAGGTGGCGGTGAAGAACAAGGCGAATGCACTGGACCATCCATATGCCCAGCTGGGAGCGCGAATCACGGTAGAGGATGTCCTCAACTCACCCACACTGGTCTGGCCTGTCAACAGATATGACATAAGCCCCACATCCGACGGAGCTGTGGCCCTCATGCTCGCATCAGAGACAGAGGCTAGGAAGATAACAGACACACCTGTCTGGCTTGACGGTGTGGGCTCGTGTCTCGACTCCCAATACTGGACAAACCGGGACCTCTCATACCCACTCTACGTCTACCTAGCAGCACAGCACGCCTACAGGATGGCTGGAATAACAAACCCTCTGAGGGATATAAATGTCTACGAGCCCTACGACCCATTCACATACAAGGAGCTTCACCATTTGGACGCACTCCTAGGAAAGCCGGGACTATCACCCAAGCTACTCGCTGAGGGCCAGTTGGCGAGAGATGGAGATTATCCCACATCACCCTCGGGCGGTCTTCTGGGTGTGGGTAACCCCATAGCTGCAGCGGGGCTGATGAAAGTAACTGAGCTGTATTGGCAGCTTTCCGGCCGGGCGGGTAGGCGTCAGGTTCCCAACCCGTATGTGGGTGTGGCTCAGGCATGGGGTGATTTGATGCAGGTGGCGCAGGTGGTGGTGTGCAGGGTTTGAGACATGTCTGGAGGGCCGTACTAACACCTAGCTACATCTCGACGCTTTCCAAGAATGTAGGTGAGAAGCTGGTGGAGCTGGGAATGGCGGGTATGTGGGGCAGGCAGGATGCTTGGGAGGAGGCTCTCGGCAGGACCTACACCGAGATAGATGGGCTGCAGGTCGAAGACCTAGTCCTCACAGGATGGCGGATAGTATGTAGCTATAGCCGTGATGCGGGTGGTGTGGTCTCCAAATTCCTTCAAGGTCTGAGGGGCGGTAGGATTCTAGCAAGCCGCTGCGGTGGGTGTGGTAGAACGCTGCTCCCACCCCGCAGCTTCTGTGAGTGGTGCTTCAAGGATGTAGATACAGTGGTTGAGCTGACGGGCGATGGTGAGGTGGCCACCTATTCCCTCTCATACATAGGGACAGATCCTAGGGAGAGACTGCCAGAGCCCAAGGTGGTGGCTGTGATATGGTTCGAGGATACGAAGGTCATCCACCCGTCCACAAGGTCTGTGGTCCACGCCGCTGGAATTCTACACATGGTAGGCGATGTCAAGCCGGCCGACGTGCATATAGGAATGAAGGTGAAGCCTGTGTGGAAGCCTCCGGAGCAGAGGGTGGGAAGCATACTGGACATACTCCACTTCAAGCCTAGAGGGGATTATCAAAGATGAGGATAGACCACACCATCGAAAGCTTCTATGAATACACTGCAGGGAAGGCCCTCTCCAAATTCCTGCTGGGGCTGAGGAGTGGGAAGATATTGGGCGGCCGCTGTGGGAGATGCGGCCAAGCAGCCATCCCGCCAAGAGCCTACTGCATCAACTGCTACTCACCTGACATGGCCTACTATGAGATGGATGCTCCAGCCTATGTGGCCACATACACAGTCTCAAATCTCTCGCTTGATGGGGGACGGTGGGATAGGCCGGTCACATGGGTCTTCGTAAAATACTCGGATGTGGCAGGCGGGCTGCTGCACATACTCGCCGATGGTGTGGAGCCCTACATCGGTCTCAGGGTTAAGCCAGTCTTCAGAAGCGATAGGATAGGGAGCATATGGGACATAATGTTCTTCACACATATCTAAGCTACACCACAGGTTAGTAGCTACCTACTTTCCACACAATCACCTCAACTTTATTGGGTTCCCAGCCGATAGCAAACTTGTGGTGGAGGGTGTGTATATGAGCGGTGTTGGGAAGAGGGTTAGGATGGCTAGGATATTCCGAGATGACGGTAAAACGCTGATATTTGCATTCGACCACGGAGCCTTCATGGGCCCTACCAGAGGCTCGCAGGATGCTGGAAGAGTTCTAACTGAGGTGGTTGAGGGCGGCTCAGACGCCGTAATGACAACCTTGGGCATATTGAAGAGCTATGCCCCATCGCTGGCTAGAAAGGGGCTGGGCTGGATACTCACTCTACAGGACAGATCTCCCGAGACTGTGGACCAGAGTTTGTCTCTGGCCTCGGACTTGGGCGTGGATGCTGTTAAGCTCTTCGTCACTATGGGTGGTGAGACGCAGCAGAGGGATCTGGAGGTTCTCTGGGCGCTCACCCGAGCCGCTGAGGAGTATGGGATGCCTGTTCTTGCCGAGATGTATCCGGTGAAGAGCGAAAAGACACCAGACCCACTCACCGCTGACAACATAAGAAGGGTCTCGAGAATAGGAGCTGAATATGGCGCGGACTTTATTAAGACATTCTACACCGGCGGCGAGGAGAGCTTCCGCACGGTTGTCTCAGCATGCCCAGTGCCCATCGTAGTACTAGGAGGTGAGAAAGCCGAGTCAGACTTGGAACTCCTCAAATCCATAGCAGCCAGCGTGAAGGCTGGCGGCGCCGGAGCTGCCGTTGGCCGGAACATCTTCGACCACCCAAGTCCAAGGCGGATTACTGCCGCCCTCTCTTCGGTGATACATGGTTCCGCAACGCCTGATCAGGCGGTAGCCACACTCACCTAGGTCGGCGGGCCTCCTTGCTGACACCGTGCCAGAATCCATAGTGTTTGGTGCCGGTTTTGGGGAATTCACGGGCCACTATCGCATCTATGACCGCAGGCTTTCCAGACTCTAGGCAACGCTTAACCGCATCACTCACATCTTCACGCTTCTTAACGGTCTCACCGTGACATTTGAAGGCCTCAGCTATCTTGGCATAATCTGGACTGTAGAGCCTCCCATCGGGTGTGGTGAAGTCGGCTGCGAAGCTCCTATCGAACATGTATATCTGGCTATCTTTCACCGATATGAAGCCGGCGTTATTACAGACCACCGTGATAACGGGTATATCATACTGGACAGCCGTGGCCAGCTCGCCCACCCGGAAGAGGAAAGAGCCATCACCATCCACAGCCACCACCTGCCTATCTCTGTGGGCCAGCTTCGCGCCCAAAGCTGCTGGAAGTGCGAAACCCATCGGCCCGAATCCTCCCGAGGCTATGTGGCTCCTAGGTAGGTAGACTGGGAAGAGCTGGCTCACCACTGATATGGAGTATGAGGTGCTGGTGACGACTATGGCGCTCCTGTCCAACACACCTCTCAGCTCCTTCACCAACGTTGCAATCGTGAGAGATGGCTCGGAGGTTATCTTCTGCACATCCCTGAACCACTCATCCCTGAGCCGGGCGAGTTCTCTGAAATACTCGCTACTACGGTAGTCCCTCCTCTGCGTTAGCGTCTGTACATATTCTAGGATATCTCTGAGGGCAGTCTTGGCGTCAGCCACCACACCCACTTCCACCGGATAGTTCTTTCCAATCTCAGCCGGGTCTATGTCTATCTGTATGAGCTTGGTGGGCGGTATATTGAATGTCACACCCCTCTTATAAGAGCTGGCCACAAACTCGGTGAACCTGCAGCCGACGGCTAGAATCACATCAGCCCGCGAGGCTATAGCGTTGCCCACAGAGGAGCCGGGCACCCCGGGGTAGTAAGCGCAGAGTGGATGGTCCTCCGGTATCACACCCTTCCCCAGCCCGAGCTCCGTGGTCAGCACAGGTATTCCAAGATACTCCGCCAGCTCCACCAGCTCCGCAGAGGCAGCCGAATGGGCTACACCACCACCTGCAAGTATCGCAGGCCGAGAGGCATTAACCAGAAGTTGGGCAACCCTCTTCAACACCTCACTATCACCCCTTATCCGCCCAACCGGCCTCCTTCTCACTGGCTCAGGTATCTCCGTCTCCACCTCACTCAGAGCCACGTCCATAGGTATGCTGATATGGACTGGCCCAGGCCTCCCGGATAGGGCCAGCTTGAACGCCCTATGCATGGTGTCGGCTATCTGCTCAGCATTGGCTATCTGGAAGCTACCCTTGACCACCGGCCTGATGATGGAGTTGAAGTCGCCAAGCCCACCCCTCTCCACCGACTGGAACGTGCCATAGCCATAGAAGTATGTAGACACCTCACCCGTCAGCAGGATGAAAGATGACGAGTCCACATAAGCCGTGGCCACACCGAGAACCGTGTTGGTGGCACCAGCTCCAGCAGTGGTGAAGACTATGAGAGGTCTCCCCGAGGCCCTGAAGTAGCCGTCAGCCAAGTGGCATGCACCCTCCTCACTCTTGGCCTGAATTATGCTCAGCCCCCTCTTACCAATAGCATCCAACACACCTGATATGGCGTGGCCGGGCAGACCCACCACATGGGGAACCTCTTCCCGAGCCAGATACTCCGCTACAACCTCGGCACCATACATACTCATCGTACGGGAGGGTGTGAAGACGCTATTTAAGCAGGTTTAAAATCTTATTAATACGGCGTAATCTCATCATACCGAGGTCTATGGTGCAGATAAGGGGAACTGTTCTCGCACCATTCTTCTTCTGGGCAGTGGGTGGTGTCGTAGCCTTCCTAGCCATTACGGCAGCAGTCAACCCGGCTGGACCATTCATGGGTGTAGCCCAGTCACCGATGAGAATAGCCTACTGGCACGGCTATGTCTTCTTAGTTGAGCTGCCGATAGCCCTACTGCTGACACTCGCCTTCCTACGTAGGGAGGAGTGGAGGGCTCCGCCTGGCCGCTACGTCCCCGGCAGGAAGTATCCAGCCCTCTCCACATGGCATCTCACAGCCATCGCCATCATGGCAGCCTTCTATGCAGGCACGGGTTTCATAGTTGGAGTCACCAACATAGACATAGTGGCCCTCGTGACGGCTCTCTTGGCAGTGTATTTTGGACCTATGGTGGCCTTGATATCTGTTATTGTGGGTGCTTTGATACGGTTCGCTCTTGGTGGGCTGCCGTTCGTCGCTCCGGCGGGCATCCTAGCATTCGCAGTCTCCGACGCCTCTAGGTGGGCCATAATCGGCTCTGTCTACTGGTTTCTCGTGCGGGCGAGGGGCCGTGGGGTGAAGACGGCTGGATACTGGCTGATAATGATTCCCGTGGCCTTGCTGGTTCACGGCGGCTCCATAATCATGAGCTTCTGGGCTCAGGGACCGATTGAGTGGGTTGTGGGCAACATCTCCTTCATGGCCTTCTGGTATCCCACATCAATCATCTCATATGTGATAGGCATGGCAGCCGCTGAGGGGCTGCACAGGGCTACTGTCAGACAGCCAGCCGCTGTGAAAGCATGAGCTATGCCGTTGACATACGGGACTACTCCCTCACTTTTTTGGGCCAGACTCATAAGGCCCTGAAGAGTGTCAACCTAAAGGTTAGGGAGGGAGAGATACTCGGGATAGTAGGGACTGCTGGCTCCGGAAAGACAAGCCTTCTCCTCTCCCTCAACGGAGTGATCCCCAACGACATACCAGCCATACAGGAGGGCAGTATAATGGTGGACGGCGTTAATGTCTTGGAGCATGACGTATCATTCCTCACCAGGTATGTGGGGCTGGTCCTCGACACGCCAGACACCCAGCTCCTCGCAGCCACGGTATACGACGACGTTGCATTCGGCCCATCAAACCTAGGTCTTCCGAGGGATGAGATACTCAGGAGGGTGGATAGGGCGTTGGTGGTCTCACGTCTTAAGGGGAAGGAGCTACGTAACCCACTCCAGCTATCGGGTGGTGAGCAGCAAAGTCTGGCTATAGCGGGTGTTCTGGCCATGGACCCGCCAATAATAGCGTTCGACGAGCCTCTGAGCATGCTGGACCCTGCGGGTAAGGAAACTGTCCTCACAGTTCTACGCAGCATAGCTAGGGAGAGGAGCAGGACGGTGATTGTGACGGAGTCGGGCTCCGACCTTGAGAGCACCTTGCCATACTTCGACCGGGTTGTGGCGCTGAAAGATGGGGAGGTAGTGGCTGAGGGTAATCCAGAGGAGGTTGTGGCGGGTGGGGTGCTGGAGGAGATAGGCGTGGGTGAGCCTCAGGTTTCGGCACTACTGAGAAGGCTGGCGAGGTACGGTCATCCGGTCAGACCCACCGCCAATATGGACCTGGCCGCCTCGCAACTCTCTGAGCTTGTTGATGGGAGGAGCCTGAGGCCCTTTAGAGTCCAGCCCCCAGAGAGCGGTGGTGACGTGGTGCTGAGGCTGGAGAATGTAAGGCATGTCTATCCCAGCGGCGTGGAGGCTTTGAAAGGTGTAAGCCTTGAGGTGCGGCGGGGTGACATGATAGGGCTTGTTGGTAGTAACGGCTCGGGTAAGACAACATTATGTATGCATGCGGTTGGTGTCCTAAAGCCAACCAACCCCGACGGCAAGGTGCTGGTGATGGGCCATGACACAAGGATCCTCAAGCTAAGGGACATAATAAGACAGGTCAACTACGTCTACCAACTGCCAGACCACATGCTCTTTCAAGAGAAGGTGGAGGATGAGATTGCCTTCGGACCAAATATGCTCGGCTTCACAATAGACGAAACTAGGAAGGCCGTGGATGAGATGCTCGAACTCTTCACACTCTCAGACTACAGAGGCTCATACATTTTCCATCTTCCGAGAAACGTTAAGCGGCTCCTATCCCTCGCATGCGTGGTAGCCACGAAACCCTCTATACTACTGGTGGACGAGCCCACTACAGGTCTGGATAGGAAGACCTCCGAGAAGGTCATGACAATCCTCAAAGAGTTGAACCGTGGCGGCGTCACAATCATCATAATATCCCATAATATGGAGCTGGTTGGTCGATACTGTCGCAGGGTTGTTGTGATGGATGATGGGAGAATCTTGGCCGACGGCCCCACGAAGCAGGTTTTCACAGCGGAGGATGTACTGAGAAAGGCAAACCTTAGACCTCCACAGGTGATGAGATTGTTCAAATCTGTTCCGCCGCTCTCCGCCCATCCCGTACTCTCTGTGGATGAGGCTATGGAGGTTCTGGGAGGGCTAGGTGGCTAGCTTGGCGGTTTTCTTCGAATACGCCTACAGGGATACGTTCTACCACAGGCTCCACCCAATCACCAAACTGGTGATTACCCTAACCCTCTTCATCCTCGCAGGACTATACTGGGATGTGAGATTTCTCCTGCCCATAGCAGCTGTGGGACTGCTTACATCCTACACCGCCAAAGTTCCACCTAGGTGGTTCCTCGCAATTGTAGGAGTCATGATCTTTCTCATCCCCTTCGTCATCATAGGAGTGGTGACGCAGGTTAACCCGCTCCTCTTCAAGGTCTATCCACGGGAGTTTGTATCGCAAGAGTTCTTTACGCTCACGCTTCCATTAATAGGCAAGATAGGCGTCACTTGGGGAGGTTTGCTCTGGGGCCTGGCATTCGAGCTTAGGATACCCATCATCCTCCTCACTGTCTACCCATTCATATACTCCACCTCATTCAACGACTTGGTGAACGCCCTCAGCAGATACAACGTCCCATACCAGCTCCTCTTCGTCCTCATGGTAGCTTATCGGTTTGTTCCAGTGACTGTGAGGGAGACAATGACCATCATAACCGCTCTCAGGTTGAGGGGCTGGGAGGTGGGGTCCAAGAACCCGCGGGTTGTCTTCCAGAGGTTCCTGCCACTGGCTTTCTCACTTGTGAGGACTCTGGTGAAGATGATTGATGAGGTGAATACCGCCGCCAAGATAAGGGCTTTTGGCGCGTCCAGGTATACACCGGTGAGACAGATGGAGATGCGGGCTTTGGATAAGATGTTTATAGGTGTGAGTTTGGCCCTGTTCATACTTGCCCTCTATATGCTCTTCACACAGAACATGGGTCTCATCTAGCTAGAGAAGCCCCCCACACCCCCTCCTAACTTCTAGGTACTGTCGGTATCTCTCTCCATAGTCGTAATCGCCGGACCTGTGATAAACCCGGCCGACTTTCACAACTGATACGGCCTCATCCAAGCTGTGGTACAGGCCCACGGCATAGCCTGCTGTCAGGGCGGCACCCATACATCCTGTCTCCATTATCTTGGGCGTCTCCACATCCATCTCCAGCACATCGGCCTTAAGCTGGCATAAGAACGGTGTTGCAGCACCACCGCTCACAATCACTCTTGAGATTCTAGCTCCAGCAGCCTCAAAGGTCTCCACAGTGTGTTTCAGCTCAAATGCCGTGCATTCGTAGAATGCTCTAACCAATTGTTTGAAGCTGTTATGGTATGTGAGGTGGGTGAGCCCAGTGTTAATCATCTTGGGCACTGTTTTGAAGGAGCCGGGTAGGAATATGACGGCTCCAGCTCCTGGCCCCGCCTTGACAGCCATCTCCTCTATTAAATGATAGGCCTTGGCAGTCTCAACCCCCGATATCTCGGCCAGCATCTCCACAAGCCACTTATGCATGAGGCCTATGGGCGGTGAGTGGGATGTTATCTTGAGCCCGTTAAGCATGTATGGGTAAGCTAGGACTCCATGTACCTCACGTGCCGCAACAGACATTATCTCGGTGGCCCCGCATACGTCAGCCATGTCGCCCTCCCTCACTACTCCAGAGCCGTATGGGCTTACCAAGCTATCTCCCAACGAGACTATGACGGGTGTTCCAGACGGTAGTCCTGTTCTCCTGCTGGACTCCATGGTTATCTGCCCTAGGACCTCTGTGAAGACCTTGGCCGGCCCCAGCCACTCAGCGGGTATCTCCAGCTCCTTACAGTATCTTCCTACATCCTCTATCTGATACCATATTCTATCGCATGAGGGCTGTCCTGTGAGAAGATAGCCAGCATACTCCTTCACATCCAACACCATACCAATACTCCTCCATATCTCTGGCTTCTCCCTCCTAATCCAGACAAGGTTGGCGAAGAGCTTGACACCCACATACCCCAGAGGCCCAACCCTTTCCGAAAGCATGTCTACTAGGGGCAGAGACCTGCTGTCTAGGTGACTGATTATGGGATGGAGAGGACGGCCGTTTCTGTCAGCCACTATCGGCGATATGCTCTGTCCAGTGATGCCCAAGGCCTCAACCCTACAGCTCCCCAGCTGCATGGAAACTATCTGCAGGACTTGGAAAATCGCCTCTCGCATCTCATCTGCGTCCTGTATGTAGTGATGTCTTGCCGGCGAGTGGAGAGGTAGGGGAGCCCGAGCTCCTGCCAGCAGGTTACCCTCAAGGTCCACCGCAATGGCCTTCACTGATGTTGTGCCCACGTCAAGCCCTATGAGGCATCGCCTATCTGTGGACATGTCTACCACTCCGCCTAGGCATTACATAAATACTCACTAGAGCATGGGTCTTCATATGAAGTTCATACTGGCTGGGCTGGGCAACTGGTATAGTGTGTGGAATATTGTGAAGGAGTCGGCCAGCACAGCTGATCAGCTGGGTTTTCATGGCTTGGCTCTCCCCGACCATTTTGTGTGGGGTGCTGAGGCTGCTAGTTGGGAGGGGGTTGTGGAGGGTTTTGACGCCACCCTAGACTCGTGGACAGCCATAGCCTATCTCGCAGCCATGACCGATAAACTAAGGCTGGGGACACTTGTTACACCCATGTCCCTACGGCCCCCCACCATACTTGCCAAGATTGTGGCCACAGTTGATGTGATTTCTGGCGGCCGTGTTTTTCTCGGTGTGGGTGCTGGGTGGTCTAGGCGTGAGTTCGAAATATATGGTGAGTGGGCCGAGCCTCGGATACGTGTGGATATGACCGCTGAGGCGGTGGAGGTGGTTAGGAGGCTTTGGACGATGGAGAGGGCTGAATTCACCGGCAGACACTATCTGCTTCGGGATGGCGTACTGGAGCCCAAACCCATCCAGAAGCCACATCCCCCATTAGTGTTCGGAGGGGAGAATAGGAGGATGCTGAGACTGGCGGGAAAATACGCCGACATCTGCTACATCCCGCCCTGGGTTAAGATGGGTGTTGAGAAGGCTCGGGAGGTGGTGGATGCTGCGGCTTCCGAGGCTGGCAGGCTGGGTAAAATAGCGTATGCCGGTGGAAGAACGTCTCCCCCAACACCGAGGTTCGAACCCGGGGTATACTTCAGGGATTTGGAGAAGGCTGTGAATGCTGGCTGCAGCTATTACGTGGTCTCCTTTCCTAGGAGTTCCTATGTCGAGTCCATGAGGAGATTCGCCTCTGAGGTCATGCCCTCATATCTCTAGCCCCTTAGGGCCGGTGTAGATCGCCCTAGGTCTGAAGAGCCTGTTGGCAGCCTGCTGCTCTATGATGTGGGCGCACCATCCAGCCATTCTAGAAGCTGCGAAGATTGGTGTGAAAAGCCTGACAGGTATCCCAAGGAGCTTGTAGACAGGAGCTACGTAGAAATCTAGGTTGGGGTAGAGGCTTTTCTCAGCAGCCATTATCTCCTCCACCCTCACAGCCACATGGTAGAGCCTATCATCGCCATACCTTTCACATAGTTCGGCCAACACGTTCTTCATCAGCTGGGCCCTCGGGTCAATCCCCCGCCTGTACACACGGTGGCCGAACCCCATAATCCTCTCCCTCATGGCCAGCCTCTCCCTCACAAACCTCTCGGCACCATCAACATCATACTGGAATATCTCGAGAGCCTTCTCGTTGGCGCCACCATGGAGGGGGCCTTTGAGGGCTGAGATGGCGCCAGCGACAGCTCCATATATGTCGCTCATGGTGGAGGCTATCACTCTGGATGCGAAGGTGGATGCTGCCAGTTCATGCTCCACATAGAGTATGAAGGCGGTCTCGAAGGCTCGGGACTCCCAGCTTTTGGGCTGTCTGCCTAGGATGGCTTGGAGAATATTGGCCGCATGTCCATAGTCTGGGCTGAAGAGCATAGCGCCACCCCTATCCATGTTCAAGAGGTTGCCCACGAGAAAGCCCGTCTTAGCCACAAGCCTCACAGCCTTGTTGACATTAGCCTCCAGCGAGGTGTCTTCCAGCTGTGGGTCAAACCCGGCTAGGGCTGAAATGGCTGTCCTCAAGATATCCATGGGATGCATGTTCATCGGCAGAGACTTCAGGATATGCCATACTTCTTTCGGGACCATAGATTCGGCCAGGAGGGTTTCCTTGAATGATGCTAGTTTCTCTTTGGTGGGTAGGGTGCCGTGGATGAGCAGGTGGGCCACTTCCTCGTATGATGTTTTCTTGGCCAGCTCCTCCAGGCTGTACCCCCTTATCCATATCTTCGCAGCATCTGTGTCTATGGTTGATATTGATGTCTCGGCGGCGGGTATGTTCTCAAGCCCTGGTACGTAGCTCATTCCCCCACCCTCCCCAGAAGAGCTGTGAACTCACCTATGCTTTGTAGTTTGTCAAGCCTCCACAATGTCTCAACTATTGCGTTCCGTCGGTCGGTGTCGAGTATGTGGGATGCGAGTCTGTGGAACTTGGACACCACCTCCTCATCGGTCATGGGATTACGTGCATGACCCCTAGGAACACTCACCTCCCTCACAACCTGTCCACTACCCCTGGTCTTGACCGTGATTCTGTTGGGTATCTCGGCGGGGTAGCGGCGTGTGAGAGATTCGTCCTCCAAAACCTCCATCACACCCATCAGCCGCCTAATACCACCGGATTCCAGCTTGGGTGGAGAGAAGGTATCAAGCCACACACCGCCATCGTGGAGGGCTGCAGCCACGATGAATGGCAGGCTATGGTCCGCTGTCTCTCTTGTCATCGGCCGCCATTTTTCAGGGTCCTTCACCAGAATCGTATAAGCTGCTTCGAATGTCTCAACCCTCACACTATCAATCTCCCCAGACCCCCCCAGCTCCGAGTATATCTGTAGGGCTGCGTCCACGGCTGACTGGGCGTGGTATTCTACTGGATGATACTTTATGTATGTGCGGAGTATGGCTTGGCAGCTCGATGTGTCAGCCCAGACCTCGGGTGGGAATGGTGTGCCAGAGACCTGCTTATAGAAGCCCATCTCACCTTCGAAGGGCTGGGATGGGCCTGTCATGCCACGGCTGGCCAGCAGGGCTGCGAATACCGCGTTCCTACATGCGTTGGCTGCAGCCGCACCCTTCCACATAGATAGCTCGCCTGCACGCGTCTGCCTCATAGCCACGTGGGGTACTACTGCTATGGATAATGCGTTCATCGTGCGCTCATGGCTTAGGCTCATTAGCTTTGAGAGGGCTGCAACCGCTCCCAGCATGGTATAGTTCACATGATCCCAGCCACGTTTACGTAGGGTGGCGGAGTCGCAGAGCCTGCACCCCACTTCATATCCCACGGCTATAGCCTCCAGCACGTCTATGCCGCTGGCGTTTAGATGCTCACCCACCGCCATTATGGCTGGTATCATATCACTTGGATGTAGGGGCTCCAGCGAGAGGTATGTGTCGTTGAAGTCCAGCGCCCTGACACCTACGGCGTTGGAGAAGGCGGCCCACTCCAGCGAAGCCTTCACACCAAGCCCCCAAACCATGGCACCGTCGACACAGCTACCATATCTCACAGCCGACTCGCGGGCCACCCTCACAGAACCCTCATCCCAAGCCCCGAAATAGCATCCTAGGCTATCCAAGATGCGGCGCTTAGCCTCGTGCAGGACTCGGAGGCGTATTGGCCCAGCTGAGAGGGCCAGCTCAGCAATCCGCTTAGAGATACTGTCGGTCATGCCAGCCTCACCACATACACTATCCGGACTAACCCTCTGGTCTATTAACCTCTCCATGAGGCTTGGGCATTACCCTAACAAGTAGAACCATCAGTAGAATACCAGTGAATATGATGAAGGAGCCCATGAAGGCTGCGAAGCCCACATCAGAGTAGCGTGTCTCCGTAACAGTCGTCCTCACCAAGGTTGTATAGGGTATCCTAGCCGTTTCCAGCCTAGCGACGGTTGTCTCCCCTGCCTCATAGATTGTGTGGGTGGTCGTGTATGACAAGGCCGTTGTGACGGTGGATGTCCTAGTGCCCATCTCAACATTCGGAACGTCTGCCAAACGGATCACCTCAACTCCAGAGATAGTCGTATCGGGCTCTGAGGCGTATACGCCCACGTATACATTTTCAGCCGCCGATGTAGTGTAGGTTAGGTTGCCTACAGCGCCCTCACCGACCGCCAGCCATGTGGTGGGTGGGGTAATATTACTGGCCATCACATACACGTTGAGGGGCCTGTCAGCGGTCCACAGTATTCGCAGCTTCTCACCCAGATCCACAGTGTATGGTCCTAGAATGATTGGTGTTTCAGGCCAGGCCCTCCTTGGGCCTATGGTGTTAAGCACAGTGGTGGCGGATGTGAGGCGGGTAGTTGTATAGGTCTCCACTACTTGTAGGGTGGTGTGCGAAGTGGCGGAGGATGTCCTGATGTACGTGAGGACTATGGTGCCTGTCTCTACAACGGTCTGAACCTCTGTGGAGGATGTCTGGACTAGGACGTCATCCTCATGAGCCGTGGTGTATGGGAATCTGATGAGCCCTAGAGCCACTAAGCCTGCGCCGAAGGCTATGAGAACTATGATGGAAAGCTGGGCACGCACGTCATTCCATTTCCACAATGTTTATTTTAAGGGTTGATTGGAGAATATTTCTAGAATAGTTAGAGCTTGACATTCGTGATTGCTTGAAGGGCCGCATGTCCAGCCTTCTCTACATATGGTCTGAGGTATTCGGCATCCACCATGGGAGTCATCTCGGCCAGGTTATCGCTTATGAGGAGGATGGAGCCCGTCTTCACACCCCTCATCATACCCAACCCGAACAGGGTGGCGCACTCCATCTCCACGGATATGTAGCCCCTCGAGACCCACTTGCTGAGAAACTGCGGGTCCTCAGCGTAGAAGGCATCGCTTGAGAAGACGGGGCCTAGATAGTATTTCAGACCCAGTCCATCCAAGGTCCTCACCAGCTCAGTCAGCACATCAAAGCTGGGCACCGGTGAGATATAGTCGTCGGGGATATACTGCTTCAGAGTACCACCAAGATAGGCCGCACCTGTGGGGACGACCACCTCACCCAGTTTCATCTCCTTCAGGAAACCACCTGTGGAGCCAAGCCTCACAACCACACGGGCACCCAGCATCACCAGCTCCTCAAAAACCACGGCCGCAGAAGGTCCGCCGACACCATGGCATGCAACCGTGACAGGAGCCCCATCATACGTCCCCGTATATGTGATGAATCCCCTATTCTCGTTCACAAGCCTAGCATCCTTAAGCATCTTAGCGAGCTGGACCACACGGGCTGGGTCGCCGGCAACTACAACCCGCTGTGCGACGTCCCTAGTCTTTAGATGCTGCGGCTCACGCATGGATTCACCGCAACATAGCCTGCTCAAAAACGTTTCTAGAGCTGGGCTATCCTCTCAATATCACCTGGAGAGAGGAATATCCTATCTTGATCCAACCTCAAAACCACCCTGCCCAGCTCATCCAAATCCTCCATAACACCTATCAGCTGGGTGCCATGTGAGAGGGTTACGTTCACAGTCTCGCCCAACATCTGCATAGCATCCTTCACATCCTTCATTATCTCAACTCTCCACCCCGCCTTGAAAGAGTCATAGAGCTTCCCAAACTCCAATAATATGTTGGCCAGCAGCAGCTCGAGGCTCACCTCAGAGCCCAACTCATGCATGAGCGTGGTGGCCTCGCCCCTAACATCGGGTGGGAGCTCCTCAAGGTTGAAGTTGACGTTTACACCTACACCCACCAGCGCCCTAGACACAATATCTCCCACCACATCCATCTCAGCGAGTATGCCGGCCACCTTCCGGCCGTGGAGGTAGACATCGTTGGGCCATCTTATGGTGGGCTGGAGGCCTGTGGTTAGGGCTATTCCCCTACTGACGGCTAGTGCGGCCACCAGCGTTAGCAGTGGTGATGTGGTTGCGCTCTGCCTCGGGTATATTATTATCGTGAACCATAGTCCGCCGGTTGGTGAGTGCCACCTACGTCCCAGCCTTCCCACACCAGCTGTCTGGCTTCTAGCCACCACCACCGTCCCCTCATCCACGGCGCCCAAGTTTCTCGCCTCATCCATCGTGGAGCCCACGTCACCCATCTCAACTATCCTAATCCCCAGCTTCTGAGCCACAGGCAACCACAGTTGCAGAGACCAGCATGGAAATTATCCTTTTCTCCTAGACTCAGCCCATCCCACCAGCTCGCTTCCCACAACCAATAATGCCAGCCAGAAGACAAGGTCATAGACTATGATGGGGAGGTCCACCTGCCATATGTCCGCCGGTCCCGTTATTGTGACGAGTGTGTGGACACCCCAAACCAGCGGTAGCCCATAGTCAATATGCCCGAAGTCTGGCCAGTCATACTGGGTTCCCCAAACCATACCAGCCACTGTGAGGACTGACCATACCGCTAGGAAGATGGCGCGATACATGTGCTTGGCTATATGTGGGTGGGTGATAGGTCTATTTTTTAGAACGGTAAGGCTTTGAAACCTTATATATCCGTGGTGGTGGAAAAGACTGCAGAGGATTGAGATTATTGCTCCGGCCGCAGTAAGCCTCGGGATTGGCTGCAGGCCCATGAAGAGGGCCCAGGTAGCCGTTCCTCTTTTCTAGGTGGTGGATATGGCTTGGCGTAACCTTCTCCAAAAAGATTATAGTCTCCCCAGCAGGGTGTATATCTTTGACACCACTCTCAGGGACGGTGAGCAGACACCAGGGGCGGCACTAAGACCAGAGGACAAGATCAGGCTGGCCGAGGCGCTGGATGGGCTGGGCGTAGACATTATCGAGGCAGGGTTTCCAAGAGTCTCGAGGGGTGAGGGGGCGGCCATAAAGAAGATAGCTAGGATGGGGTTGGACTCTAAGATATGCGTCCTCGCAAGATGTGAGAAGTCAGATATTGATGCTGCGGTGGATGTGGGGACGGAATGGATTCATGTCTTCATAGCCACGTCAGACATACACCTCAAGCATAAGCTTATGATGACGCGTGAGGAGGCGTTGGAGAAAGCCGTCTCCATGGTGGAGTACGCCAAATCCCACGGCTTCACAGTACACTTCTCAGCCGAGGACGCGACCAGGACTGATCCAGCATTCCTAGTGAAGGTCTTCCAAGAAGTGGAGAGGGTGGGGGCCGACAGCCTCGACATACCGGACACCGTTGGGACAAGCCTGCCATATGTCATGAGGCGTCTCGTCTCGACCGTGAAGCAGGCCGTCAGCATACCTGTCGCAGTCCACTGCCATGATGACTTCGGCCTCGCAGTAGCCAACTCTCTAGCGGGTGTTGAGGCTGGAGCCGAGATTGTCCATGCCACTGTTAATGGTATAGGTGAGAGAGCTGGGAATGCAAGCCTTGAGGAGATTGTGGCAGCCCTCAAATTCCTATACGGGGTGGAGACCAATATAAGGTTTGAGAAGATATACAGCACATCTAGGCTTGTGGAGAAGCTAACGGGTATAACAGTCCCCAAGAACAAGGCGATAGTTGGCGACAACTCATTCGCACATGAGAGCGGGATACATGTCCACGGAGTTCTCGGAAGCCCATCAACCTACGAGCCTGTGATGCCTGAAATCTTCGGCCGTAGACGGCGCATAGTCTATGGGAAGCACTCAGGACTCCATGGCGTCGAAGCTCTCCTGAAAGAATATGGCTTCAACCCAGATAGGGAGAAGCTCCTCAAGGTCCTCTCAGCCATAAAGGAGATAGGTGATTCTGGTGGGAAGGTCTCGGAGGAGACTGTTCTCGCAATAGCGGACGGGGTTTATGGAAGTAAGACATTTGAGCGGTCTTACGTGAAGAAGCTCCAGATAAACAACATGGATGGTGAGTATGAAGTCACATGTGAGATGATGGTTGTGGGTGAGCTGGTGAAAGGCAGGGGTGTGGGTAAAACGGCTACCTCCGCATCCTTGGCTGCCGCGTTGGACGCAGTAAAGAACCTAGCAGAGGTCAAGCTACTGGACTTCAAACTCCACACCTCATACATGGATAACCACCCCGCAGAAGCCGAGGTGGAGCTGGTGGTGAAAAAAATACATGCTGTTGGGCGGGGGCTTGACATAGACCCTGCAAAGGCGATGGCTGCCGCGGTCACCAGCGCTATCCACCAGATACTTGTCTCACAGCAGTCTATAAGGGCTGGTTGATATGAGAAGCGCAGACCACCTAGTCAGGCAGATGGAGGCGTGTGGAGTTGAGGTAGTCTTCGGCATACCCGGAGGGGCTAACATGCCCTTCTACGACGCCCTACTCAACTCCGACATCAGAAGCATTCTTGTACGCCATGAGCAGGAGGCAGCTCACGCAGCCGAGGGATACGCCAAGATAAAGGGCAGGCCCGGTGTATGCAGCGGCACATCGGGCCCGGGCGCCACCAACCTCATCACAGGCCTTGTGGATGCTGCCATGGACAGCGTCCCCGTGGTGGGCATAACTGGCCAAGTTGTCAGGTCCTTCATGGGAACCGATGCATTCCAAGAAGCCGACATCGTGGGGCTTGTCCTACCCCATATAAAATATGCTGTAACCGTCAAGGATGCCAGACGCCTCTCCCAAGAATTCGTCAACGTCTACTCCATAGCCACGTCCAACAGGCCTGGCCCGGCACTCCTCGACATTCCGAGAGATGTGATGCAGGAGGAGGTGGAGGACAGCTTCAACCCACTGCAACCTGAGCCATACTTTAACCGTAGCCCACCAGAGCCTGATGTGGGCTCAATAATGGAGGCCGCCAAACTGATAGCTGGAGCTGAGAAGCCTGTGATATTATGTGGCGGCGGTGTGATATATGGTGGAGCATCAGCCGAGGTTATCGAGCTGGCCGAGCATCTGGCATGTCCCATAGTCACCACCACCATGGGCAAGTCAGCCGTCCCCGAGAACCATCCCCTAGTCTTCGGCGTGGTGGGTATGCATGGAAGGGTTGAGGCCGACCTAGCCGTCACCGAGTCGGATGTAATATTATGTGTTGGGACGAGACTATCAGACAGGGCGGTTGGCCCAGCTAAGGAGTTCGAGAAGAGCCGGAAGATAATCCATATAGACATAGATCCCAGCGAATTCGGCAAGAACGCACGGCCAACGATATCCCTTCCCGGAGACGCCAAACATGTTCTGAGAGAGCTGGTCGAATACCTCAAGCACATCACGGCCAGAAGGCCTGAGACACCCCTAGTCCAGAGGCTGAGGGACATAGGAGCGGCATATGAGGAATACATGCTCACAATGGATGACGGAAAACAACTACACAGCTGGAAGATAGTCTCCCTACTTAGCCAAGAACTACCACCCCAGACAATAGTCACAACTGGAGTGGGGCAGCACCAGATGTGGGCCCAGCTTTTCTGGAAGGCTAGGAGCACTGGAAGCTGGATAACAAGCGGTGGTCTGGGCACGATGGGTTTTGGACTGCCAGCGGCTTTCGGCGCTAAGGCGGCTGCGCCCGAGAGGCCTGTCGTGGACCTGGATGGTGATGGGAGCTTCCTAATGACATGCCAGACCCTAGCATGCGTCACAGACTATAACCTGCCAGTTATAACAATCATATTCGACAACAGGGCCCTAGGTATGGTGAGGCAGTGGCAGGACATGTTCTACAACAAGAGATACAAAGATGTGGAATACACCGACAGGACAGACCTCGTGAAGCTCTCCGAAGCCTTCGGCGTCGAGGGGATAAGGGTTGAATCATATGATGAGCTGCTTACTGCAGTGAGGCGGGCTGTGAGAAACGATCAAGCGCTAACAATAGATGTGCCGGTGGATAGGGGTGAGATGGTCTTCCCCATGGTTCCGCCAGGCCGCTGGCTTACTGACGTGAAGCTGCCTCCTGGCTTCGCGGTCAGTGAGAGGATAGTGAGCGTTGGGAGGTAGCTGACTGATGCGTCTCCTTCTACATGTGGAACTCATCAACAGCCCAGACGCCGTGGCTAAGATGATGCTGACCGTTAAGCAAGGCGGCTTCACCATCGAGACTATAAACATCTACAGCATAGGCAATGGCGGGAAACTCTCAGCCACACTAACACTGAACGGGGCGGAGGATAAGGGGGAGTGGCTGGCTAAGAAACTCCTCAACTTCCCATACTTCCACGCCACCAGACTGCTCAAGCTGGACACATAGTGAACAGTTTTATCCAAGCATAGATGGACATCCGGCCATGAAGGTATACTATGACCAAGACATATCCCTCAAACCACTTCAAGGCAAGACCATCGCAGTAATAGGATATGGGAGCCAAGGAAGGGCCCAGGCCCTCAATATGCGTGACTCTGGCCTGAATGTGGTTGTGGGACTGCGTGAGGGCGGCTCCTCATGGGGACGTGCCCTAGAGGATGGATTCAAACCACTAACCGTAGATGAGGCAGCTGAGGCGGGTGACGTCATACACGTACTAATCCCAGACCCCGAACAGCCAGCCGCATACCAGAAACACATCAAGAAGGCCATGAAGGCTGGGAAGACTCTGGGATTCTCCCACGGCTATAACATCCACTACAAAACCATCACACCCCCTGAAACTGTGGATGTCATCCTGATGGCCCCCAAGGCCCCGGGCCCTAGGATGAGAGAGCTGTACATGCTGGGAAAGGGTGTGCCCGCGCTGGTCGCTGTAGCGCAGAACCCCAGCGGCCATGGGTTGGAGACTGCTCTGGCCATGGCTAAGGCTGTGGGCTGTTCCCGTGCAGGCGTGATAGAGACAACATTCAAGGATGAGACTGAGACAGACCTCTTCGGCGAGCAGACAGTCCTAGTGGGAGGTGTTATGGAGCTGATCAGAAACGGCTTTGAGGTCTTGGTGGAGAATGGATACCCGCCCGAGCTGGCGTACTTCGAGGTGTGCAACGAGATGAAGTTGATAGTAGACCTCATATACGAAGGCGGCATGACTAAGATGCTCAAAGCCGTTTCAGACACTGCTAAATATGGAGGCCTGACAGTCGGCCCACAAGTCATAGATAGCAATGTGCGGAAGAACATGGAGAAGGTTTTGGAGCGGGTGAGGAGTGGAGAGTTCGTTGAAACGTGGACCGGCAACCCCAAAGCATACGAGATATTGGAGCAACTCATGAAAAAGATGGCTGAACATACCATGGAGAAGGTGGGCGAGAAAATTAGGAAGATGGCAAATATATAGGCGATAAACCAAGCGATAGGGGGCATGGACCATTGCTAGACCAACTACAGGCTGGAGCTGGAAAACTAATATGAGTCTTCATATGCATTATGGTATGGAGCCTGCTGTACAAAGATATTGGATTACCTCAGGCACCCCGGAGAATTGGCAGACCTCCTTAGCTTTTGGGAAGATATGGGGATTAGTAGGAAAGTCAACAATGATCAGGAGGTGGGAGAAAATCAAAGAAGGCGATAAGATTCTCATATACGTTATGAAGCCAGTGGGAGGTGTGGTTGGACACGGCACTATACGTACAAAGTTTAAGCAAGACAAGCCGCTTTGGCCTCTTGAGGTTAAGGAGAATAAAGTTATCTGGCCTTACAGATTTGAGTTTGATATAGATTATCTACTGCCACAGCATATGTGGAGAAAGTCTAGTGTTAAAACTGAATATATCAAGAATATAGCTCGGGCTGGTTTTCAGTTTTTGAATTATGAAGAGGCGGTAAGAGTTGTTGAACTTTTGAAAACAAAAGAGCCCCATCATCACCCACTACCGCAGGCCCCCGAACCGATTGATCTTCACGATAGGGTAAAAGCGATGTTGGTAGAGATAGGGAGGTTACAAGGGTATGTCTCAGAGAGCGAATACAGCATGGATGGGGCTAGACTTGATGTTGTCTGGAGAAGGGTGGAGAGAGCTGTACCTACCTACGTATTTGAAGTACAGGTGGGGGGTGATCTATATCATGCGTTGTCAAAGCTCAAACATGCTCGAGACATATGGAACAGCAAGATATACATAGCTGTGACGGATGAGGACAAGCCTAAGGCTAATGAACTGCTCAGCGGTACCTTCCACGAAATAAGGGAGGAAATCAAGGTAATCTTAATACATCAAGTTACACAGCTTTATAAAATGAAAAAGGATTACAAAGATCTTGAGCGGAACCTAGGTATTAGCTAAAAATCTCTGACCGGGCCGAACCGTTCCAATAAGCTATCTAGAATCATTATAGTTTATTCATCGGTTTGTACAGGTAGATTGTGTGTCCGCTGAACCTCTCCCAGTGTATCGGTCTCCATCCGGGTATGGGGTAGTCGTGGCATACAACTCTGGCTGTGGGTTTCAGCTCATTCTCCAGCTTGGGCCTAAGCCTTCCCAGCACGTCTCTTGTTAGGTAGAGGGTTACCACGTCTGCATCATGCAGTGGTATGGTGAACATGTCTCTCTTGACCAGGGCTATTCTGTCGTCTAGACGTAGCGCCCTAACACTGTTTCTCACATGCGTTACCAAGGCTGGCCTCACCTCACAGCCCACAGCTGAGGCCCTGAACTTCCTGGCTGCTGTCAGCAGAACCCTCCCATCACCGCAACCCAAGTCATAGACATTCTCACCCTCATCGACGTCAGCTAGGCTGAGCATTCTCTCCACCACATCCATCGGTGATGGGACGAATGGAACAATCTTCCGACCGGGCATCATCGTTTCTATGCGGAGCTTTCTTTAAGATTTTTCGCCCTTTTAACCAGCCTTTTTATAAAAGCCTCGGCGCACTCCCTACTGGAGAGGTAGTATCGGCCTCCATCTATATATTCCACGCTGGGTTTCTCTACTATGGGCGCCCCGCAGAAGTAACATCTGAACTGAGCCGTAAGGATATAATATGCATAAAGTGTCAGCTATCCAGAGAAATTTTCCGAGAAACACTAACATCTTAACTCATCGCCGTTTAATCTCATCCAGTCCCACGAAGCCAGGCTGTGTAATCTCCGCTTGGATTGTGATGTGTTCTATGCCATACTTTCCCCTTAGTAGCCTCCTGACCTCTTCTGTTATCTTTTCCACATCAAGGTATCGATGCTTAGCGACTACTATGTGGCAGCTTATAGCATAGAGATTTGTTGTAATAGTCCAGACATGTATGTCGTGAACATCCACCACACCGTCAACCTTCCGAATATTTTCCGCAACATCTCTGACGTCTATATGTTTGGGAGAAGCCTCCATCAACACTGCTAATGAGTCGAGGACAAGACGGGTGGCGCTGAACATGATCAGTATGTTGACGGCTACGGCGGCTACAGCATCTGCCAAATGAAAACCTGTCAAGGTTATGACAGCAGCTCCTAAAAGAACGATGACTGAAGAAGCTGTGTCGCCCAGCACATGGAGAAACACACCCTTCATGTTGAGGCTCCGTCTATAACCCTCTCTGAGAATGGCCAGCGTGAAGACGTTTGCAGCGAGACCAGCCGATGTAAATAGGGTCATCAACTGGCCTTCAACAACAGCGGGGTTGAAGAACCTGCCGAAAGTCTCAGTGAGTAGGTATATCGATATGCCTGCGAGGCCTATTCCATTTATTAACGCTGCTAGAACCTCCGCTCTGTGATAGCCGTATGTATAGAGTGATGTGTGAGGACGGCTCGCCAGTATGGCGGCCCAGAGGGCAAGCATTATCGCGAGCATGTCTGAGAGAACGTGTACAGCGTCGCTCAGCAAGGCGAGGCTGTTGCTGACAAAACCGCCGAAAATCTCCATTAAAAAAACTATCAGCGAGACCGTTAGGGCTATCTTCAATCTTTTCCTGTCGGATAAATTGTTAAACAACTCCCCTACTTATGTTTGCAAGGGTCCAATATCAGCGTTCACCCTTGAACGGTGTGAGACATGGTTAGCCTTATAAACCCTCATGCCGTAGAGGCCATACATTGATTTTTCACTCCAGCCATAATGGCGCAAAGTGCCGTCGGAGCGGATGACCCGGTGGCACGGAATGACTATTGCGACAGGGTTTACCGCCATTTTCCTACCGCTCTATAGGCGTTCGGATAACGGCTAGCAATGGCTACTTCACGATAGCTTCTAACCTCGCCCAAGAGAGTTCTTGCCACCGTTTCCCAAACCTTTTTCTTAAAACAGCCCCCGCAGATCCGGCTCAAACACCTTCCTGCGTCGCCTGAAATATTCGCCTAGCTGTTCAACAGCCTTCCTGAGAATATCCGACCTATCTCTCGATATCCAAAACCCACCTTCTCAACTCACCCACAAGCCCTTCAAAATCTGGGTTTATATCGACCTTAAGACACCATCATTCGTATCTACCAGCAAAAAGCTACCCACAGGCGAATAGGTGCTGACGACATAAACGATTTCAACCATCCGCCTGGCTCTGTTAACTTAAGCCATCTCCATCACCCCTGTTATGCTCTTCATCAGGCGTGGCGTCTCTGGCTGGGTGGATATGTGGAAGAGGTTCAGCCATCTCCAGACATGCTCTAGAATGCATTCCCTCTTCCTGCATGGGAAATGGTCTTCGGAGCACTCATAGTCTGGACAGCCCTCTCCATGGCTTCTTAAACCCAATCCCCAAACCTATACCTGCGGTGGGCTACGC